>JAOPYO010000475.1 GCA_025964575.1 Actinomycetes bacterium
CCAGCAAGCCCGCCAGCGCCGTCTCACCCAGATCCAGGCCCCTACCCAACCGCCCGGCCAGCTCCAAACACCCGGCAGCCGAGTCCGGGGCCTGCCGGACAGCCAGCTCACCCAGCGCAGCGCACACCCCCTCCACCAGCTCCCCGGTAGAGGCGGCACACAGATCCCCGGCCGACCACATACCGTAACGCTAACAACACCCACCGACAAAAACCGAACACATGATCGATATTGCCCGTCGGAGGTAGGAGCCGAGACCGCAGGTGTCTTGGCTCAGCGAAGCTGATGACGTCCAGGTCACGGAGTCTCCCGGGGTATCGTGATCTTGACCGGGTGCTGCCGTACGGGTTCAAGTGCAGAGCCAGGTACACGTAGACGCGGAGATAGGTGGCGTGTCGGCTGAGGTGCGGAACGCCGCGAGTCGGGGCATGAGCGGGCGTCTGCCTGGGCTCCCGGGCCGCCCTTGGACGTCAAACTCGCGGCTCGGATGTAGGGCGAGGCACCCGGGTGAGCTCTCCGCGATGTCCGACGCAACAGACGGATCCGATGGACAGGGCCAGGATGAGTGCGGAAGAACGAATCGAACGGGCCAGGCTGCTCTACGAACGGGCCGTTTTCGGTGGCGATGCCGGCGCCCTGGCGATAGCCGAGCGGGAGTTGAACGCAGTCGAGGCCGATCTCGCCCTGGCCCGTGGCCGGGTCATTCATGCACGTTTCCTTGAGGAGGGAAACGAGGACCCGCACGAGTTGGAGTTGTTCCAGCGTTCGACCGAGCTCTATCAGATGCTCGGGAACGTGCGCGGCGAGGGCGAGTCGGTTCCCGCTCTTGAACGATCACATGAGCTTGCGACGCAGGTCGGCGACAAGCTGACGATGTCCTACGCGGTTCGGCACCTGGGCATTGCGGAGCACACCGCCGGCCGCTTGAGCGCGGCGCGTGAGTGGTTGGAGGAGTCGGTGCGGCTTCGCCGGGAGATCGGGTTCCTACCTGGCGTTGCCGCAAATCTGGTTAGGCTGGCCTACATCGCCGCCGGCGAGGGTCGTCGCGACGAGGCTCTGCGGCTGATCGAGGAGGCGAGCTCAATCGCTGAGGCCAGCGGCGCTCAGGGCGTCATGCGCCAGGTTGAGGAGGCTCGCACCCAGCTGTAGGCAACGTGACCGGACCCCGTGGGTGGTGCCCGTCCCGCGGCTGCGGCACGGGCACCCCCACGGGAGGCTCAGCCGGCGTCCACTTCCTTTGCCTCGGTGCGGCTTGTGTCCGCAGAGGCCGTGTGCGGTGAGACCCGTGCGGTCTTTGAGCAGGTCTGTTGCCAGTGCCACGTTCGCGATGATGAGAGCGGTGTGTGTTGCATTCCAGCGCCGCTGGTGCGATGTAGTTCACTCGATCCGAAGGTGGGCGAGGACGCCCTTTGCGGTGTCCTCGCCCCTGCTCGGTCAACTCCAGGTCATGTTGATCTCGCGTTCGAAATTGACGTATCCAGCGCGCCGGAAGGCGTTCGCCATAGGAGTGTTGCCGAGGTCGGTGGACGCCCGGATACGGGGGACATCCTGCTCAGCGAGGACGCGGGTGCCCTCCGCCAGGATGTCGTCGATGTAGCCGTTGCCGCGGTGCACAGGGAGAACCGCGAGGTAGGCAATGATCGGGTTGTAGTTGTTGCGGGCCGGGATCACGAACCCCACAGGGTCCCCCTCAGGCAGTGTCGCGATCCGCCACCAGTCCTTCGGGCTCGTGTAACGCGCGAGCTCGTCCTCGTAATGTCTGACCGCCGTTTCGCGCACGGACATCCGGGTCAGATCGTCACGGCCATGCGCATCCAACGTCCCGTCCAGAACCCAGGCCATCAGGGTCAAGAGTTCCTCGGCATCGTGGACCGGCCGGAACACAAGGCGCCTGCTTGGCTCGGGAACCGGCGACCCGGGACGCCATTCCAGACGCAGCCGTTCAACGAACAGCCGGGCACCGATCCGTTCCAGCACCGCCATGCGATCCTCGACGGCTTGTCTGGTCACCGCGCTCTCCCGCCAGTTGGGCGGGACGAAACGGCTGTACTCGGGCGGACGTGCCCCGACGGGGAGGATCTTGGCCATGGCAGTGTGGACCAGTCGCACCCCGATATCCATACGATCGGGTGCCGAGGCACTGTCATCGATGTCGAGAATATCCAAGAGGAGCGGTATGTCATCTCCTGTTCGGCTCCACCAGGCAGCCCTGGCCAGCAGGTGGTCACCGCGCAGGGCGACCCACATCCATTCCGGTCGGCGGCGGCCGCCGGCGAGGTCGTCCGCCAGTTCCTCGTTGAGTGCGTAGGGCAGTTGGGAGAAGAGGTCGAGTTCTTCGCGTCCGGTGATCGGACGTATGGTCAGGTCGTTCTGTTTCACGGTCAAGGCACGCTCCGGTGAAGGCTCCTGTCCGCTCCGGGGTCAGACGTGGTCCGCGCCCCCGGAGGACACAAGCGCGGTGATCATGGGCTTATCCCTCCTCTCGGTGTCGTGGCCCCTCGCCTTCATGGCGATTCGGCGTGGGAGGCGCAGGACACCTGGTCAGGCCGGCCGGAAGGAGTCGCGAGGTTGCGGCGCGGCGTGCTTGATCATCAGATGCCGGGTGACGGAGTACTCCTGAACCGCCTCCTGGCTCATGTCCTTACCGAAGCCGCTGCCCTTGACGCCGCCGTGCGGCGCCTCGGAGGCGATCGGCAGATGGTCGTTGATCCAGGTCACACCGACGTCGAGGCGGTGCGCCACCCGTAGAGCACGGGAGACGTCGGACGACCACACCGACGAGGCGAGGCCGTACGGCGTGTCGTTGGCGAGCCGTACGGCCTCGTCCTCGCCGTCGAACGGGAGCACGACCAGCACGGGCCCGAAGACCTCTCCCTGCACGATCTCGCTGTCCTGGCCGGCACCGGCGATCAGGGTCGGCGGATAGTAGAACCCGGGCCGGTCCAGCGGAGCACCACCGCACAGCACCTCGGCCCCGTCCGCCACCGCTCGGGTCACGAAGCCGTGCACCCGGTCCCGGTGCGCCGCCGAAATGAGCGGGCCGATGTCGGTGCCCTCCGCCCACGGGTCGCCCGGGGCCACCGCGCCCAGCACCGAACGCAGCGCGTCCACGGCCTCGTCATAGCGAGCACGGTCCACGTAGACCCTGGTCGCGGCCGTGCAGTCCTGCCCGGTGTTGTAGGTCGTGCCCATCGCCACGCCTGCCGCCATGGACTCCAGGTCGGCATCGGCGAAGACCAGCGCGGGCGCCTTGCCGCCGAGCTCCAGGTGGACCCGCTTGACGGTGTCGACGGCCCCGCGCATGACGGCGCGGCCGGTCTCGGTGGAACCGGTGACGCTGACCATGTCGACGCCCGGGTCCGTGACCAGGGCGGAACCGACGTCGGCGGCTCCCGTGAGGACCTGCACCAGGCCGTGCGGCGCCCCCGCCTTCTCGATCAGCTCCGCGAGCCGCAGCGTGGTCCGCGGGGTCTGCGGGGCGGGCTTGATGACGACGGCGTTCCCGGCGGCGATCGCGGGGCCGATCTTCCAGATCGCCATGACCAACGGGAAGTTCCAGGGCGAGATGGAGCCGACCACGCCGATCGGACGGCGCAGCAGCACCGAGGTGTAACCGGCACTGAGCACGCCCGCGCCGCTGCCCTCCAGAGAACGGGCGGCACCCGCGAAGTAGCGCAGGTTGTCGACGGCGAACGGCAGTTCGCCGTCCCGGAACACCGGCGCCGGCTTGCCGGTCTCCTCGACCTCCAGCCGGGTCAGCTCGCCGGAGTCGGCCTCGACCAGGTCGGCCAGCCGGAGCAGCACCCGGGCCCTCTCCCCCGGTGTCGTCTCGCGCCAGGTCTCGTACGCCTCGCGGGCCTGCGCGACGACCGCCGGGACGTCCTGCGGCGAGCTGTCGGGGACCTCGGCCACGGCCTCGCCGGTCGCCGGGTTGATCAGAACACGAGAGCTCATCGGGCGGCCTGCTCGATGAGGTCCGCGGCCCGCCGGACGCCGTCGCGCCGGCGGATCTCCGCACCCGCGGCGGCCAGCTCGTCCCGCAGCCCGGAGGCGCTCAGCAGCTTGTCCAGTGCGCCGTGCAGCTCGGCGTCGGTGAAGGTGTACGTGTCGAGCCGTACGCCGTAGCCGAGCTCGTGGACGCGCTGGGCGTTGTCGTACTGGTCCCAGAAGAGCGGCAGGCAGATCATGGGCTTGCCGAAGTGCAGGGCCTCGGTGGTGGTGTTGTTGCCGCCGTGCGTGATGACGAGATCGACCAGCGGGATGACCTTCGTCTGTGGCACGAATTCGGCGCCCCACATGTTGCCCGCCAGCTCGATCTCGGCGTGCAGCGGACCCTTCGAGACGATGTAGCGGTACGGCGTCGACGCCAGGCCGGCGATCACCCGGCGCATGAGCTCCACATCGGCCGAGCCCAGCGAGCCGAGCGAGAAGTAGATCAGCGGCCCGTCGCCCTCCAGCTCTGCGGGCAGCTCGAAGGAGTCGTCGGTCTCACGGACCGAGGAATCGAGCCGATGCCAGCTCTCGCCGAGCGGCCGGGCCTCGGTGTAGTCGGCTATCTCGGGAAAGACGTAGAGGTTGGCCGCGCCCTCATGGATGAACTCCAGATCCGGTAGCGGCGGCGCCCCCTGCTCGATCACCCACGCGTTGAACTCCGTCCAGAGCTCCCGGTGCGTACGGTCGTACTCCGCCAGGAACTCCGGCCAGCCGATCCGGTCGGCGATCGGGTAACCCGAGAACGCCGGCGGGACGCCGGGCCCCTTCACCTCGAGGGGGTTGCACGACACGATCCGCACGAACGGCACCCCGGCCGTCATCAGGGCCGGGAAGCAGACCACGTTGTCCTCGACGATGACGTCGGGCCGGACCCTGGCGATGATCTCGCGAAGCCGCGGCTCGCAGTAACGGGCACCGGTGATGAGCTCTTCCCAGACCGGCTTGATCCAGGTGTCCAGCTGCTCGATGGTCGGCTTGCGGAACTCCGGTGCGGTGTCGCGGATGAAGTCCTTCCAGAACTGGCCGGCGTCCTGCTCCTCACTGGAGGGTTCCGCCAGATCGACCAGATCCTCCTCGAAGCCGAGCGGCGCCAGCTTGCCCTTCCAGGAGGCCTCGGCGGCGAACACGACCCGGTGGCCACGGCGGCGCAGCACGTCGCCAATGCCGACACAGTTGTTGGTCGGCCCGTAGGCGCTCTCCGGCGTGAACAGGATCGTCAGGGGCTGGTCGGCCATCACGGCTCCGTAGGTACGCTTGTTTGTTGAAGGATGATTCAATTACGCTCGCCCTGCAGACGTCAATAGCCAGCCAGAATGGGCTTTGTTCGGCTGAGGTAGCTGTTGAAGGCGGGTGAGCATGGCTACGCGCAAGAGCCGCGCCGAGCGGCGTCAGGACCTCATCGAGGCCGCCCGCCGGGCGATGATCCAGCACGGCACCGACGGGGTTCATCTCAACCAGGTCGCCGAGCAGGCCGGACTGACCTCGGGCGCGGTGCTCTACCACTACCCGGAGCTCAGCGATCTGCTGCTCGAGGCGCACCACGCCGGCATGGAGCGCTTCTACGACCTGCGGCTGAAGAAGATCGCACGTGTCTCGGATCCGGTCGAGAAGCTGGTGGCGACGGTCCGGTCCGGGCTGCCCGACGGTCCCGACGACCCCGACGTACGGCTGCTCAACGAACTCGGCGGCGCCGCAGGACGCAACCGGGTCTACGCCACTCTGCTCACCACGCTCTATGACCGGCAGGTCTCGATGTACCAGCTGATCCTGGAGACCGGCGCGACCCACGGGGTCTTCACCCTGGCCGGCGACTCGCTGACCATCGCCCGCAACCTCGTGGCGCTGGAAGATGCCTATGGCTATCGCATCGTCGCCCGCCATCCGCTGATCGGACCGGCCGAGGCCGCCGAGCTGATCCTCGACTACGCCCGCCAGGCCACCGGCAACCCCCTCCGACCCCGAACCTCAGCGTGATCCAGACAGCGGGAGATGTCGTCAGGGAAGGGTGAATGACAGCCCTTGAGCGGTCGGGTGGCGGATGCTCTGCTGTTGTCGACTGATCTGCATGTGGAAGGATCCCGGGCCGGGCTTGCCCGCCTCGTCCCAGGCGTCCAAGGCGGTCTCGATGGCATCCCATATCTGGGCAGGTCCGGATTGCCGCGCCTGCCAGACGCCGTCGACGGGCGTGAGGGTCGCCGCAGATCCGGTGGTGACGTCGATGAGGTGCACGGTGTCGCCGACGGTGCCCAGCTGCGCGTTCGGGGCGGCGAGTTGAGCGAGGAAACGTGCGAAGAAGCTCTCGCTGGTCGGTTCGGTGAGCCGGTCGGGGTTGTGCCGGGCCGGACGCGGGTCGGCGTCGCGGGTGAGGGTGGCCCAGTGGGCGGGATTGCCGAATGCGGGCGGGTTCTGGGTGCGCGCGGCCATGAACGAGACAGTGCCGGGCAGCAGTGGCCCTTCGGCGGTGTCGTCGCGTTGCACTGTGAGGAGCACCCGAGCGTAGCCGTACAGCCAGCCGCTCAGCGTCGTGAGGATCTTCCCACCTGGCCTGGTCTGCGCGAGCCAGGTGTCGGGGATGGTGCGCACCGAGCAGGCGGCCACGACCCGGTCGTAGGGGCTGTACGGCCGGTACCCGTACAGCCCGTCAGCGGCCGCCAGGCCGGGGCTGTAGCCGCAGCCGTGGAGCGCGGACGCTGCCTCGTCGAGCCGGTGCGGGTCGATGTCGATGGAGGTGACCGAGCCCGAGTCGCCGAGTCGTTCGCAGGCCAGCGCGGTGGAGTAGCCGGTTCCAGTTCCGATCTCCAGTACGGTGTGCCCGTCACACAGGTCAGCGTCGGCCCACATCCGTACGACCAGGGACGGCAGCGTCGAGGAGGAGGTGGGTGCCCCGCCGGTACGGGGCGTGGGGTGGTTCCAGTCGGGTTCGTCGCCATCGAACTGAGTGATCAGTGTCTGATCCGTGTAGGCGGCTTCCAGCCAGCGGTCACGGTCAGTCTGCACGGTGACGGGCTCCCATACAGGCAGGCCGTCGCCGGACCGATGTGCGGCTCGGAGGTAGAAGCCGGGAACGAACCGGTGCCGGGGCACGGTCTCAACCGCGCTCCGCCAGGCGGGATCGACCAGCAGTCCTTCGCCTGTGAGCTGACCCGCCAGCGCGCGGCGCAGCGGTGCCGCCGCGGTGTCGATATCCGGGCTGGTGACGGCTGGGGTACTCATGGTGTCATCCTGCCTGCAGCAGCGCGGCGAAGGTATCTGCGATGTGGTCGGAGTCCGGCAAGAATCCCCACTGCCCGTTAGGGTTGCACTCGATCCAGTGCCACTGTCGGCCTTTGTCTACGGCGAAGTCGAAGCAGCCGAAGACCAATCCGAGCCGGTCCAGGTATTCGTACATGGCCTTCGCGATCTGCTCGGGTACGTCGACGGGTGTGCAGGTCACTCTCACGGTGACATGGAAACCCCAAGGTTCGGTCCTGTCCACCTTCCGGCTGCGGCGTGGCGGCAACCGGCGGTCCACGTGGCTCTGCGCGCGCGTGACGTCTCCGCGCTCCTGCGCATCGCTCAGCAGTACAGCGGGGCCAGCCGAGCCCGCCTCGCTACTGCCATCGGCATGGGGCAAGGTCGCGTCAACGAGATCATCAATGGACGCCGTCAGGTGACCCGGCTGGACGTGTTCGAGCGCCTCGCCGAAGGTCTGGTGATGCCCGATGATGCGCGCCTACTGCTCGGCCTCGCGCCGGCACACGCCAGTTCCTCAAGCATCCTTTTCGGCCACGCTGAGATCTCACGTGTGTTCACGGATCAGACCGCGGCAAACAAGGAGTTGCAGGAGCACACTGCCACGGCCGAAGAGGTGAACGTTCTGGCTGTGAGGGGACTCGGCCTTATGGCGCTGAATGACTCGCTGTTGCGCGATCCGCTGTCCCGCCGCAAGTCCTCGGTTCAGGTGCGGGTACTCCTTTCGGATCCTGACGCCCCGGCGACCGCCATCAGGGCGGCTGAGATCGGGGAGTCGACTGAGTCGTTCGCGGCCGGCATCCGCCTTGCCCTGTCGCGTCTTGCCGAGTTCACCGATCATCCGTATGTCCATCTTCAGGCGAAGGTGTATGGCACCCTCCCGACGTGGAGAATGCTGGGCTTCGACGACACGCTCTATCTGTCGTCTTTCGGTGCTTCCGCCGAGGGGCACCGGTCGAGCCTCTACAAGCTCACCGCCGCAGCGGACGGCATCCTGCACTCTGGTTTCCGCCGCCACTTTGACGACCAGTGGCGCCAAGCTCGCCACCCATGAGAAAGGGCCCGCCGAAGTGATCGAGGCCGAGCTCAAGGCCAGGGTGAGCGACCCTGATGGGCTGCGCGCACAGTTGAGGCGCCGCGCCGACGAGGAGATCAGTGTCTACCGGGATACCTACTACGACCGGCCCGGGCGTGAACTCACCACAGAAGGCAGGGAGCTGCGGGTGCGGGTCGTCGAAACGGCCGGTAGGCGACGCACCCTAGTGACGTACAAAGAGCCGGCCGTGGACGCCACGAGCGGCTCCAAGCCCGAGCACGAAACGGAGGTGGCCAACGCCCAGGTGATCGACACAGTGTTGCTCGCCCTCGGCGTCGAGCACATCGTCGCGTTCGAGAAGCACTGCGCGAACTACCGGTTCACCGCCGCCGGTCGGGACATGCTCGCCACGGTCGTCACCGTCCCAGAGATCGATGGCACGTTCATCGAGCTGGAAGCCATGGCAGATGAGGACGACCTCGACCAGGCCCTCAACGACGTTAGAGAAGTGCTGCACGAGCTCGGCATCGTCACCGATGATCTCACCACCGAGCAATACACCGATGCCGTCATGCGCGCTAGATCCGGGCCGCAATGAGAACGCACACGCATGTCAGGCAAGGCGTACGCCCGGCAGCGCGCACCATACGCAGCGCCGCCTCCGCCGACGAACCGCCGAGCCGACGGCGTAGGGTGCGCGAGTTGTATCGCCTCGCATGATCACTCAGGGGAACCGACCGTCCACCAGTGGGCGGCGACGAGTTCGGCGACCAAAGTCTCGGTGAGCAGCGCCACTTCCGGGTCGGCGTCGCCCCGGTAGCGGATCACCCCGGCGGCGCCGGGCACGTCGGCGCCGACCGCCAGCACGGTGGAACCGCGGCGGCGAATCCAGTCCATCGCCTGTTCGTCGTAGCGGGAACCGGGGAACAGCAGGGCCCGGTAGTCGAGGGTCTTGGCGAGGTAGACGTCCACGTGCGCCCAGTCACCGGTCTCGCAGGCGGTCGCGGCCCGGCGCGGGCCCTCCCGGACCATCAGCGCGGACTGGTCGGCGGACGACAGCCGTTCGACCGGGGCGATCGCGTAGACGCCGTGCGGTCCGTCAAGCAGGTCGAGCGCCTGGCCGAGCCACTCGCCTCGGCGGTCCAGCAGGTCGGCGGTGGCATCGGCGGCGCGCAGGATCAGGCCTCCCACCCCGTCGCCATCGGTCAGCCGGGACACCAGCGCCAGCAGTAGCGCGAGAGTGTGCTGGAAGGTGCGGCACGCGACGCCGCCCTTTTCCTCTCCCGCCAGCATCGGCACGACCAGGTCGGCTCCCTCGGTGACCGGGGAGCCCGGCACGTTGGTGAGCGCCACGATGGGGGCGCGTCCCCGGTAGGCCTCCAGGGCGTCCAGCGTCTCCCGGCTGCCGCCGGTGGCGGAGATCGCCACGATCAGCGTTCCGGGCGTGGGCGGATAGGGGACCGCGGAGGCGTACTCCGCGGCAGCGTCGATCCCGGCGGCACGCAGCCGCAGGGCGGCGACCCGCGCGGCGTACCGGGAGCTGCCCATGCCCAGGAAGACCACCCGCCGGATGCCACGGGGCAGTCCGCCGTACGGGTCGTCACCGTCCAGGGCCTGCGCCAGCGCGCGCAGAGCGGTCGGCTTGGCCTCGAGATCGGCCAGGAACAGCTCCGGATTCACCCGAACCATCTCCTGAGTACGCCCATCGGAGCGTAGGTCCATCGGGGCAGGAAGCGGGCGGCGTAGATCAGCTCGCGGCACTCCTGCTCGATCTCGAAGGGGCGCAGCAAGTGGGGCTCGAACAGCTCGCCGTGGCCGAGCCCGGCCAGCCTGGACATGTAGGCGGCCAGCAGGTTCTTGCGCGCGCCTCGCACCCATTCCGCCATGACGGCGGGGTCCGCCTCCCTGCGGCGGATCGCGATCTGGCCGACGTGCTCCAGGCTGGTCAGCAGCTGGGCCACGTCCCGTGCCGCGGGCTGCGGCTCCTCCCCGGAGCCGTCGAGGGTGGGATTGCCGTCGAAGTCGATGACCGCGTACCCGTCCCGCCATTTCAGTATCTGCCCGACGTGCAGATCACCGTGGATGCGCAGCACGGGTGTCCGGCCGGCGCCGGTCAGCGCACGTATCCCGGCCACCAGCTCCGCGGAGCGGAATTCCAGCCACTGCCCGTCCTCGCCCGTGGTGCGCGCGCCCGCCTCGGCCACCGCCCGCTCCGCACGCCGATGCCAGCCACGACCGTCCGCGGTGCTGACCGGCGACGGCTCGGTGCTCGACGGCGTGGCCAGCGCCGCATGCAGGTCTGCCGCCAGCTCGCCCAGGGCCGAGGCGAAGCCGGCCGCGGGCTCACCGGCCATGACCGCATCGACGCACCAGTCCCAGCCGTCCTGTGCCCCGGGAAGGTACGCGGTGACCAGCGCGATCAACCGGCCCCGCCAGAAGACGGCGGCGTACGGCTCGGCCGTGTGCCGGAAACCCACGTCGGAGAGGTGGCCGAGCAATTCGGGCGCCCGGGCGTTCAGCGCGGGCTCGAGGAACCACTTGACCACGACCCGCTCACCGACGATCACCGACCGGTTGGTCTGATCGACCACGATGGGACGCTCAGGCCCGTCGGCGAGGGGCGTCGGCGCGAAGGCCCTCACGACGTACGGCTCCGGCGGCCTTTCTTCCTCCGCCAGGGCAGCCACCAGCCACCGGGACGCCCCCTCCCCTGCGCGCACGCGCGGCACATCGCTGTCCAGAGCGAGCAGCGAGTCCCAGCCACTTACTGAATGAAAATTCAAAACAGCACCATGAGATCGACGTCACCAGGCCATCTGGAGTGTGGCCGAACCTGACTCCAGGCGCAAACGACACATCGGCCAGGCAGACTCGCGCTCGTGCGGAGGGGAGCCGGTCCGCGAGGCGTAAAGAGATGTTGCCCTGGGTTGCAGGCAACCGATCGGCGGCGAAAGCGGAGGCGCTCCCCAGAGCCGGCCATCCCCGATCTGCCTCCCTGCCGGATACCCAGCGAAAAGTCTGGACATCACCCAGATAACAACGATGTAATCGCAGGATCTCGGGGGTGCGAGAGGTGGATGTCGTGACCGAAGTGCTCCTCGATGGGGTGAGCAAGACCTATCCCGGCGGGAATCAGGCCGTGGACAGGCTCCGCCTGCACGTGCGCGATGGCGAGCTGTTCGTCCTGCTCGGTCCGTCCGGTTGTGGAAAGTCCACCGTCCTGCGGATGATCGCCGGTCTTGAGGAGATCAGCCAGGGTGATCTATGGCTGGGCGGCATCCATGCGAATGATCTGGCCCCCAAGGACCGCAACATCGCCATGATCTTCCAGAACGGCGCCCTCTATCCTCACCTGAGCGTCCGCGGCAACATGTCGTTTCCGCTGGACATGGCGAAGGGCGACTCCGCGTCCACCCGGGAGCGGGTCGTGGAAATGGCTCGCGCGCTGGGCATCGACTCGATGCTCGACCGGCGGCCGGCGACGCTGTCGGGCGGCCAGCGGCAGCGGGTGGCGATGGGCCGGGCGATGGTGCGCGAGCCGACCGTGTTCCTGATGGACGAGCCTTTGTCCAGCCTCGACGCGGCCCTCCGGGCCGAGCTGAGGATGGAGATCGGCTCGATGGTCCGCGCTCTCGGGGCGACGACGATCTACGTCACGCACGACCAGGTCGAGGCACTGACCCTCGCCGACCGCATCGCGATCATGGACCAGGGCGTTCTCCAGGACGTCGGTACCCCACAGCAGCTGTACGCCGACCCGGCCACGATGTTCGTCTCCGCGTTCCTCAGCTCACCGCAGATGAACCTGCTGCAGGCGACCGCCCAGGCCATCCAGGGCGAGGGGCTCCTGCTCCACCTCGGACCCCAGCGGCTGTGCGTGCCCTGGACGGACCGCCGGGCGCCCTCACTCATGGGCTGCCATGGCAAGCCGGTGGTCGTCGGCATCCGCCCCGACGCCCTCACCTTGAGCACCGCACAGGACCCAGGACCGCTGCTGTCCGGGCGGCTGCGCACCCTGGAATTCCACGGGCACGAATGGCTGGCCCATGCCGAGGCCGGCATTCCGTCGGTCGACCCGGATCTGGCCATGGCGCCGTCGCGGCCCGCCGAGCCACCCCGGCGGGCCTCTACCTGGTGGGGGATGCGGCAGCCGCCCGTGGAGCCTCAGGCGCCGGCCGGCCAGGGCCACCATCGCCGGTCGGACCTGGTGTTCCGGGTCGGCTCAGGACCGGGCCTCAACCGGGGCGACACCGTTCATCTGGCGGTCGACCTGGATCGGATCCTCATCTTCGACCAGGAGGGCCGCCGCGTCGACCCGGTCAATCGCTGACCCGGGTGTGCGCTCCCAGCGTGGCACCCTGCGACCTGGGAGTGGACCGCTACGCGGAACCCTTCATGAGGTCGGCCTTAAGGGTTTCGAACTCCTCGGCGGTGATCGCCCCGGTGTCACGGAGGCGGGCCAGTCGTTCCAGCGCCTGGATCCGATCATCCGCCGATCCCGAGGGCGCGGGCCCGGAAGGCGCGGGCCCCGAGGGCGCCACCGTAAAGGAGAATACCCCCGGCGGCATGGACGCGCCCTGCGCCCGGTTGTAGTTCTCCCATCTCAATTGCGCGCTGCGGCGTTCCATGGCCTCGACGTCGTACCTCGGATCCCCCTCTAGGTCGAAGATGACCTTGAGGCTTTCGGGGTCGTACTTCACCTGCACCAGGTCCGCCTCTTTCGGCTTGGACTCGATGATGTAGAACCTCTCGCGGAGCTGCGCCTGGAACGGCGCCCGGCCCTCCGGCCGGACCTCCAGGACGTAGTCGTAGCTCTCCGTGTTGTCCGAGCTCATATTGGAGTTTCGCGGCCTTGCGGACAGGACCAACGCCTGGGCGGGGAGGCCGTTCTTGCGGATCCGACGCTTGTCGAACATCAAAGACCTCATGTCACTCGAGCCGATTCCCGAGTGTGTCACTTTTTGCACTGATCGAGCCAGAACTACCGGTCAGACACCCACAGGGATGAAGACCCATTTCCGGTACGACCAGTACCGGAAGACGGCGCCTAGCAGAGTGCCCACCACCATGGCGACGTTGTACGAGACCGCACCGTCCAGATGGAGCGAGTAGGACCGGAATCCCATGCACAACGTCTGAATGACCATGCCGACGCCGTTCAGTGCGAAGAAGACCGCCATCTCGCGGCGAGAGCCGTCGCTATCGGTGTTCTTGAAGGTCCAGCGCCGGTTCAGCAGATAGGAGACCAGGGTGGCGGTCATCGTCGGCAGTACCACGCCGATCATCGGGCTGTCCCAGAACCAGGTCCGCATCAGGTTCGCCCCGGCGAACGTGATCACCGTGCCAAGGGTGCCTACCAACCCAAAAGTGACCATTTCGCGGACAAAACTGCGGTAAGGGGACACGCCCGGGACAGAACCGGCCTGATCAACGACGCTCACCCGACCAGACCATACCCGACCTGCGCATATCCCCCCGCAACGATCCAATAAAGCCGATCATTGTCGGGAGCCAGGATCTCCTTGATGAGGCCCGGACCGGAAGGCTCTTCAGCCCGTCGGTGACGTTCGAGAAGCGGACACCGGAACCGCGGCCGCCGGCTCAGAGGAGGTCGGTCAGTGGAACACCCAGGTCGGTGAGCTGGTTCTGGTCGATCGGCTTGCCCGAGCGGATCAGCGCCTGGATGTCGGGCGTAACGTCCCAGACGTTGACGTTCATACCGGCGACGACCCGCCCACCGGACAACCAGAACGCGATGAACTCCAGCGCCTCGACGTGTCCCCGGTAGGCGATCTCGTCGTACTCACCCGGCACCACCACGCCGGAGAACTCCATACCGAGCTCGTACTGATCGGTAAAGAAGAACGGCACCCGGTCGTACACGACGTCCTGTCCGAGCATGGCCCGGGCTGCGGCCGGTCCGCCGTTGAGGGCGTTGGCCCAGTGCTCGACGCGAAGGTGCCGGCCGAGCAACGGGTGGTAGCCGTTCGCGACATCGCCCGCGGCGTAGATGTCCGGGTCGGAGGTCCGCAGCGAGGCGTCCACGACGACCCCGTTGTCGATCTCCAAACCGGCCGTCTCGGCTAGTTCGGTGTTGGGCCGGGCCCCGACGCCGACGATGACCAGGTCGGCGGGCAGCTCCTGGCCGCCGGTGATCACGACGGAGGTCACCGCGCCGCTGATGCCGCGGAACTCGGCGACACCCGCGCCAAGCCTGAGTTCGACGCCGTGCCGCCGATGCAGGTCCGCGAAGACCTCACCGAGCTCAGGGCCGAGTGACCGGAACAGGGGCGTGGCCTCGGGCTCGATGATCACGACCTGGTTGCCGTACTCGAGGGCCGCCGCCGCGGTCTCGAGGCCGATCCAGCCGGCGCCCACGACCGCGACCCGCCGGTCCCCGTGAGCCAGTGCCCGGCGCAGCTCGGTCGAGTCCTCGAGGGTACGGACATAGTGGACGCCCTCCAGCTCACCACCGGGCACTTGGAGCCTGCGCGGCGATGCTCCCGTCGTCAGCAGCAACCTGTCATAGCGCAGCGGGCTCCCCGTGGCGAGCCGTACCTCGTGGGCGGACCGGTCGATGGCGGTCACCGCCATGCCCAGTCGAAGCTCGACACCGTTCTGCTCGTACCAGGACTCGTCGTGGACGTAGGCCTTCGCGGCCGGTTCCTTGCTGAGCAGGAAGCCCTTGGTCAGCGGCGGCCGCTCATAGGGGCGTTCATGCTCAGCACCGATCAGGACGACGCGGCCCTGAAAGCCCTCCGAACGCAACGTCTCCGCGGCCTTCGCCCCGGCCAGACTCGCGCCGACGATGACATGGGTCTCCTCGCTGGACATATGGACCTCCTGTGCGCTGTGTCACTCGGTCCCTTCCAACCTGGCAGTCAGAATACCGCTGGGCAAGGATCAGCCCGTGGTCAGGCGTCGGTGCCGGGCGATGGCGGAGGTGTCGGTGAGCGACGCGATCTGGTCGACCACCACCCGCAGCCGTGCCGATTCGTCCCTGGCCTCGGCATAGGCCATATGGAAGATCGGATCCAGTGTGTCCGGGGCCCCCTCGATCAGCAGCCCGGCCAGCTCCATGAGCAGCTCGCGCTGCCGGGCCCGGGTGACCTCGTGGCTGATCCACACGTAATGGGCGGTGACGGCCTTGAGGACGGAGCACTCCAGCCGGGTGGCGCGCGGAACGATCAGGTCGGCACGGTGACGGGTCAGCGGACCTGGGCCGTACGCGGCCCGGGTGGCCTCCTCGGCGGCCATGCAGAACCGGCCGATCAACCAGCTGGTGAGGTGCTTCAACGCGGCGAGCGTATGCGGCGTACCGTCATAGGCCCTGGGCCAGTAGGGCTGGGCCTGCAGCGTCGCGAAACGCTCCTCCAGCTCGGCGACGTCGGCCTCACCGTAGGAGTCGTCCGCGGACGCGCCGTACATCTTGGCGGCCGTCTCGCTGACGGCCCGCCGCTCCACCGGATCGGCGAGCTGCTCGAGGCACACCGGCCCGGAGACCAGGGCGTCCTCCAGATCGTGGACCGAGTAGGCGATGTCATCGGACCAGTCCATGACCTGCGCTTCGAACGACTGGCGAAGCCCCGTCACCCCTTCCCGGATCCAGGCGGCGGCCGAGGAATCGTCCGTGTAGACCCCGAACTTGCCGGTGCCCGCGGCCGGCCTCGGCCAGGGGTACTTCAACGACGCGTCCAGTGTGGCCCGGGTCAGGTTGAGGCCGACGCTGCGACCGTCGGGGGCGAAGGATTTGGGCTCCAGCCGGGTCAGGATGCGCAGGCTCTGCGCATTGCCCTCGAACCCGCCGCAGCCCTCGGCGACGATGTCCAGCGCGGCCTCACCGTTGTGGCCGAACGGCGGATGCCCGATGTCGTGGGCCAGACACGCGGTCTCGACCAGGTCCGGGTCACAACCGAGGGACTTGCCCAGCTCACGGCCGATCTGGCCGCACTCCAGCGAGTGGGTCAGCCGGGTCCGCAGGAAGTCGTCCGCCCCGGGGGCCGCCACCTGGGTCTTGGCCGCCAGCCTGCGCAGCGCGGAACTGTGCAGCACCCTCGCCCGGTCGCGTTCGAAGGCGGTGCGGTCACGCCGCTTGGCCGGCTCTGGCGCCCAGCGCTCCCTGTCGTGCTGTGAATAGTTCGTCATCTCATCCGAGCGTAGAAGGCGGACATGACATCTCGGTGAGATCCGAATGTCCCTGTTGCAGCTGATCGCCCGCTATGTCGGGTCACTGCTCGCCGTAGATACGGCCGAAGGTGCCGTACCAGAGCAGCCCTCCGGTCTCCCGGACGATGTAGTGGAACTGGGTATCCCGGGTCTGCACGCTGGGGCCGCTATGGGTCGGCGAGGCGGCCGCCGTGATGCCGTTGTCGCCCGCCATGGTCTTGGAGCGCAGGCTGTGCCAGGGGTCGGTGACGATGACGCCCGAATGCCAGCCGAGCTTCTTGTAGACCCTGCCGATGGCCTCCATGGACTGCAGGGTGTCCTTGCCCTCCGGAACCGAGACGACCTTGTCCGACGGGACCTTGCCCTTCTCGATCAGCCAGTTCCGCCCGGCCGCGGCCTCGGTGAACCTGTCGCCGGGCTGTTTGCTGCCCACGGTGACGATGGCCGGGGCGACCTTTTCCCGATAGAGATCGAGAGCGTGCTGGAGACGCGCCTGGAGCGTCGGCGACGGCGTCCCGTTGTACTGCGCGGCCCCGAGCACGATGATCGCGTCGGAGCTGGGGCGCTCGTCCTGGCGGGCCTGGTACCAGACCCGAGCGCCAAGCGCGAGCGGGGTGAGCACCACGATGGCGATCAGGCACAGGACGACCCGGACGGTCCACACCCACCACCGTCGCGGCCTGCGACGTGTGGGTGTCTTCCGTGTGGCCGGTTCATCCGGCACGAAGGACTCAGGCAATTCCACTTCCACGGTCATGGTCCCCCTCACGTTACGTGAGACGCCACTGCGAGTGGTGCAGGTTCATGCTCCCGGCCATTTGTTTCGAAGCGGGCAGCGCAGGAGGGTCTACGCCCCGCCCGCCCTGCCCGGCTCCACCGACATTCTCACATCGCGTCAGCGGCTGTCGCTGCCGCCGGTCTGGAGGGCCGCCCGGGCCGCCTCCAGGCGGGCGACGGGAATCCGGAACGGCGAGCAGGACACGTAGTTCAACCCGACCTCGTGGAAGAAGTGCACCGAATCCGGATCACCACCGTGCTCCCCGCAGATGCCCAGTTTGATGTCCGGGCGGGTCTTGCGGCCCTCTTCGACCGCGATCCGGACCAGCCGGCCGACGCCTTCCCGATCGAGGGTCTCGAACGGCGAGACGCCGAAGATGCCCAGCTCCAGGTAGCGACTGAAGAAGGCCGCCTCGACGTCGTCGCGAGAGAAGCCCCACGTCGTCTGGGTGAGGTCGTTGGTGCCGAAGGAGAAGAACTCCGCGGCCTCGGCGATCTGACCGGCGGTGAGCGCGGCCCGGGGCAGCTCGATCATGGTGCCGATCAGGGCCGGGACGTCGATGCCGGTCTCCCGCTTGACCTCCGCCAGAACCTGTTCGGCCTCGTCCCGGGCCGCCTCCAGTTCCTGTACGGCGCCGACCAGTGGAATCATGATCTCCGGCCTGGGGTCGCCGCCGGCGGCCTTGCGCTCGGCCGCGGCTTCGGCGATCGCTTTTACCTGCATCGCAAAGAGGCCAGGAATCACCAAACCGAGGCGCACACCCCGCAGTCCGAGCATAGGGTTCTGTTCGTGGAGCCTACGGACGGCCTCCAGCAGCTTTCGGTCCTTGGTGTCGGCACCGTTCGGCGTCGCCTGCGCCAGCGCGACCTTGACCGACAACTCGGTCAAGTCGGGGAGGAATTCGTGGAGCGGCGGGTCGATCAACCGGATCGTCACCGGCAGCCCGTCCATCGCCTCGAAGATCCCGACGAAGTCCTGCTTCTGCAGCGGAGCCAGCGCGTCGAGCGCGGCCTGCCGATCCTCCGGGCCCTCGGCCAGGACGAGATTCTCGACCAGTCGCCGCCGATCGCCCAAGAACATGTGCTCGGTGCGGCACAGCCCGATGCCCTGGGCCCCGAACCGGCGTGCCCGGGCCGAGTCCTCGGGGTTGTCGGCGTTGGCTCGTACGAGCAGCCGGCGCAGGCCGTCCGCATGGCTCATGATGCGGCGCACCGCCCGGACGAGCTCGTCCCCGTCCTCCGATGCGAGGTCCCCCTCGAAGTACTCCACGACCCGGGAGTTCACCACGGGCACCTCGCCGAGGTAGACCGCGCCCGACGTGCCGTCGATGGAGATGACGTCGCCTTCCTCGATCACGAGGCCGTCAGGGCCGGTGACCTTGCGCGCTTTGACGTCGACGTCGAGTTCCTCGGCACCACAGACGCAGGTCTTGCCCATGCCCCGGGCGACCACGGCGGCGTGCGAGGTCTTGCCGCCCCGCGAGGTCAGCACGCCCTGTGCGGCGATCATGCCGGTCAGGTCGTCGGGATTGGTCTCCCTGCGGACCAGGATGACCTGTTCGCCCTGCGCGACGGCGCGCACGGCGGCCTCCGAGGTGAACACGACCTTGCCCACGGCCGCGCCGGGCGAGGCGTTCATGCCCTTGGCGATCCGCCGGGCGGACGCGGACTCATCGAACCGGGGGAACATCAACTGCGCGAGCTGGTCACCGGTGACCCTGCGGACGGCCTCGTCGAGATCGATGAGCCCCTGGTCGACCAGCTGGACGGCGATGCGAAACGCCGCGCCGGCGGTCCGCTTGCCCACCCGCGTCTGCAGCATCCACAGTTTGCCGCGCTCGACGGTGAATTCGATGTCGCAGAGATCGTGGTAGTGGTTCTCCAGCTTCTCCATGATCGCGATGAGCTCGTCGTAGGCGGGCTTGTCGATGCCCTCGAGATCGGCGAGCGGCACCGTGTTACGGATGCCCGCCACGACGTCCTCGCCCTGCGCGTTCTGCAGGTAGTCGCCGTAGACCCCCTGGTTGCCGGAGGCCGGGTCACGGGTGAACGCGACCCCGGTGCCCGAGTCCATGCCGAGGTTGCCGAACACCATGGAGCAGATGTTCACGGCCGTACCCAGATCGGTCGGGATGCGCTCCTGCCTGCGGTAGAGGATCGCCCGCGGCGCGTTCCACGAGTCGAACACGGCCTTGATGGCCAGGTCCATCTGCTCCCGAGGGTCGGTCGGGAACTCCCGGCCGGCGTGCTCGCGGACGATTCCCTTGTAGCTCTCGACGAGCGCCTGAAGGTCCTCGGCCTGGAGGTCCAGGTCGTCGCCCGTGCCCTTGACCTGCTTCAGACGATCGATGGCCGCCTCGAACAGTTCGCCATCGATGTCCAGCACGGTCTTGCCGAACATCTGGATGAGCCGCCGGTAGGAGTCCCAGGCGAAGCGCTCTCCTGCCGGTCCGCTGCCGGCTTGTTTCGCCAGGCCGGCGACGGACTCGTCGTTGAGGCCGATGTTGAGAACGGTCTCCATCATCCCCGGCATGGAGAACTTGGCGCCGGAGCGCACCGAGACCAGCAGCGGGTCGTCGGGCTGCCCCAGGCGCTTGCCCATCTGGGTCTCGAGCGCCTTGAGATGCCGGTTCACCTCCGACTCGAGGCCCTCCGGGAGGTTCCCATGCTCGAGGTAGTGACGACAGGCCTCTGTTGTGATCGTGAACCCTGGAGGCACCGGCAGGCCAAGATTGGTCATCTCAGCCAGGTTGGCGCCTTTGCCACCCAGCAGGTCCTTGAGGTCCTTGTGTCCCTCTGTGAAGCCATATACGAACTTCGGCACGAGGAGCTCCTTTTCGCTCCGGATCCACCCTTGGGGCGGGACTGTACCCGCCACGTCGACCATCGTTCGTCGCCCGGTTACCCACTGTACGTTTCCGCAGGTCATCCCATGGATAGTGGTCTATTCCAATATGGACATTCCAGACACATTGCCGCGGAAACACGCGCGACCCAAGTCATACCCAGGATGATCGGGGGGCATTGATGTACGAAGGAGGTGATGCCGTGAGGCCACTCGTCACCGGCGGTACCACGGGCGAACCGTTCGCCCCGATCGCCGACTATGGGTTCCTGTCGGACTGCGAGACCACCGCACTGGTGGCGCCGAGTGGGAACGTCGAATGGATGTGCCTGCCGCGCATCGATTCACCCAGTGTGTTCGGCTCCATTCTCGACCGGGACGCCGGGTACTTCAGGGTCGGCCCCGCGGGGGTCGAGGTGCCGGCTGCACAGCGCTATATCCCGGGCACGATGGTCATGGAGACCACGTGGTGGACACGTGGGGGCTGGCTGGTCGTGACCGACGCGCTGGTCATGGGGCCATGGCACCACGAGGACGAGCGATCCCAGACGACTCGGCGCGCACCGACCGACTATGACGCCGATCATGTCCTGCTGCGGATGGTGCGTTGTGTCAACGGTCAGGTGCAGGTACGGCTGGACTGCATGCCGGTCTTCGACTACGGCCGTACACCTAGCCGATGGGAGTACGGCGCCAGCGGCTACCACGATGCGGTCGCGCACGGGAACGGCATCAACCTAAGGCTGACCACGGACCTGAACGTGGGCTTCGAGGGCTCGCTCGCCACCGCCCGTACGCTCCTCAAGGAGGGCGAGTCGCGGTTCGTGGCGCTGGCGTGGAGCCAGCACGAGGCACCTCGTACGTATCCGGAGGCGCAGGAGCGGTTGCTCTGGACCGTTCACCACTGGCAGCACTGGCTGGACCGAGGGGATTTTCCGGACCATCCATGGCGAAGCCACCTGCAGCGCAGTGCGCTCACCCTCAAGGGCCTGACCTACGCCCCGACGGGTGCGGTGGCCGCCGCGGCGACGACCTCGCTGCCGGAGTGCCCGGGTGGCGAACGGAACTGGGACTACCGCTACACCTGGATCCGTGACTCGACGATGGCGCTGTGGGCCTTCTACACCCTGGGGTACGACTGGGAGGCCAACGACTTCTTCTACTTCATCACCGACGTCGCCGAGGCCGCCAACGGCCGACTGCAGATCATGTACGGGGTGGACGGGCGGGCCGAGCTTCCCGAGGAGACGCTGGACCATCTGACCGGGTACAACGGGGCCCGGCCGGTGCGCATCGGCAACGAGGCCTACAAACAGACCCAGCACGACGTATGGGGCGCCATCATCGGCTCCATCTACCTGTTCGTGCGCAAGCGGGACCGGCTGGACGATCGGCTCTGGAAGATCGTCGTCAAGCAGGTCGAGGACGCGCTGACCGCCTGGCGCAACCCCGACTGCGGCATGTGGGAGGTCCGTGGCGCCCCCCAGCACTTCACCTCATCGAAGGTGTTCTGCTGGGTGGCGGCCGACCGCGGCGCCCGGCTGGCCCGGATCCGCGGCGACGACAAGCGGGCGACCCGCTGGCAGGCGGCGGCCGACGAGATCCACGCCGACGTGCTGGCGCATGCGCTGGACGAGCGTGGGGTGTTCACCGCGCACTATGGTGCCACCTCGCTGGACGCCTCGGTACTGCTCATCCCGCTGCTCGGATTCCTGCCACCGGACGACAAACGGGTCCGGGAAACGGTGCTGGCCATCGCCGACGAGCTCACCGAGGACGACCTGGTGCTGCGCTACCTCGCGGCGGAGACCGACGACGGGTTCGCCTGTGAGGAGGGCACCTTCACCATCTGCTCGTTCTGGCTGGTGTCCTCGCTCGTGATCATCGGCGAGCTGGAACGGGCCAAAAGCCTCTGCGAGAAGCTGCTGTCCTACGCCAGCCATCTGCAGCTGTACGCCGAGGAGATCGACCCGCACAGCGGGCGGCATCTCGGCAACTTCCCGCAGGCCTTCACCCACCTGGCCCTGATCAACGCGGTCATGCAGGTGATCGCCGCCGAGCACGGCACCCACCACAGCCCCTTCACCTGACCAGACGCGCCATCCGTCCATGATCCGGAAGGGTTGTGGGTCCTCGACGACCTACAACCCTCCCGGATCACACGAGATCAGCTCTTGGTGTACTCAGGTGGGGAGGCCGACGGCGCGTTCACCGCTGCGGCGCTGCTGGATGACGACTGCGACGACGAGCAGCGCGCCCTGGGCGACGTTCTGCCAGAAGGTGTTGACGCCCACGACGTTCAGCCCGTTGTTGAGGGCACCGAGCAGCAGGACCGCCAGCAGCGTGCCACCGATGCCGCCCTTACCGCCCTTCAGCGCGCAGCCGCCGAGCGCCGCCGCGGTGATCGACTGGAGCTCCAGCCCCTCACTGCCGCTGGTCGGCTGCCCTGATCCCGTACGCGCGGTCAGGACGATGCCGGCGAACGCCGAGACGATGCCCGCCAGGGC
>JAOPYO010000489.1 GCA_025964575.1 Actinomycetes bacterium
GGCTCGGAGATCGCCCACTGGTTGTTCTGGCAGAAGAACACCACCGGGGTGTTGAACACCGAGGCCCATACGAAGGCTTCGTTGACATCACCCTGTGAGGTGGCGCCATCTCCGAAGTAGGCGATCGTCGCGGCGGCGTTCTCCGTGCCCAGCACCCCGTCGCGCTGGATGCCCATCGCATAGCCGGTGGCATGCAGGGTCTGGCTGCCGATGACGATCGTGTAGAGGTGGAAGCCGTGCTTGGCCGGGTCCCAACCTCCGTGGTTCACCCCGCGGAACAGCCCTAGCAGATTGATCGGTTCGATCCCTCGGCACCATGCCACCCCGTGCTCGCGGTAGGTCGGGAACACCATGTCGGCGGCGGTCAGTGCCCGTCCGGAGCCGACCTGGGCGGCCTCCTGGCCCAGCAACGAGGCCCAGATGCCGAGCTCGCCCTGGCGGGTCAGCGCGACCGCCTCGAAGTCGATGCGGCGGACGATGACGAGATCGCGGTAGAGGTCTCTGACCTCGTCGGGGGTCAGATCCAACGGATAGTCCGGGTGCTCGACCCGTTCTCCCTCGGGGGTGAGCAACTGGATCAGCTCGGTGGTAGGTCGAACACCGGTTGCGTCGTGCGCGGCGTCGATGGTCACGTGCCACTCCTTCATTACGCCCGGGGCCGGGGACGCGGGGTCACCGCGGTCGGCCGACGTAAGAACGATCATCCGGGATGGGGGCGATCGTTCCTTTTCCGCCATCGTGGCAGAAATCACGTCCCCCCCGCGAGACCTGTGATGTCCCTACCCGGATCCCCGAACATGGCACCTGAACGTTTATCGGCTTAACGTCCGGTGAGGAGTGTCGTGCGGCGGTGCGCGAAGGAGGCCCTCGATGGACGCACATTTCACCCTGCCGGGCATGCTGATCAACGGTGAGTGGGTGCCCTCCGGCGAGCACGGGATGGCCGAGGTGCACGCGCCCTACGACGGCGCGTTGGTCGCCCAGGTGCCCGCTGCGGGGAAACGCGAGGTCGTACGCGCCGTCAACGCGGCCACAGCGGCCCTGAAGCGGGACGACTTCTCCCGGGCGGATCGGATCCGGGTGCTCGAGCAGACCGCCGCGGCCCTCAACGACCGGCAGGACCATTTCGCCCGGGCCATCGCCCTCGAGTCCGCCAAGCCGCTCAGGACCGCGCGGGTGGAGGCCGCCCGCGCGTTGGAGACGTTCGCGTTCGCGGCCGCCGAGGCCCGCCGGTTCGCGGGCCACCTGGTGCCGATGGACGCGAGCACGGCCGGGGAGGGAAAGACCGCGTTCACGCTGAAGGTTCCGGTCGGGGTGGTGGCGGCGATCTCGCCGTTCAACTTCCCGCTCAACCTGGTCGCGCACAAGCTGGCCCCCGCCTTGGCCGCGGGTTGCCCGGTGGTGCTCAAGCCCGCTTCCCAGACCCCGGTCTCGGCGCTGCTGCTGGCCGAACTGCTGCAGGGCCTCGGCGTGCCCAGGGGCTGGCTCAATGTGGTCACCGGCAGCGGCTCGGTCGTCGGCGATGCCCTCGCCACCCACGACGACGTGGCCTATGTGACCTTCACCGGGTCGGCCGAGGTGGGCTGGGCGATGGCGGCCAAGGCCGCGCGCAAGAAGGTACGGCTCGAACTCGGTTCCAATTCACCGCTGATCGTGGACACACCCGGCGACTGGAAGACCGCGGCGTCCAAGGCCGCCGCGGCCGGGTTCTCGCACGCCGGCCAGTCCTGCATCTCCACCCAGCGGATCTATGTCCACGAGGACGTGGCAGACGGCTTCATCGAGGCTCTGGTGGCCAGGGTCGAGGGGCTCGTTCTCGGCGACCCCATGGACGAGCGGACCGACGTGTCCTCGCTGATCTCGCGGGACGACACCGTACGGGTGAAGGAGTGGATCGACGAGGCCATCGCCGGCGGGGCCAAGCTGCTCTGCGGTGGTGAGACCGACGCCCACGGCGTGCTCAAGCCGGCCGTCGTCGAAGGGGTGCCCGCCACCGCGCGGCTGCAGTGCCAGGAGGTCTTCGGGCCGGTCGTGACCGTCAACCGTTACCGGGAGTTCGACGAGGCTCTGGCGATGGCCAACGACTCGCGGTACGGCCTGCAGGCGGGCGTGTTCACCGATGATCTCGGCAAGGCGCTCAAGGCCGCCAAGACCCTGGAATTCGGCGGAGTCCTGATCAACGATGTGCCCACCTTCCGGGCCGACCAGCAGCCCTACGGCGGCGTCAAGGACTCCGGCAACACCCGCGAGGGCCCTTCCTACGCCATCGAGGAGATGACCGAACTCCGCCTCATCAGCCTCCAACCCTGACCCGGCTAGGGACATGCCCTAGTCGCGGGAGAGGACTCGGGTGGCGCCGGCGGCGACGGTCAGGCCGAGGATGAAGCCCGCGGCCACGAGCAGATCGGCGATCCACAGGTAGACGCCCTTGGGGGCGAACAGGCCCTCCTGGCCGAGGGAACCGATCGGGAGCAGCAGGTCCATGGTGAACAGGAACGCGTTGAAGTGCGGATTCTGGCCGGTGTCCAGCCGCGCCGGCTGGTGTACCTGGAAGACCACGGTGCCGATCGCCAGCAGCGTGATCAGCCACATCGCGGCGCGGAACGGCCGGTAGCCATAGCCGACCGTCATGTCCTGCAGCAGCCCCCACAACTTGCGTGGCGGGTTCTGAATGGCCCGGCGATCCCGCTGCTTGGCCAGCAGCACCGACCGGCCCTCGGCGTCGAGCCCGATCGAGCGGTAGAACTGGGCGAGCCGTTCGTACGGCTGCGGCTGGTAGCCGTCGGTGTCACGGTGCAGCCAGTCCAGGCGCTGTCGCGCGGTCAGCGGTTGATCGAGGGACTCGTAGGACAGCCCGTCCAGCTGCATACGGGCGGGCCAGGTGGCCGGGTCGTCGCGGAGCAGCCCGATCTTGGCGTACGCCAGCTCCACGATGCCGTCGATCTGCTCGGACGGGCGCAGGAGCAGTTCCTCGGCCTGGAGCCGCTGCAGGCTGAGCGCCACACTCTGTTGTTCCAGCGTGGACGGATTCGCGAGCCGGGCCCCCTGGAAGCTGAGCTGCCCGCCGACGTGTGCTCCAGAGAAGCTCACCGTGCCGGTGGCGTTGAAGCCGTCGGAGCAGTAGACGTCGGTGTCCACCGCCAGATCGTCGGCGTTCAGCGCCGTACGCTGCGGATGGGAGAGGACGGCCCCGACCAGGGACAGATACCCGCCGACCCGGGCCCCGCGCAGCCGGATCTCGCCCTGAGCGGTGAATCCGCCGTCGCAGAACACGTTGGCGGCCACCTGGAGGCGGCTGGCGTACAGGGCGGCGCCGGACGGGTTGCGCAACTTGGCGCCGCGGAAGATCAGCTGACCGCCGACGGTGGCGCCCGGCAGACGTACCTCTCCGTCGGCCGTGAAGCCGGTGTCGCAGTAGACGTTGGCGTCCACGTTCAGCCGGTCGGCCAGCAGCGCGTCCCCGCCGGGGTTGGACAGGTGGGCGGCGCTCAGGTTGAGGATGCCCGTGATATGTGCGCCGTCCAGCCAGAGGCCGCCGGAGATGTGGCTGCCCTCCAGCCACAGGTGGCCGTCGATGCGCGCGCCCGAGGCGACCAGGCCGGGCAGCCGGCAGCGCATGATGTGCACGCTGTGCAGGCGCGCCCAGTAGAGATGCGGCGCCTCGTCGAAGGAGCACCCCGTCAGTGCCAGGGGCACGGTCACGTCCGCGTGCCCCAAATTGAGTGATCCCACGATGCGCGCCCCGGTCAGCCGTACGGCCGCGACCTGGCCGGGCTCGGGCTCCTGGGCACCGACCAGCAGAGCCACCAGCACCTCGGCCCGGACCACCCGGTCGGAGCCCCAGCGGTCGGACTGTGCGGGCTCATCGAAGGCCGGGTTGCCGCTGGACAGATCCACGGCCTCGCCGCGGGTGAACGCCTCCCACAGGGTGTGCTCGGCCTGAGACAGATCCTCGATGCGCATCTGCGTCTCCCTATCCGAGGTGGCGGGGCGGTCGGCCATGGGCCGCCACGGAGGGGGTGACGGGCCTGACCATGGATGAGACACGGTTCGGGGCCGGTCTCCTCATATGTATATCGGCCCCGGCCTTGACCGTCCCCTCCAATGTGGAGTGAGCGGCGGGGGTGGGCGGCTTCAGGATTGTGGGGCGGGTGCCGTACGCTTCCATGCCGTACGAGAAACCGCTGATCAGCAAGGGGGCAGGCCGTGGCACGCGTTGTTGTCGATGTCATGCTCAAGCCGGAGATCTCCGATGCGCAGGGGCAGGCCATCGCCCGGAAGCTGCCGCAGATGGGCTTCGAAGGGATCACGAGCGTCCGACAGGGCAAGCGGTTCGAAGTCGAGTTGGAGGGCCCCGCGGACGAGGCCGCTCTGGACCGAGTCCGGAAGATCAGCGAGACACTACTCGCAAATCCGGTGATCGAGACCTTCGAGTTGCGCGTCGAATAATTCCCTGGGCGATACTCATTGGTCCGTTCCATCAGGCCAGGACCTCGGACGATCGAATTTCGATCAGCTCTATGTTCACTTGAGTTGCCGAGAGTTCACTCCGAGTCCGGTCACTCTAACGATTACGGAAGATTCGCTCGGGGAAGTGTTAGCTCCGTCGATGTTTTCAGGCCGCGGTCGGAGGGTTCTCCGATTTGGGGGCTGGTCAACAGAGAGGGTGGCCGGTGGACATGAAGTTCTCGCTCACACTGCCCCGCGAAGCGTTGAGCATTCCGGTGATTCGCCGGGTGCTGGGGGATGCGCTGCGTGGTCTGGGCGTGGCGGAGGACTGCGTCGCGGACATTCTCGTCGCCACTTCCGAGGCCTGCACCAATGTCGTCCAGCATGCGCAGACGACCATGGAATACGAAGTCATCGCTGTTATCGATGGCGATTGGTGCGTGCTGAAGATCGTGGATATGGGGAAGGGATTCCATGAGGTGGCCGACGCGCGAGCCCACTGGGACGCGGAGTCCGGCCGGGGAATCGCGATCATGCGGGCGCTGGTGGACGATGTGAGCTTCGACACCCGGATGGATCAGGGCACGGCCGTCGACCTCCACAAGCAGCTGACCTGGAAGGACGAAGCGCTGATTCGGCGACTCGAGCGCGAACTAGTGCATAGCGCCAGGTAAAATCGGGGTTTCACGGGTCTCACCGATGCCCGACCTCGTCGTCTCGCGATCCGCGGGGAACACAACGCTTGATCGCCGGGTTTTGGATGAACATCGCCGGGTTCTGGATGATGTCGCCGGAAGAACACTGTCGGAGGAACGCCACATGAACGCTGCCCGGGTGGGCGTCATCACCTTTCCAGGCTCGCTGGATGACCGTGACGCGGCGCGGGCCGTACGGTTGGCCGGGGCCGAGCCGGTGTCGCTCTGGCACGCGGACCACGATCTGCAGGGCGTCGACGCGGTGATCCTGCCCGGCGGTTTCTCCTACGGGGACTATCTGCGCTGCGGGGCCATCGCGCGATTCGCCCCGATCATGGAGCAGCTGGTGCCCGCCGCGAAGGACGGGCTGCCGGTGCTCGGAATCTGCAACGGCTTCCAGATCCTGTGCGAGTCGCACCTGTTGCCGGGCGCGCTGATGCCCAACGCGAGCCAGCACTTCGTCTGCCGTGACCAGCGGCTGCGAGTCGAGAACACCGAGACCGCCTGGACCTCCGAGTACACCAAGGACCAGGAGATCGTCGTCCCCCTCAAGAACATCGACGGGCGGTTCGTCGCCGACGAGAAGACGATCGCCGACCTGGAGGACAGCGGCCGGGTCGTCGCCCGCTACCTGGACGTCAACCCCAACGGTTCCCTCAACGACATCGCCGGCATCACCAACGAGGCCGGCAACGTGGTCGGCCTGATGCCGCACCCCGAGCACGCCGTGGAGTCCCTGACCGGGCCGACCACCGACGGGCTCGGCTTCTTCACTTCGATCCTCAAAAGGCTGGTCAACGCGTGAGCATGGAAGTTCCGGGAGGTGCGCGGGGGACCGAGTCCCTCGTGGAGGGTGACGCTCAGTCCGTGGAGAACGTGCCGGGCATCGAACCGAGGGCGGACGTCGCACGCGCCGCCGACGGGGCCTTCGGGGCCGCCACCGAGGTTCCGGCCGCCACCGAGGCGGAGCTCGGCTCCGTGCCGCCCGCCGAGCCCGCACCCGTACAACCCGTACAACCCGTACAACCCGTGCAGCCGGTGGATTCCGTGGCCGTGGCCGCGCAGACGCCTCGCCGGCCGCAGCCGTACGTCGAGCTCGGCATGAACGACGAGGAGTACCAGCGGGTCCGGGACATCCTCGGCCGCAGGCCCACCGCCTCCGAGCTGGCCATCTACTCGGTCATGTGGAGTGAGCACTGCTCCTACAAGAGCTCCAAGGTCCATCTGCGCCAGTTCGCCGACAAGGCTCCGAAGACCGACGCGCTGCTGGTCGGGATGGGCGAGAACGCCGGGGTCGTCGACGTCGGCCAGGGCTGGGCGGTCACCTTCAAGGTCGAGTCGCACAACCACCCGTCGTACGTCGAGCCCTACCAGGGCGCGGCCACCGGTGTCGGCGGCATCGTCCGCGACATCATCTCGATGGGCGCCCGGCCGGTCGCCATCATGGACTCGCTGCGGTTCGGCCCCGCGGACGCCCCGGACACCGCGCGGGTGCTGCCGGGCGTCGTGGCGGGGATCGGTGGTTACGGCAACTGTCTGGGCCTGCCCAACATCGGCGGCGAGCTGGTTTTCGACGACACCTACCTCGCGAACCCGCTGGTCAACGCGCTGTGCATCGGTGTACTCAGGCATGAGGACATCCAGCTCGCCAAGGCCCCCGGCCCGGGCAACAGGGTGATCCTTTTCGGCTCGCCCACTGGCCCGGACGGCATCGGCGGGGCCTCGGTGCTGGCCAGCGCCACCTTCGACGCCGAGAGTGCGCAGAAGCGCCCGTCGGTGCAGGTCGGCGATCCCTTCATGGAGAAGCTGCTCATCGAGTGTTGCCTGGAGCTGTTCCACGAGGGCCTCGTGGTCGGCATCCAGGACCTCGGCGCCGCAGGCGTCTCGTGTGCGACCACGGAACTGGCCGCCGCGGGCACCGGCGGCATGCACGTCGATCTCAACGCGGTGCCGCTGCGTGACGCGACCCTGCGCCCTGAGGAAATCCTCATGAGCGAGTCGCAGGAACGCATGATGGCGGTCGTCTCGCCCGAGAACGAGGCCCGTTTCCTGGAGGTCTGCGCCAAGTGGGACATTCCGGCGACCGTGATCGGTGCGGTCACCGACACCGGCCGGCTGGTCATGACCTGGCACGGCGAGGTCATCGTCGACCTTCCGCCGAAGACCGCCGCCGACGAGGGTCCCGTCTACGAGCGGCCGATGGCCCCGCCGCCGGAGCTGGCGGCCCTGCAGGCCGAGACCCCGGGCAGACTGCACCGACCGTCCAACGCCGATGAGCTCCGCAAGACCGTGCTGTGGCTGGCCGCTTCGCCCAATCTGGCCTCCAAGGAATGGGTGACCTCGCAGTACGACCGGTACGTGCTGGGCAACACCGTGCTGGCCACGCCAGAGGACTCCGGCGTGATCCGCCTCGACGACACCTTGCTCGCCCGGGAGGGCGACTCCCCGGAAGCCACCGAGGGCGGTCATCTGGGCGTCGCGCTGTCCCTGGACGGCAACGGGCGTTACACCCGGCTCGACCCTTACGCCGGGGCCCAGCTCGCGCTGTCCGAGGCCTACCGCAACGTCGCCACCACGGGTGCCCGGCCGCTCGCGGTCACCAACTGTCTCAACTTCGGTTCACCCGAGGACCCGGGCGTCATGTGGGAGTTCTCCCAAGCCGTGGAGGGGCTTGCGGACGCGTGCCAGGCTCTCGGCGTGCCGGTGACCGGCGGCAACGTCAGCTTCTACAACCAGACCGGCACCACGCCGATCAACCCGACGCCGGTCATCGGCGTGCTGGGCGTGCACGACGACGTACGGCGCCGGGTGTCCATGGCGTTCGCCGCCGAGGGCTCCACCTTGCTGCTGCTCGGTGAGACCCGCGAGGAGTTCGGCGGGTCCGAATGGGCACACGTCGTCTACGCACACCTGGGCGGTTTGCCGCCGCTGGTGGACCTGGCCGCGGAGGCAGCGCTGGCGTCGGTGCTGATCGCGAGTGCCCGGGACGGCCTGCTGGCCGCCGCGCACGACCTGTCCGACGGTGGTCTGTCACAGACGTTGGTCGAGTCCTGCCTGCGCGGTGGGCTGGGCTGCCGGGTGATGCTGCCCGGAGACCCGTTCGTGACGCTGTTCAGCGAGTCGGTGGCCCGGGCCGTCGTGGCCGTACGTCCTGGCAACGAGAACAGGGTCGCGGCGCTGTGCGAGCAGGCCGGGGTGCCGGTGACCCAGCTCGGTGTGGTCGGCGGCGACTCACTGACCGTCGAGGGCCTGTTCTCGATCCCGCTCGGCGAGCTCCGCGAGTCCCATGAGACGACGCTGCCCCGCTACGTCAGTTGACGTAGCGGGGCAGGTTCGGGCAGCGCCCTGGCAGGCCGAGGCCTCAGAACACTGAGAGGTGGACGTGGTCGAAGTGGTTTTGGGTGATACCGCCACGGTCTGACATGCCCCGCCAGCCAGGGCTGCGCATGTCGTAGATCCGCTGGCGCCAGATGATGTACTTGACGCCGAGCCGGGAGGCGTTGGCGATCAGCCATGCGGCCACCTGGGTGCCGTGGGCGACGCGATCGGCCGTCGGCATCCTGCCGGCGGTGCTCTCCATGAAGTCGCAGGCGCGGCCGGTGCCGTGGTCCTGCGGGTCGCCGGGACGCAGGCAACCGATCACCGGGAACGGGCCGAAGCGGCTGTCGACCTCATCACGGGCCTTGACCAGGCGAGCGGTGAGGCCGCTCGCGCCGATCACCTGGGACGACGGCTTGTATTTGGTGACCAGTTTCTGCATCCGGGACTTCTGGCTCAACAGGTCCTTGATGGACCGCTGCAGATCGGTGATCTTGCTCTCGGCCTCTTTACGGGCCTTGTCCTGCTGGTTGATCAGAGACTGAATCTGGTTGACCTTGGCGGTGCGGTTCCGGGTCAGATGACTGGCCAGGGTGGCGCCGTCCAGCACACCAGAGGGGTCATCGGTGGAGAGCATGGTCACCGTGGGGTCGACGCCGCTGGTGATGTACTGCGAGGCGGCCATCTGCGCGACCAGGATGCGGGCACCGGCCAGATCCTGCTGCAGTGTCTTCGATTTCTTGATCGCCTGTTCAGCGGCCCATTTGGCATCGCGGAGCTGCGCGAAGTCATCGCCGTACTTCGTCTCCAGCGCCTTGATCTGCTTGGCGAGCTTGTCGAGGTTGTTTGAGCCGCCAGGGCTCAGCGCGGCCTGCGGCACCAGCGAGGGGGAGGTGGCACCCGACGCGGAAGGGACCAGCAGGAGCGCACCGACAAGGGGCACCAGCAACGCAAGGACACGGCGCCGAACGGCACCATCGACTGGGGAGGTGGGGGGTTCCACACGGACTCCTCTCCTCATCGCCTACCGGGTTAGCTGACGGGTTCGGGCCGGAGGCGCCCTACCACAGCAAGCTGCGGATTCACCCCAGATAACGTGGGTCCCCGGTTCCCGTGGGGGCGGGATTCGGCTGTAATGAACCTTAAGGAATCATTGTTGACTCGGCTAAGAGTAGCGGCATCGTTATCGTGTCGAGTCCGAACCCAGAAGAGCCGGTAGCGTCCAGTACGATGTCACGTTCTCAAAACCGGGCTCTCACCCGGGCGATGCTGGATGCTCAGCTGGCCGAACTCGGCCAGCCGCCCTACAGCGGCCTTGACGCCCCGGCGGCGCTGCGGCGCGGCTGTCTCGATGCGGTGCTGGCCGCATACGACTCCGGTGCCGAGCCACATCGCGTCATCGCGAAGGCGGCCGTACGGTTCCTGCTCGACCTTCTGGTGGCGGTCGCGCCGGGCAAGTCGGTGGAGGTGCGGGTCCCGCCCTATGCCGCGGTTCAGTGCGTCGAGGGGCTGCGGCACACCCGCGGCACCCCGCCCAACGTGGTGGAGATGGACGCGCCGACCTGGATCGGACTGGCCACGGGCCGGATGAAATGGGCGGAGGCCCTCCACGACGGATTGATCCGGGCCAGCGGTTCCCGGGCCGATCTCTCCGAAAGGCTTCCCCTCGACCTTCCGTGATCTTGGAGTCGGCACTACAAGATCAGCACTACAAGATCACGGGGTGGTGGGCAAGTCTTGCCCTCATAGGTGTTCGGTGTCAGCGTGTGGGAACGAGTGGGCTTCTCAAGGGAGGTGAAGCCATGCTCACGGCGCACTGGACGTTCGACGCCGACACGATCAAGGACCGGTCGGCCATCGACTCGACCGGGAGCGAGCTGGCGGCGCGGCTGGACCCGGGCGTCGCCGTGGTGCCGGGCCGGGTCCGCGAGGCGCTGAGCTTCGACGGATCGGGCCGGGTGGTCATCCCCGCCGCCCCGCAGTTGGTGCTGAGCCAGCTGTTCGGCTTCAGCATCGCGTTCTACGTCAACGTGGCGGAGCCGCCCACCGGCGAATGGCGCGGCGTCCTCTACAAGTCGGTCGCCGAGCACGACGCCCGCGGCCTGGGCGTCTGGTTCTACCCTGACGATCTGCGGCTGCGGGTCCAGTTGTTCACCGCCAAGGGACCGGAGTTCGCCGACAGCAGGCGGCTGGAGGTCGGGGTGTGGACGCATGTGGCGCTGGTCGTCGATCCGGACGAGATGTACGTCTACGTCAACGGCGAGCTCCACACGGCCGTACGGCTGGAGCAGCCGGTCGTGAGCCCGGCCGGGCCGATCTACCTGGGGCGGGATCCGACGGGGCTGGGGTTCGCCGGGCTCCTCGAGGACCTGCGGGTGTACGCGACAGCGCTCACCGGCGAAGCCGTATGCGCCCTTCTGGATTAGGCATCCGGGTTCGTGCGGGCGAACGGGAACTCCTGCTCGACGCACTGCCGCCGGGCCGTGGAATCCGGGTAGCGGGTGAGGTCACCGCATTTCGCGGCCCGGCTCAGGAACCAGGTGAGCACCCCGAGCGCGAGCACCAACGCCATCGTGCACACCACGATGCCGAAGACGGCCCGTCCGCGATCCCGCTGGCGCGTCACCCCGGCGATCCCCATCGCCAGTCCGACCACGGCCGGCACGGCGCCCAGTCCGACCAGCAGGGCCAGCGGCACCGCCACGACGCCGAGAATGATCGACGCGGTCCCCATCCCCTGCTGTTTGGCGGGCACGGCCACGTGCGGTCGGTAGCCGGGCATCGTCGTCATCGGGCACCTCCAAGTGTCGGTTCCCAGGGTCCCTGGTGATGCCGGGGCGAGGTGGCCGCCACGGTGTCCTCGACGGCAAAGGTCTCCTCATGGATTCCCCCGATCAAAGCAGGTGAGCGCCCCGCATAGACTTGGAGCGTGCCCTACGGTGATGGACGTCTGAGCCACGATCTCGACCCCTCTGACCGCAGCCCGCAGGATGCCTGCGGAATCTTCGGCGTATGGGTTCCTCCGGACGAGGCGAGCCGGGCGGAGGTCAGCAAGCTCGCCTATTTCGGGCTGTACGCGCTCCAGCACCGCGGTCAGGAGTCGGCGGGCATCGCGGTCAGTGACGGCGCCCGCATCGTGGTCTTCAAGGACATGGGCCTGGTCGCGCAGGTCTTCGACGAGTCGGTGCTGAACACGCTCCGCGGCCATATCGCCGTCGGCCACTGCCGCTACTCCACGACCGGCTCGCCGACCTGGGAGAACGCCCAGCCGACATTCCGCTCCACAGACGAGGGCAGCCTCGCCCTCACGCACAACGGAAACTTGATCAACACCCCGGAGCTGGCGGCCAAGCTGGCGCCCGGCCAGCTGACCGCCACCAGCGACACCGAGGTCCTCACGGCGCTGCTGGCCACCCGGCCCGGGGGCCCGGCCGCCGCGGCCCTAGAGATCCTGCCGGTCACCCGTGGCGCGTTCTCCCTGGTCTTCATGGACGAGCGGACCCTGTACGCGGCGCGCGACCCCGAGGGCATCCGGCCACTGGTGCTGGGCAAGCTGGAGCGTGGCTGGGTGGTCGCTTCCGAGACCGCCGCGCTGGACATCGTCGGGGCCGTGTTCGTCCGGGAGGTCGAGCCTGGCGAGCTGCTCGCCATCGACGAGGGCGGCGTGCGTTCGCAGCGCTTCGCCGACCCCCGGCCCAAGGGCTGTCTGTTCGAGTACGTCTATGTGGCCCGGCCGGACACCACCATCGCCGGACGCAGTGTGCAGGCCACCCGGGTGGAAGTAGGCCGTCGGCTGGCGCGGGAGCATCCCGTCGAGGCCGACATGGTCATCCCGACCCCGGAGTCGGGTACCCCCGCCGCGATCGGTTACGCCGAGGCCTCAGGCATCCCCTATGGCCAGGGCTTCGTGAAGAACTCCTATGTGGGCAGGACCTTCATCCAGCCGTCCCAGACCATCCGGCAGCTGGGCATCCGGCTCAAGCTGAACCCGCTCCGCGAGGCGGTCGAGGGCAAGCGCCTGGTCGTCGTGGACGACTCGATCGTGCGCGGCAACACCCAGCGCGCCATCGTGCGCATGCTGCGCGAGGCCGGCGCGGCCGAGGTGCATGTCCGCATTTCCAGCCCGCCGGTCGCCTGGCCCTGCTTCTACGGCATCGACTTCGCCACCCGCGCCGAGTTGATCGCCGGCAACCTGTCCGTCGAGGAGATCCGTGCCTCTCTCGGCGCCGACTCCCTCGGCTACATCTCACTGGACGAACTGGTCGAGTCCACCCATGTGGCCAAGGACAAGCTCTGCCGGGCCTGCTTCGACGGCATCTATCCGATCCCCGTCGAAGAGGACTCCCGCGGCAAGCACGTCCTAGAAGGCGCCCTGAAGCCTTGAGGTCTGCGAGCCGCGTGAGCGGAGCGAGCACAATGAACACATATGAGGCGGCTGGGGTCGACATCGCGGCTGGTGAGCGTGCGGTCGAGTTGATGAAGTCGCGGGTCGCCGCATCCCGGCGGCCCGAGGTGGTCGATGATGCCAGTGGGTTCGCCGGGCTCTTCGACGCCTCGGCGTTCCTGAAGTACCGGCGGCCGCTGCTCGCCACCTCCACCGACGGGGTGGGCACCAAGGTCGATCTGGCCCGCCGACTGGGGATCTACGACACCATCGGGCACGATCTGGTCGGGATGGTGATCGACGACCTGGTGGTCTGCGGTGCCGAACCGCTGTTCATGACCGACTACATCGCCTGCGGCAAGGTCGTGCCGGAGCGGATCGCGGACATCGTCGGCGGCATCGCCGAAGCCTGTGCCCTGGCCGGATGTGCCCTGGTCGGCGGCGAGACGGCCGAGCACCCGGGGCTGCTGGAGCCGGACGAGTTCGACGTCGCGGGAGCCGGCACCGGTGTGGTCGAGGCCGACCGGCTCCTGGGCCCGGAGCGCGTGACCGTGGGCGACGTGGTGCTCGCCCTGGCCTCCTCGGGTATCCACTCCAACGGCTACTCCCTCGTCCGGCACATCCTGCGCTCCTCGTCGCTGTCATTGGAGTCCGAGGTCGCCGAGTTCGGTCGTACCGCCGGTGAGGAGTTGCTCACCCCGACCCGGATCTACGCGCTCGACTGTCTGGCCTTGATCGAAGCCGGCGGGGTGCATGCCTTCTCCCACATCACGGGAGGGGGGCTCACCGCGAATCTGGCCCGCTCGCTGCCCGGGACGGTCGACGCCGTGCTGCAACGGTCCTCCTGGACTCCACCGCCGGTCTTCTCCGTCCTTCAGTCGCACGGAGACGTCGCACAACCCGATATGGACAAGACATTCAACATGGGTGTCGGTATGGCCGCCATTGTGGCTCCTGAGGCTGTTGAGGGCGCTCTGAAGCTGCTCGCCGACCGTGGTGTCCCCGCCTGGATCCTCGGCGAGATCATCGACGGCACCGGCGCCGCCCGGCTCATCTAGTCCACGATCATCCAATCGTTCGACGGTTGCTGCATGATCACGGCGGGGAAAGCTGGGTGAACCTCGCATTCTGGATGGGCGTCTCATGGGTGTGATCACTGTGAGGGGCTTCTCGCGACGGCTCGCACGATTCAGGGGCCGGGCATGGCGAGACCTGGCCTTGGTGGCGAAACGCGGCGCGGGGCCGTTGGCGGTGGTGGCCGGGCTGGGGGTCTATGCGCTGGCCGCGCCGACAGCGTGGATGTACGCGAGCACCAGCTCATATCGACTGACGACGGCCACGGTTCCGGCTGCGCCGGTGGCGGTCGTGATGGGTGCCGGGCTGGAGGGCGGGAAGCCGTCACCGTTCCTGGCCGGGCGGCTGCGCACGACGATGGACCTCTACCACCGCGGCAAGGTGCGGGCGATCCTCGTTACCGGGGACAACAGCCGCAAGGGTTACGACGAGCCCTCGGCGATGCGGGACTTCCTGGTGGCCAAGGGCGTTCCCGCCGATCGGATCGTGCTGGACTACGCCGGCTTCGACACCTGGGACTCCTGCGCGCGGGCTAAAAAAATCTTCGGTGTGAACCGGGCCATCGTCGTCACCCAGAAGTTCCACCTGCCACGGGCGGTGGCGCTCTGCCGGTCCGCGGGCATCGACGCGTACGGCGTCGGCCACGACACCTATGCGATGGATCATGGCACGACCGAATACGGCTATGCCCGCGAGGTGCTCGCCTCGCTCAAGGCCATGGGCGACGTGGTGGCGCACCCCCAGCCGCACTTCCTCGGCCCACGAGAACCCGGCATTCAGCAAGCGCTGGCCAGGTGAGCTAGGCGAGCGACAAACGCCACTGCCCGGCCAAACGGCGGGCAGTGGCGCAATCGGGCCGGTGGCTCAGCGACCGGACGCGCCGTCCTTGGGCTCGTCCGCGCCATAGTCGTCGGCGTAATCAGCGTATTTGTCAGTCAGGGCGTCGTACGAGTCATCC
>JAOPYO010000007.1 GCA_025964575.1 Actinomycetes bacterium
CTCGGCGGGCTTACAGCCCCTTACCTGCCAGGATCACCTCTGGAGCCCCGGCGCCGCCGTCGGTCGCGGCGGTGTCAGTTACTGATCTACGCCTTGATCGGGGGTTCGTCATGTGGTCGGGGTGGTGCCGCCGTCGACGACGAATTCAGCGCCGTTGATGGATCGGGCCCGGTCGCAGACCAGAAAGGCGACGAGCTCAGCCACCTCGGCTGGTTGTGCGGGCCGGCCGATAGGGATGCCGCCGAGGGAGTCCATGACCTGCTGGACAGCCGCCTCGCGGTCGATTCCCGCCCCTTGCGAGATGCGCGCGAAGAGCCCTTCGGCGCCTTCGGTCTGGATGAAGCCGGGAGCGACGGTGTTCACTCGTACGCCCTTTGGTCCGATCTCGTTGGCCAGGCCCTTGCTGTAGGTCGTCAGTGCCGCTTTGGCGGCGGCGTAGCCCAGCGTTGCCTCGTAGAGCGGCATGCGTCGTTGTATCGAGGTGACGTGCACGACAGCTCCGCCACCGCCTTGGATCATGGCGGGCAACAGGCCTCGGTCGAGCCGGACCGCGCCGAGCAGGTTCAGGGTCAGCTCGTCTTGCCACTGCTCGTCGGTCAGAGCCGCGAATCCGCCTGAGGGGGAGTGGGAGCCACCGGCGCTGTTGACCAGGATGTCAAGGGCACCGAAGCGCTCGCCGACCCGGTCTATCACCGCCTGCGCGCCTGCGGACGTGGCGAGATCGGCAGCCACGAACAGATCCGGGCGTGGATAGTTCTCCGGCATGGTGCGGGCCGTGGTCATCACCGTGGCGCCTGCCTCGGCGAGACGGGTGACGATTGCGGCTCCGGCACCCTTGCTTCCTCCAGTCACCAGGGCGCGCCGGCCGTCGAGGCGATCGTCGATCGTCGCTGACATGGAGGTCACCCCTCGGCCCACGCCGGCGTCGGCTCGTTGCGAATGATGATCAGCCGCACGATCCGGTCGTCGCGGATGGTGAAGTAGTGGGTCAGCACGAGCGGGTCCGGCAGCCCGGCCTTCTCGTACTCGCCGTCCATCACTGCGTTGACCACAACGTCACCGCGGTGGCCGGCCGCGGAGGTAACGTTCATGGTCACCCGGTCGCCGATGACCTCGCGGTCGAGCAAGCGCCGGATGGCGTCTGCCCCCCAGAACTCGCGGCGAGCATCATTTACGAAGGCGTCCTCGGCGAACCAGGCGATCAGGGAGTCGCCGTCGAAGGCGTCGCTGGCGGCGACGTAGCCCTGGACTGCGGGCGGAAGGGTGGTGACGGTCATCAGCTTCTCCTTCGGTAGGTGCTGCAACCACCGTGGAGGCTCCCCCCAGGGGAGAGTCAAGCGCACTTCGCCAATCCGGTGGCTTGCCTCTGGCGGACTTGACTCTCCCTCTGCAGGAGGGTCCACACTGCCGTCATGCCTGCGACCCTGACCATCGGTGACTTCTCCGCGATCACGCACCTCAGCATCAAGACGCTGCGCCGATACCACGAGGCGGGGCTGCTCGAGCCGGGGAAGGTTGACCCCCAGACCGGCTACCGGTACTACGCCGTCGACCAGGTGCCCGCGGCCCAGGTGATCCACCGCTTCCGCGAGCTGGGCATGCCGGTCCGTGAGGTCGGCGAGGTGCTCGCCACCGCCGATCCCAAGGCGCGCGCCGCGCTGATCGGCCACCATCTCGAGCGCCTCGAGAACCACCTCGACCAAACCCGGGCGGCGGTGTCGTCCCTCCGTCGCCTGCTCCAGCCCGACCCTGCCCCGATTGAGGTCGAACACCGCCGCCTGGAGGCGACCGCCGTGGCGGCGGTGCGCGCCACCGTCGATCTGGGCGACGTGCTGGCCTGGTACGCCAAGGCGATGAGCGAGCTCGACCGGGCCCTCAAGTCCCTGGGGCTGAGCCCGGCCGGGCCTCCGGGCGGTCTCTACGGCAACGAGCTGTTCACTGAAGAGCGCGGCGCCGCCGCCGTCTACCTCCCGGTCGCCGATCCCCCCGCCCTCGGGCGCGTCGAGCCGTTCGTCATCCCCGCGGGCGAACTGGCCGTCACTGTGCACCGCGGCCCGCACGACGACATCGACGTCACGTACGGTGCTCTCGGCACCTACGTGGCCGCACACGCCCTCGCCGTCGCCGGACCCGTCCACGAGATCTACCTGGTCGGGCCCCGCGACACCGACGACAGCACCGCGTGGCGGACCGAGATCGGCTGGCCGGTCTTCCGCACCACCGCCGCGTAAGCACGGCTGTCACCTGGTCGGCGTGACCCCCAGCACTGCTCCGGAGGCCGCATCAACGTCAACCCGGCCGCTGCGGCTTCAGCCACCTCCACGTTCCGTCGCGGCCGTGGCCGTGGTGCCGGTTGACATCGCCCCCCGCAGCAATGCCGCGGCAACATTGACTACTCGCACTCCAATAGTCATGGGCTCCCGCGTGCTCATCGTGACGTGCGCTCGGTGAGCGTGCCGGCAGTCAGGTCGAGTCGCGGGTCCGGTCGTCGTAGTTCGTGCGCGCGGCGCGAACGGTATCGATGTTGGCCTCGGTCCACGACACAAGGGCTTGAACGACGTCGAGCAGGCTGCGGCCGGTATCGGTGAGGGCGTACTCGACGCCCGGCGGAACGGTCGGGAAGACCGTGCGTGAAACCACTCCGTCCCGCTCGAGATTGCGCAGAGTCGAGCTCAGCATCCGTTGAGTGATGCCGTCGGAGGCACGGCGCAATTCGTTGAACCGCCGGGACTGGACACCCAGGCGGCAGATGATGACGACGGACCACTTGTCGCCGATACGCCCCAGGACACTGCGGGCGAACTCGGCGCGATGCTCGTCGCACTCGTGATCAGCACCGTCCGGGGCGTCGCGACCGGTTCCCTCAGATGTACCAGGGCACACTGACGTGCCCTCTTGCTGCGCAGCGGACTCCGGGGTGACCATCACATGGGCAGTATTCCTTAACTGCCTACCTACCCGCCATATACCGGGAAGGAGACGATGAAGGCTCGCCAGCCTTCACCTACCTACTCAGGATGACGCCGTGAGCCACTCATATGAGCCAAGGGGAGTGTCGATGCGCGCAGTGGTCGTCAGGAAGGTCGGTGGACCGGAGGTCATTGAGGTCTTGGAGGTGCCCCTCCCGGAACCCGGGCCCCTCGAGGTCCGGATCAAGGTCGCGGCTGCCGCGCTCAATCCCGCCGATGTCGCTCTATGGGCCGGGTTCTTCGGGTCGTTGGAGGAGATGGAACATGCCGGTCTGGGTCTGGACGCCGCCGGGACGATCGACGCGGTCGGCCCCGGTGTCCTCCTGGAGGTCGGTACCCCGGTGATCGCGTTCGACGCCGCGGTGCTGCGCCCGACGAAGGCCCAGGCCGAGTACCTCGTGGCTGACCTCAACTCCATCGCCCCCGCCCCAGCGGGCATGGACCTGACGCTCGCTGCGACGCTGCCCATGAATGCGACGACCGCCTCACAGGCCCTGGACCAGCTCCCGCTGCGTCCCCGCGACACCTTGCTCATCACCGGCGCTGCTGGGGCTGTCGGCGGCTTCGCCCTGGAGTTAGCCAGGATGCGGGGCGTGCGGATCGTCGCGCAGGGGCGACCTGACGATGAGGCGCCTCTGCGCGGACGTGGCGCCACCTGGTTCGTGTCGCGCGACGAGGACCTGAGCGTCGCGGTGCGCCGGCACGTACCGGAGGGCGTCGACGGCGTGCTCGACGCGGCGGCGCTGGGCGACGCCGCGCTGGCGGTTGTCCGCGACGGCGGCATCTTCGTGAGCCTGAGGACCGACGTGGTGCCGGAGCCGCAGCGGGGCATCGCGGTGCGGCACACGTCCTCCGGTCCAGAGGCAACTCGCCTCTCGTACCTCTCCGCGCTCGCCGAGGTCGGCGTACTGACGCCGCCGAGCGTGGCACAGATCTACCCCCTATCGGAGGCCAAGCAAGCCCACGCCCAGCTGGCCCGGGGCGGTTTGCGCGGCCGCATCGTGCTGGTGCCGTGAGCGCCGAGGCCGATACCGACTCTACCGACGACCCCGGAGGGAAGCAGCTCGAGCAGGCCGCCCTCATTGTCACCGCCGTCACCAGGATCTCCGCTCCGTTAGAGGCCGTGTGGCGCGTGGTCGTGGCGTTCGACCAGTACTCGCAGTGGCACCCGGTTCTGTCCCTCGATGCGAAGCCGGAACAGGTTGTGGTTGGGGTGGAGGTCCCGGCCCGCGTGTCAGGCGGCGACAGCGGTGATCGGGAGGTCACCATGAGGATCGTCGAAGTTGAGGCCCCCCGTCGCCTGGTCTGGGAGGCCGGATCGCTCGACACCATCCTTGGCAGGCACTCGTTCGTGCTTGCCTCCCAGCCCGACGGCACCACCGAGTTCACCGACTCCGAGGAGTTCCT
>JAOPYO010000080.1 GCA_025964575.1 Actinomycetes bacterium
CTGTTCAACCAGCTCGGCGAGGTCGTGGGCGTCCTGACCGGCCCGGCGCGCTCGGAAGAGGTCGCGTTCGCCATCACGACCGACAACCTCGCCGCGCTCCTGACCGGCGCCGGTTTCGGCATGACCACCACCTGAACCGTCCGCCGTGTGCACGTCGATGACGTCATCCGGTGCCGTTCGTGTCCGAGTGATGCTCGCGGACAGGGTCCAGCGATTCCGCTATCAACGCGGTCATCAGGCCCTGGGGAGTGTCTGGGAAGCGGTGGACCTGGCGTGAATATTGGGCCGGGGTCTTTGACCTGGAGGTTCGCCTGTGCTGCGCCGTCAGGTCAAGCGGGTGCGGTACGAGCCCGCTGACCGGATGTGGCTGTCCGCGCTGGCCCGGTTGATCCCCAGGCGCCGTTGGGCCCAGGTGGCAACAGGGTATCCGAGGAAGCCGCTGTCTGCTCGGGAGAACAGAGCGACGACATCGTCGTTCAGTTCCTGGTCGGGCGTCTGGACCATCCAATCGAGCTGGTTGTCCGGCCCGGCGACGAAGCCGTCAATTGTCGTCGTCATGGACAGAAATACTGTTCGCATCGTTATCATCCTTCTCGTTGATGCTGCCGTCGGTGTCGGTGTAGGCGTTCCGCGGTTGGCGTCGCTCAGGCGTCTCGGTTCGTTCTTCCGCGCGAAGTTGCTTCCTGCCTTTGGGGGACTCGGACGTTGCGCCGTCCAGGGCGGTAGGTGTCGTCGGTGTCCCGGCTCATGTCCGGCGCGGACCGGTGGTGCTGTGACATGGCGTCATGGGTGCCGAGGCGATCTCCTTCCTGATGATTGCTGCATCGTCGGTCTGATGGGGACCGCGCCGGTCGCGTAGGGCGGCGGGGAGACCGGTGAGCATCAACGCCGCCGTGAGCGCGAAGGCGGCCGAGTAGCCGGTGCGGGTGGCGAGCGCGCCGAATCCGACCGCGCCCAGGCCGAGGCCGGCGTCGTAGGCGAGGTTCCACAACGCGCTGACGGTGCCGTATCCGGACGCCGGGACCCGGGCGTACATCAGCGTCAGGGTGGCGTTCTGAGTGATACCGAAGCCGGCGCCGAAGATCACCGCGCCGGTCATCACCGCGGTGGGACTGGCGGTCAGTGCCAGGGTGAGCATGCCGGCGGTTGAGGTGAGTAGTCCCGGGATGACCAGGCCGGCCGGGCCGTGCCGGTCGCCGTGCCGACCGGCACGCCAACGGGTGAGGGTGGATGTCGCCGACTGGGCGAGCAAGGCCAGCGCGGCGACGCTGGCCGATCCTCGCGTCACCGCGAGCGGCAGGAAGGTGACGACCACCCCGGCGGCCATCGTTGTCGCCGAGAAGGCGATCGCCGGTCGAACGAGCGCGGCTGTGCGCAACCCTGCCACCACCCCGACCGCCCTACCAACAGCGGGCTTTCTTTCGGGCAGCCAAGGTACCGATGCGAGCGCGGCGAGCGCCGCCACGGCCGCGGCCACGAACACGGGTGGATAGCCGCCGCGTGCGGCCAGCCAAAGTCCGAATGGCAGCGCCACCACCGCCGGGACGCCGGCAACGACGCCGGCTAGAGCCAGCCCCTCGCCGCGGCGCTCGGGCGGGATCAGCGAGGCCGTCAGCGCGCCCCCTGCCACAACCGTGAACGCGAAGCCCAGACCACGCACGAAACAGACCGCTACGATCGTCGCCAGGTCTGGCGGAGCCATGAGCGCGAGCGCGGGCAAACCCAGCAGGAGCAAGCCGGCCGCCAAGACGCGCCGGTATCCGAACCTAGCCAGCAGTCGGGGGGTAGCCAGTTCACCCGCGACGGTGGAGAGCATCAGGGCGCCGGTGACCAGCCCCGCCGCGTTCCCGCCGGCGTAGACAGGAAGGACCGACAGCAAAAGGTAGAAGCTCGTCGACGCGCCGATCATCGACACGAACCGCAACAGCAGGGCGGGAGTCACCAGCGCGGGCCGCGCACTGACCAGACTCGCCGGCCCGGCGCCGTGTGGGTCGGCCGGAATCGCTGAGGTCTCAGTCAGAGTTACGAAGGCCATGCGGGCAACGCTAGGCCCGGGGTGGAGCACCGGTAAGCTCCAATTCCATGCCGATCGAGTGGTCCGGTTTGGGGCCGGACCTGCTACTGACGCTGGATCGACGGGCTGCCGAGCCGCTGCGGTCTCAGCTTGAACGACAACTCCGCGAGGCGATTCGCTCCGGCCGCTTGCGGCTGGGGGAACGGCTTCCCTCCTCGCGCGAACTGGCCCGCGCGCTTGAGCTCTCGCGCGGACTTGTGCAGGACTGCTACGGCCAGCTACAGGCCGAGGGCTACCTGAGCACCCAGGTCGGTTCCGCTACCCGGGTCGCCGCCGGCGTGGGCGCCCCACCCGTCATCCCGGAACTCGTGCCGGTACCGCGGCCCCTTGTCGCCGACTTCCAATCGGGCGTCCCGGACCTTGCCAGCTTCCCGCGCACGGACTGGCTGTGGGCGATGCGGGAAGCATCGCGCGCCGCGCCTACCGCCACATTCGACTACGGCGATCCGCGCGGTAGCGAGGTGCTGCGCGAGGTTCTGGCCGGCTACCTACGCCGTGTGCGAGCCGCTGCAGCCGAGCCGGAACGGATGGTGGTCTGCACGGGATACGCACAAGGGCTTGGGCTCACGCTGCGGGCGCTGGCCCGCTCGGGGATACGAAAGGTCGCATTCGAAGACCCAGGTCCGGTTAACACAAGCGCCGACGCCGCCGCGTGGGCCGGAATCGAGGCCGTGCCCGTCCCCGTCGACCACGACGGCATCGACGTCGCAGCGCTGGCAGCCAGCGGCGCTCGTGCGGTCATCGTCACCCCCGCCCACCAATGGCCCACCGGCGTCGTGCTGGCACCAGATCGGCGACTGGAACTCATTTCATGGGCGGCCAGAAACGCGGCCACGATCATCGAGGACGACTACGACGCCGAGTTCCGCTACGACCGCGAGCCCGTCGGTGCCCTCCACGGCCTCGCCACGGACCGGGTCGTCTCGCTGGGCACGGTGAGCAAGTCGCTCGCGCCCTCGATCCGCCTCGGCTGGATCCTCTGCCCACCGGCGCTCGCGCAGGCGATCGCTGAGGAGAAACATCTCAACGACCGCGGTTCGCCCGGTCTCGATCAGCTCGCCCTCGCCACCCTGATCGAGTCCGGCCGCTATGATCGCCACCTACGGCGGATGCGCACCACCTACGTCAGACGGCGAGGCGCGCTCGTCGAGGCCCTCGCCCAGCACGCACCCGACACCGAACTCACCGGACTCGCTGCAGGTTTCCATGCCGTGGCGCACCTACCGCGTCCGGTCGATGAACACACCGTCATCGACGCCGCCCGTGCTCGCTCCGTCGGCCTCTACGGCATGAGCACATTCCGCTCAACCGGCCAGACCACCCCCGCACAACTTGTACTCGGGTTCGGCAACCTTACCGAACGCTCCATCCGTGCAGGCATCGCCACGATCGGCGACCTACTTCAAGGGCCTGGCCAGGGCTGAGGTGAAATACCCTGGCCGGATTCACATGTCGTGCCGAGCCAGGGCTAAGCGTCCGCGATCGCCGGGCGCTTACACGGCCGGAGCAATTGTCGAGCTGAACCCCCGGGCTTCTGGCCTCGCCTTTTTTCGCGTTCGTGTCCGAGGGGGGACTGAGACCGAAACCCCATCGTTGATCGTGCTGGCTGACGTACTGACGCTCGCGGCCTTGGTCGGTGCGGGTCGCTCGGGCCAATGTGAACCTGTGCTGGCCGTGTGACGCCGTTGATATTCATCGGGTTCGTGGTCGGGTCGGATATCGCTTGTCGCGAAAGGGGTATTCGCGGACGGGGCTCTCAGGATAGGAACGAGGTGGTCGAATCGATCCGGTAGGCGGATGGTGGGGGGCGGGTCATGCTGGAGCCTGTGGTGGCGGGGACGCACGAGCTCAGGCCGAAGCCTCTGCTGCGTGTTCTGCTCGGTGACGTGTTGCGTGGTGTCCGCCGAGAGCAAGGGCGTACCCTCGCCGACGTGGCGCGCACCGCACGGATCTCGATGCCCTACTTGTCGGAGCTGGAACGGGGGCGGAAGGAAGCGTCCTCGGAGGTGCTCGCCGCGGTCTGCGAGGCCCTGCGCGTCGAGTTGGCCGACGTGCTCGTCGAGGTCGGACGCACGTTGGCGGCCGACCGCGTCCGCCGGACGGCTGTCGTCCGCCCCGGCGTTGGCGCCTTCCGCCCGGGGACCGCTCGTCCAGCGGGTACGGGAGACGTACTCTGCCTGGCGGCCTGAGCGTTCACCCGTCCGGGACATCCTTGCGGTTGGAGATGACCACATCGGCGAGGCCGTAGCCCACGGCCTCGCGGGCGTCGAACGTGCGGTTGCGGTCGGTGTCCGCCCTGATCTTGGAGGCCGGGTGGCCGGTGTGGCGGCTGAGGATCTCGTCCATCTCGGCCCGTACCCGGGCCACCTCCTTGGCCTGGACCGCCAGATCGGGCAGGGTGCCACGGGCCTGGCTCGACGGTTGGTGCAGCATGACCTTGGCGTGCCGCAGTACCGATCGCTTGCCCGGAGTGCCGGCGGCCAGCAGCACCGCAGCGGCCGATGACGCCTGGCCCATGCAGAAGGTCGCGATATCCGGCCGGACGAACTGCATCGTGTCGTAGATCGCGGTCAGCGCGCTGAATGAGCCGCCCGGGGAGTTGATGTACAGCCCGATCTCCACCTCGGCGCTCACCGATTCGAGATGCAGCAGCTGGGCCATCACCACGTTGGCGACGCCATCGTCGATCTCGGTGCCGAGGAAGACAATCCGGTCCGAGAGCAGCCGGGAGTAGATGTCGAAGGCGCGCTCGCCAGTCGGGGTCTTCTCCACCACGGTGGGGATCGTGTACTGGCTCATGATCACAACCCCGCCCGGATTCGGGCGAAGGCGGGACGGACGTCGTCCATGCGCTCGACGATGTGGTCGATGAGCCCGTAGTCGCGTGCCTCCTCCGCGGTGAACCACCGGTCCCGCAGGCTGTCCTGTTCGATGGTGTCCACCGAACGGCCGGTTTGCCCGGCGGTCAGCCGGGTCAACAGCGAGCCGATCCGTTCGAGTTGGCCGGCGTAGATCTCCACGTCGGCCGCGGTGCCGCCGAACCCGGCCGAACCCTGGTGCATCAGTACCTGGGCGTGGGGCAGGCTGAACCGTTTACCCGGCGTACCCGCACTCAACAGGAACTGGCCCATGCTCCCGGCCAGGCCCATCGCGAGAGTACTCACGTCGTTGGGGATCAGGTTCATCGTGTCGTAGATGGCCAGCCCCGCGCTGACCGAGCCACCGGGGGAGTTGATGTAGAGGCTGATGTCGCTGCGCGGATCCTCCGCCGACAGCAGCAGCAACTGGGCGCACAGCCTGTTGGCGATCTTGTCGTCGACCTCTGCACCCAGGACGATGATGCGTTGCTGGAGCAGCCTGGTGGCGAGTTGGTCGTCGAGCGCGCCGCCGACGGCGACGATTTCGTCAGTCATGCTCATGTTCCCTCTGCACTGGTCCGGCACCGGTGAACCCCGGCGCCATCCCCGACGATAGGAACCCCCCACAGCGCGGAATAGCACTATCTGCTCCCAGCAGATAATCCGCCGTCGACAGCAGAGGTGTACTTGTACAACGCGAGCACCCGGGTCGATGCCTTGCCCCGCAGCGCCCGGCCAGTGCCTGACCCAATGGCTCCTGCCGGACCAGAACGAGCCGAGCGAGGTACAGCCGACCGCCATACACACGTCGGTCACACTCATGCCCCCGCGCAGCAGCGCCATCGCCCGCTCAACCCGCCGGGTCATCAAGTAGCTGTACGGCGTCTCGCCATAGGCCGCCCGAAACGCCCGGGAGAAGTGCACCGGCGACATCAGCGCGTGGCGAGCCATTGTCGGCACGTCGAGTGGACGCGCATACTCCCGATCGACCAGATCCCGCGCCCGGCGCAGGTGCGCAAGGCTGGCAAGGTGTAGCTGGTCCATGGGGACGAGGGTACCGTCCGCTCTGGCAGCAGTCCTGCTGACCTGCACGGATGAGACTTGGTGGGGGTCATGCCCGCGCGACCGGCGACCCCGCCGACGTCAAAGCGCTGGTCGCCGGCTGTCTCGCCCGCCAACGCGACAACGCCCTGCTTGCGGTAAGAACTGCCTCACCTTCGGCAACAGAAGAGTCATAAGCGAGAAAGGTTGACCGGTCGGTCAATCAGGGTATCCCTTGAATATGGACAAAGAAGTCCATATCACCCCCCGGAGGTGGCAGATGGGTAAGTTCTCCTGGGAGCCAGCGGTCGCATTCCTGGCCGGACTGGCCGCACTTCTCGCGCCGGACCTGTGGGCGGACTCCGCCGGCAGGACGCCCCTGATGGTGCTCGGCGCACTCCTGGCCCTCGCGGGCCTCTACGCCCTGGTCGGAGTCGCCGGCCCGTCGGCCTGGACGGCCACCGCGTTCGCGGTTCTGGTCTTCGTCTCGCCGTGGGCCTTCAGCTTCACGGACAAGAGCGCTGCAGCCTGGACGGCCTGGATCGCCGGTGGCCTCGCGGCTATCGTCGGACTGTGGGCGGCCAACCAGGCTCGGAACGCGTCGTAGTAGGCGGGACAGACCCCCCGAAGTGGTCCCTGGTGCCCAGGCGCCCAGGGACCACGCAGCGTTCCGGGAACAACTGCGGATACAGCGGGGGGCACCATGCTCCGGAAGAAGAACGGACCGCCTGACGCGCGCACCAGGATCCTGGACGCGGCCGAGGAACTCTTCGCGGACGCGGGCTACGACAGCACGTCCACGGCGGGGATCGCCAAACAGGCCAAGGTCCCCAAGGGGCTGGTCTTTCACTACTTCCCGCAGAAGATCGACATGCTGACGACTCTGGTGGACGAGCGCACCTTCGTGGAGATCCTGCCCGAGGACGCGGTCGAGGCGGTGCCCGGCGATCCGGCCGGCACCCTGTCCAGGCTCGCCAAGCGCTTCCCGCTGCGAGCCTCTCCCGCCATGCGCCGGATCCTTTTCCGCGAGGCCGACACGCACCGTTCGGTCCGGGACCGGCTGAGCAGCCTCAACAGCGAGGTCGTCCGGCGCTCCCGTAAGGCGCTGGAGCTGGCGCTTCCCGGCGAACGCGGCGACGTCGCCAGGCTGGAGGTCGCGGCGGCCACGTTCGCGACCGTGCTCCTCTACCAGGAGAACCTGCACCAGCTGACCGGGCAGCACGTCGACCCCGACGCGGTCGCCGACCTGATCGGCCGCGCTCTGGGAGTCACCTCCTAGCAGGCCCCGAACTCGCCGGGTAGGCCCTGCACGAGTTCTGGCACCCCCACAGGCCGCGAGACGTCGGGGTGACTAGCCCGCCGGCGTCAAGGAGGGAAGTTCGCGGTTGTCGGAATCGACCTCGTGAGGGCGTCGAAGATCACGCCGAGCCCGAACTCGAATTCGTTGCCGAAGTCGTAGCCGGGCTGGAGGACGAGTTCGGTCGCCATCTCGACGAGGTGCGGGTATTTGTCGGCGGAGATCTGCTGCATCATCGGTTCGGCGACTTCGCTGACGGTCTCCGGCCCTTTGAAGGGCAGAGCGGCCTCCTGAAGCGCGAATCCGTAGATGTAGCTGTCGAGCAGGGCGTAG
>JAOPYO010000115.1 GCA_025964575.1 Actinomycetes bacterium
CCACCGGCTACCGCACCGCGATGATGGGCAAGTACCTCAACGGCTACGACGACCAGACCACGTACGTGCCACCGGGATGGGACCAGTGGGACGTGGTGGGCAACGGCTACCACGGCTTCGACTACACCCTCAACGAAAACGGTCACCACAGCGCCCACGGCCACGCCTCCTCCGACTACCTCACCGATGTCCTGTCCGCCAAAGGGACCGCGTTCATCGAGCGGTCAGCGGCCCAGCCCGCACCGTTTCTGCTGGAGATAGCGCCCTTCGTGCCGCACGTGCCGTCGACCCCCGCGCCTCGGGACGCCGGCCGGTTCCTGGGGACGCGGGCCCCACGCGGACCAGCGTTCAACGAGAGTGACATCTCTGACAAGCCGGGCTGGCTGCGGACCTATAAAAAGCTCGGACGCACCCAGCTCGCCGAAATCGACACCCAGTACGTCCGCCGCGTCCAGTCGGTACAGGCGGTGGACCGCATGGTCGGCCGGCTACGGTCAACGCTGCAGCAGCGCGGCCTGTCCCCTACGACCTATTTCGTGTTCAGCTCCGACAACGGCTACCACATGGGCGAGCACCGGCTAATGCCAGGCAAGACCACCGCGTTCGACACCGACATCAGGGTGCCACTTATCGTCGCCGGCCCGTCCGTACCGGACGGAAGCACCCAGACCACACTGGCAGAGAACACCGACTTGGCCCCGACCTTCGAAGATCTCGCCGGGGCGCCCATCCCAGCGTCGGTGGACGGCCGAAGCCTGGCCCCTCTGCTGCGCGGTGAGCGCGACGCCAGCCCGCCCGGCGCGATCCTCATCGAGCACCACGGGCCAAGCCTCGTAGGGTACGACCCCGACCGCCCCGGCCCAGCCAGCGGCAACCCGCCCTCCTACACTGCGATCCGGACCGCCAACGCGCTCTACGTGGAGTACGCCACCGGAGACCGGGAGTTCTACGACCTGCGCGCCGATCCGTACGAACTCAACAACACCATCAACACCCTGCCACCGACCCAGTTGGCCCAGCTTCAACAGACCCTGCAGGCCCTACGCACCTGCCACGGCAGCCCCGCCTGCTCCGCCACCGCCCACCTCGGCTAACGGGCGGCGTGGATGCCGAGGATCGTGTCACAGGACATCTGGGGTTTTGCCGTGCTCAGCTCAGCGGCTCGGCTCCGGCAGGATCGTGGGATGGCTTTGCGGCTTGCGGCGCTTCAGAATCCCGATTCGGCTGCGGTGACTTGCTGATTTCCCGGTGGACAAGGACTCACGGCAGTTCATGGCCTATGTCGCCTCGTAGAGCCAGCGCCAGCAGCTCCTACGACGATGAGCCGGGCGGCTACTGGGTCGCGTCCTGTCTGGACTGTGACTGGAACGAGGACACCGGGATGCGGGCGGCCGCGACGAATTGAGTGCGTCGGCGGCCGAGCATCGCCGTGAGGAGCATGACTGAAAGTCGGCGAGCTGGTGCGCACTGTCGTAGCGGTTGGCCATGATGGGTCGGACGCTTTCCGGATCTCCTGGCGGGGCTTGCCGGGTGCGGTGGCCGACGTGGGCGACCTGTTGTGGGCATGACGGTCCCACATTGATCCAGCCGATCAGCGGGTGGTGCGTGTCGTCCATGGCTACCCCCAGGGCCAGGAGCCCGAGGTCGTGTAGGGCGGTGCGGGCCTGGGTGAGTTCGGTGATGCGCTGTTCTACCAGGGCCAGGTGCTGGTCGATGAGGTCCGAGACGTGCTGGCAGGGGGCGTGACCGGCAACCCGGATGGCCAGTGCGCCGCGGATCACGGCCAGGGTGAGCCCGGCGGCTTGGGCATCGCGGATAAAGGCGAGCCGCGCGGGCCGCCTGGGCCGGGTAGTCGCGGTAGCCGGCGCTGGTGTGGAGCGGCTCGGGTAGTAGTCCGGCCTGTTCGTAACCTCAACGACCACTCGCCCGCGACCTACGTCAACGCCGACCGCTACGGCCGCCGCACCCACCCGCTTCTCTGCGAGCCGGCCATCGACGGCCTTCAAAAAAAACCTGGTCACCCCTGAATCCAGCCCAGGCCCGGCGGGACCGGCTATGCTAGGCGGCTACGAAGGGGAGTAGCCCCGCGAACCGGTCGTCGACATGCTGGAACCCATATGGGTTCCCGGTGGCCGGGCCTGCGTCTGGATCATTTTTGGTCTATGCGGGCGGGCGAGACCTTCGGCCCTCTGTCGACGACATATGCGCGTCGCGGGGCCGAGGTCGTACGCCGTCGCTTCCCGCGCAGCTGGTCCTCGTCCCCCGCGGTGCGGGAAAGCTGACGGGACCTGTGTGGCACTTCGTATTGCTCATCGTGTGCGCGGCGGCGATCTATCTCTCCTGTGAGTGGTTCGTCAACGCGGTCGAATGGCTCGGACAGCGGCTCAACGTCGGGAAGATGGCGGTAGGAACGATCCTGGCCGCGTTCGGCACCGCCCTGCCGGAATCGGTGGTGACGCTGGTCGCGGTGACCACCGGCGGCACCAAGGAAGCCAAGGACATCGGAGTGGGGGCCGCGATGGGCGGCCCGCTCGCGCTGGCCACCGTCGCCTACGGGGTGACCGGGGTGATGCTGCTGCTCAACCGCCGCAAGCAGCGTGCCCTGGCGACAGCAGGAGCAGGGGGCGCCGGCACGGTGGAGCCGCCCGGCCTCGACGTGCTGGGGGATGAGAAGGACACGAAGCGCCTGGCCAAGGACCAGACCTGGTTCCTGCCGATCTTCATCGTCAAGGTGGCCCTCGGCCTGATGGCCTTCGCCTTCAAGCCCGCGCTCGGTCTGCTGTTCTTCGCCGCCTACGCCGTCTACTTCTGGCGCGAGATCCGCGGAAGCAGCGATGACGGCAACGAGGAGCACGAGGAGTTGGAGCCGCTGAAGCTCCAGCCCAAGGCCCCCTCCCCGGCCACCTGGGCCGTGGTCGTGCAGACCCTGGCCACCCTGGCGGTCATCTTTTTCGCCTCGCAGCTGTTCGTGAAGCAACTCGACGCCATCGGGCCGATGCTGGGCCTGCCTGCCGCCGTCACCGCACTGCTGCTGTCCCCGATCGCCACCGAGCTGCCTGAGACCATGAACGCGATCATCTGGGTGCGACAGGGCAAGACCAAACTGGCCCTGGCCAACATCTCCGGCGCCATGATGATCCAGGCCACCGTGCCCAGCGGCCTCGGCCTGCTCTTCACGACCTGGAAGTTCGACGGCGCGCTCCTGTGGTCCGGCCTGATCACCATGGCCGCGATCGTCTACCTGCTGGCTGCCATGCGGGCCCATAAGCTCACCCCCGCGCGCCTCAGCCTGGTCGGACTGTTCTACCTCGTCTTCGCCGCAGGGCTCCTCCCGACCTTGGCCTGAACCGTCACGGCGTTGGCAACGCCCCCTGGGGACAGTGGCCACCGCCGTGGCGGCCAAATGTGCTGACGACCCGGCGTTCCTCATTACGACCCTGCCCGCCCCTCTGGGGGCCGGGCCAAGAGCTCCGCGCCTTCCACCGAAGGCGCCCGGATGAAATGCGTGAACATGACCGGCTACCTTGAGGCAGAATCGCCAGACTCCCGTAACCGCCCAATACCTGAAGACGACGACCCCAGCGCCACGCCCCTTCCGGCGCCACGGGGCGGTGCGCGGCGACGCCGATCGCGCAGCCGCAATTCCCCTGTTCGCTCTCGCATCGGGCGGTGTACGCGGAGCCGCAGAGGGCTCCTGCTGGGTACCGCCGCGGCGGTGACCGTGCTGATCGCCGCAGCCGCAGGGGCGATCTATGTGCAGCTCAGCGGAAACATCAACACCTTCGACGGTAACGGGCTGAGCACCCGCCGACCGCAAGCAGCTACCGCTGACGCCAAAGGCCACACCCCGCAGAACGTGTTGGTGATCGGATCGGACTCCCGCTCGGGTGGCAACGCCAAGCTCGGTGGCGGCAAGGGCGTGATCGGCCGCTCCGACACCGCGATTCTGCTGCACGTCTACGCCGACCACCGGCACGCGGTCGGCGTGTCCATTCCGCGCGACTCCCTGGTCGACATACCGCCGTGTCGGCTGCCCGACCGGGGATGGACGCGCGCCCAGCAACACGTGATGTTCAACGCCGCGTTCTCCGTCGGCAGCACCGCGGCCGGCAATCCCGCCTGTACCCAGAACACGGTCGAAGAACTGACCGGGCTGCGGGTCGATCACACCGTGGTCGTCAACTTCGAAGGGTTCGCCGCGATGACCGACGCAGTCGGCGGCGTGCCGGTATGCCTGCCCAAAGACATCTACCAGGGCGACCTCAACCCCAACCTCGGCTCGCGCGGCACGCTCGTTTACCACAAGGGCGAACAGAAAGTCGCCGGCCAGGCGGCCCTGGACTACGTACGGCTGCGGCACGGCATCGGCGACAACTCCGACATCGGCCGCACCAAACGCCAGCAAGCCTTCATCTCCAGCCTCATCAAGAAGGTCAAGGACCAGGGCTTCAACCCCACCACCCTGCTGCCACTGGCCAGCGCCGCCACCAAATCCCTCACCGTCGACCCCGCCCTGGGCTCAGCCGGAAAACTCCTGTCCTTCGCCATGTCAATGAAGAACATCGACCTGCACAACATCCAATTCATCACCGCACCCTGGCGCTACGCCGGGGCCCGCGTCGACCTCGTGCACCCCGACGTCGACAACCTGTGGGCAGCCCTGAAAGCCGACCGCACCCTGGACGGCAAGAACGCCAGCGGGAAAAGCACCCCCACCCCCCGCGCCACCACCCCGGTCACCGGGGCCGGCATCAACGTCGCGGTCTACAACGGCACGACCACCACCGGCCTCGCCGCCCGCGCAGGCGCCCTGCTCCGCGCCCACCAGTTCACCATCACCCGCACCGGCACCGCCCGCTCACAGCACCACGCCACCACCGTGATCGAGTACGGACCCGGACACCGCAGCCAAGCCCAGACCCTGGCCAAGCTCTTCCTCGGCGCCCAACTGCACCCCATCGCAGGCTCCACCCTCAACCTCATAACCGGCCAGGACTACGCCACGACGAACGCCAGCACCCCAACCGTGCCCACACCCCTGCCCTCCAGCGTCACCGGCCAGGCACGCCCAGCCGATGACAACGTGTGCGCCAATCTCTCCTACGGATGACCGGCCACCCGCCACGCCACCCGAAACGAGCCGCCCTTTCCCAAGCGACCCCATCACCCACGCAGTCCTTGCTTGTTCACCGACGCTCTCGACGCCGATGCGGACCGTAGCGGACACCTTGACGACATGACTCACGGCGAACACCATCCCCCCGGAGCGCCACCGTGGAGGTGGCGTGACGCTCGATGTCGTCCACAGGTTGGTGAGCAGCCGGGAGAGCTGGACCCGTCGCCGACTGCGGGAACTCGCGAGGGTTCCTACAGCAGATCCGGCCGACGGCCCGGCTCACCCGGAACGGCCGGGCGTGGGCGCGTAGGTGACTGCGTCCGGGTAACTCGGCCCTGTTCACCTCACGCGATGATGTCGACCTACTCGCGCGGCGTTGCGAGACTTCGCTCAGCGGTTCCGCCACTGAGGGGCCCGTGAGCATCCGGCGTTAGTGACCGGCTAGCCGTGCCTGTGCGTCCTCCCGAACAGCGCGGAGGCGACCGCGACCTGCGGCCCCGACGAAGGATTGAATTCTGTCCCCTTCTGCCGCCGATCATGCACGTCCGCCCCCTCTTCAGAGGTTGCCGCATCCAGAGAGCGACTGCGGCTCAAGAGCATTCAGATGCAATGAGTCCATCGCCCCAGACGCCTCGCTGAGCCCGAAGGACGCCGCCGTCTGTGTCAGTACGTGCCGATGCCGGTCGACCCTAAGCCGACCGCATGAGAGTCGGCGACCGCCTTACCGCCGGTCACCGCCGGGACGACCGAGGCCGATGCCGAGAGTGAGACGATTGCCGGAGACCGCGTCGATACCGGCCACTTCCTTCGCCAGGAGCGCCGCCGGCCACACCGTTGTGAGCATGATGTTGCTGATCAGCCCGATCGTGCTGGTAGCGCCGGCCGCAGCAGCGAGTGCGACGGTGTCCATGACGCCCCGGTAGGCGATACGGCCGACGGATCCAAGCGACGAAAACCCTGCCTTCTCGGCCTGCGATGCCCACTCGGGGATGACGGACGGGCGCGTCACGCACCTGATTCGGCAGCTGCGGCGGCCAGGCCGTCCATGGTGCGTTCGTGGATGAGCTCGCGTTCCATCTCCGCGGCCATGGCGGCGACCATGAACAGCATCTTGTCGGCGATGGTCTGCCCGTTAAACCGTCCCGGAACTCAACGCTCCGACCTGGATTCCGGGACGGGTTTCGGGACACCCTCACCTGGGCCTCGATTCCCCGGCCGCGACCGTCCCGGAATCGAGCGTTTCCGAGACGACTGGTGCGAGGCTATCTGTTGGTGGGCTAGGACTATGGGCATGGAGTTCTTCTGCTACCACCGCGACCGGCCCGGCTCCGTGGCGCTGCGCCACGATCTGCTGGAAGAGCATTGGTCCTATATGGACCGGTACGCGAAGACGATGATCGCCCGGGGTCCGACCCTCGACGGCGACGCACCCACCGGCAGCGTGCACATCGTTGACCTGCCCGATCCTGTCGCCGCCCGCGCGTTCGCCTTCGATGAGCCGAACTACCAGGCCGGCGTGTACCGGAACGTGCTGCTGCGCCGGTGGCGCAACACGCTGGGGCGCACCATGTGGGACTTCACCGGCGGCCGGACCGGTGGCAACCGGTACCTGGTGCTCGGCCTCGGCACGGGCCAGGCCGCCGACCTCGCCGTGCCGCCTGACCAGGACGAGCTGATCGCGTACGGGCCGCTGCTGTCCGACGACGGCACCACCTGGCTGGGTACGGCGGCACTGGTCCGGGCGCTGGACACGGACACGGCACGCGCCATCCTGACCCCGGACCGGTACGCCGACATCGAGGTGCACAACTGGCAGTTCGGCGGGCGGCCGTCATGACCCCGAGGACACCCAGGTAGTGCCGGTTGTACATGACATCGAGAAGGCCACCGCAGCGACCCAGACCAGCTCAGGCCTACGCGGCGATTCCCAGATCGAGGCGGCTGTCCATGTCGAGGCGGAACCGTCCGTAGGGGTTGACGTGCGCCCAGAACAGCGGCGACAGCGCCCGCCGGTCTTCATCGGTGAGCTTGCCCGCCCACGCCGGATCGCGCAGGACGGCTGCAGGAGCTGGGTATTGATGAACACCAGCGCCGACTGGAGCAGGTGAAAGGCGAGCATGGAGACCTCAGCGTGCTCGCGGTCGGCGCCGGTGAGGACGCCGTCTCGCCCGAAGATTTTGTCGTTGGCGGAGTTCCAGTTCTCGACCACCTGCAACCCGCTGTTGATCTCGCGGCGCAGGCCTTCCTCCGCGAGGTAGTCGCAGGCGAAGATCGTGCGGATCACACGGCCGAGCCCGTCGCGCTGAGCGCCTTCCCGCCCACGTGTTCGGCGTGTGCCTGGTCAACGACTGGTCGGCGCGCGACCTGGAGGCCTGGGAGTACGCGTCCCTCTCGGCCCGTTCCTCGCCAAGTCCTTCGCGACCTCGGTCTCACCGTAGGTGGTGCCGCTGGCCGCGCTGGAGGCGGCACGGGTGACGCCGCCGCCCGGGACCCGGCGGTACTGCCCTATCTCGATGACACGACCGAGCCCTGGGGGCTCGACCTGCCCCTGGAGGTCCGGCTCAACGGGCACCTGATCCGGGAGTGTGCACGTGCTCGGGCCGGAGGCCGTACATCATGACGCGCATCATGGCCTGGGACATCAGCCGTCTGCCGCGGTCGGTGCTGAGCGGCCAGGGCAGCCGCGGCTCGCCGTTCCCGTCGAGGACCCGGTCGATGATCTGTCGCTGGGCGAAGCGCTGCACCAGCTGGGTCCCGATGGTGGGCAGCTGGCGGCGGCGCTGGATCCGCTGGACCAGCTTCGGGTTGAGGGTGCGGTCGAATCTGCGGGGATCGGCCTGGGCCTCCAGCAGCCGGTCGGCCATCAGGTTGGCGGTGGCCACGGCGTCCTGGACGGCCAGGTTGATGCCCACGCCGCCGATCGGCGACATGGTGTGGGCCGCGTCGCCGATGGCCACCAGCCCGGGGCGGTCCCAGCGCCGGAGCCGGTTGACGCCGACCTCGAGGAAGGCGACCTTGTCCCAGTCGTCGATCTCCTCGACCCGGTCGGTGATGAAAGGCAGCAGACCTGCCAGGCGCTGCCGCAGCCGTGGCAGGCCCTGTTCGCGGAGCTGCCGGTAGGAGCCTTTGGGGATGAGGAAGGCGATCTGCCAGTAGTCGCCTCGGTCGATCATCGCGGCCATCTCGCCGGTGCCGATGAAGCCGACCAGCCCGCCGGGTTCCCCGGCGTGACGCGAGACGCGCAGCCACAGCACGTCCATGGGCGCCCCCAGCTCGACCGGCTCCATGCCGGCGGCCCGGCGCAGGTCGGAGCGGCGCCCGTCCGCGGCCACCGTGAGCACCGCGCGCAGCTCGTGCTCACCGGTCGGGTCGCGGTAGCGCAGGCCTCGCACCGCGCCGTCCTGCTCGATCGGGCCCAGCGTCTCGGCGTTCATCAGCAGCCGGAAGGCGGGATAGCGCTGGGCGTGCTCGGTGAGCAGGTTGAGGAAGTCCCACTGTGGGATCATCGCGACGTGGCGGTACTTCCAGTGGGAGGGGAACCGGCCGAGGTCACCGTCGACCAGCGTCTGGTGGTGGGTGCCCATCCGTACCGTGCTCACGTTCTGATGCGGGATGCTCTCCAGCTCCCGCACCAGGCCGAGCTCGTCCAGCAGCTGCAGCGTGGAAGGGTGGACGGTGTCGCCGCGGAAGTCGCGCAGGAAGTCACCGTGCTTCTCCAGCACGGTCACCTCCACCCCGGCGCGGGCCAGCAGCAGGCCCAGCATGATCCCGGCGGGTCCACCGCCGGAGATGGCGCAGGTCGTGGTCATGGTCGTGTGTTCCGGCATCGCAGGCTCTCCTGACCCTCGGTCGACGCTGGTGCCCGTCGGTCACCCAGGCTGTCCTTGCCTACCGGCGGGAGTCGTCAGTGCTCTGGTGCGTCCCCATTTCTCACCCGAGTATTGACCGGCGATGGGCAAAACATGCCTTGACCGACCGCTTTCGGGGGTCCCGTAGCAATCGCCGAAAATCCAACGAACCTATCTCTGGCCTGCGGTGATGTGCGCCGATCGGAGGCCTGGCCGACGTGGTCGCGAGTGCGGTCCCGGACGTCCGCGTCAGCGCGGCCCGGCAGGGCGGCGACGGGCCGGTGCGCGGAGGGTGAGCCCGGATTGTTGCGGCGGGTCGGCTCTATCCCGCTGACCTGCGGCGATGTGGTTCCGGAGACCGGGCAGAAGCATCGTTCTGACGGGTGAACCCGGCATCCTCGGGTTCGCCCTGGCTAAAGAATCCTCACCGCGAACGCCCTCGGGTTCGCATCGGATGCGAGGATCCCGCATCGGATGCGGACTCGCGGCGGCCACGGAACCCCGCCCGACCTGCACGAAGACCGAGTAACCGCAGGCCAGGCGCAACTTCGTTGGATTTACGGCCGTTGCTACCGGGACCCCCATGTAGTCCGGGAGTTCACGATTTCTGAAGCTGATCAGTCGCGAACTTGAGGGACAAGGCGTCTTCTGCGGGTGATTCTGCGCTCCGGTTGGCGCGTGGAGAAACCACGCGTCCACGCCGCGCACGTCCTCTTCCTCCGCGCCGGCCAAGATCACGGCATTCGGTCACGTAGCCCCACATGCCCGGAAGGCGTGCCTTGACAGCGTAGCGTGGGTAGCCATCATGGAAACTAAATCAGTTTCTCAAGTTTCCGAGGGTGACGGGCAGCGTGCTGACGTGATCGTGGAGGCGGCCGGCCGGCTGTTCTTCGCGCCGGGTTTCGCGGGTGAGCATGGACGATCTCGCTCGTGAGCTCGGGATGAGCAAGAAGACGATTTACCGTCATTTCCCGGACAAGCGCAGCCTGCTGGCCGCGGTGCTGGATCGGCAGTTCGCGGGTGGAGCGCACGCTGGTGGCGGCGGCCGAGGACGCAGAAGGGCAGCCGTTCGGTGTGCGGGTACAGCGGTTTCTGATCGCGGCAGGCAGTGAGTTCGGGCGTATCGGCGCGGCTCAGCTCGCGACGGGGCGGGGCGGGGCGGGGCGGGGCGATGCTGCGCCAGTACGTGGAGCAGCGTGTGGACGCGGTGGTCTACCGGCGGCTCGACGAGCTGTTCTGGGACGGGCACCGGCGGGGACTACTGCCGGCGCCGCCTGAGCTGCTGAGTGAGATCACCCGCGGCGCGTTGGAGCGGCTGCTCACCTCGCAGTTGCCGCGCGAACTCGACTGGACCGCGGGCGATCTGCTGCGGGCGACCGTCGACACCGTGCTCCACGGGGCGATCCGCTCAGCACACCCCGGCATCGACGATGAACAACTCCGGGCGGTCATGCCGACGGCCCGCGATGATGAGCAGGAGGTGGGCCCGTGACTGGGGCAACCGGCAGGGTGGCATTGGTGACAGGGGCCAGCAGCGGAATCGGTGCGGCCACCGCGCGCCTTCTGGCCGCGCGAGGGATGCGCGTGGTGGTCAACTACCTCCGCAGCGGCACGGCAGCCGAGGAGGTCGTGGCCGGCATCGAGGCCGCAGGCGGCCAGGCCATGGCCGTGCAGGCCGACGTGCGCGAGGCAGCGGCGGTCGAGAGCATGATCGAGCAGGTCCAGGCGCCATGGGGCGGCATCGACGTGCTCGTGCACAACGCGCTCACCCCGTATGTGATCAAGCCGTTCCAGGACATGACGTGGGAAGAACTGGGCGGCAAGCTCGACGACGAGATGCGTGCGGCGTTCGCGGTCACCAAAGCCGTCCTGCCCGCCATGACCGAACAGGGCTGGGGACGCATCATCTATCTCGGTACCGGCCTCAGCCGCCGGCCCCGGGAAGGCATGATCGCACTGGGCACGGCCAAGGCCGCACTGGCGCAGTTCGCCCGGTACCTCGCCCAGGAACTGGGCCCGCGGGGCATCACGGTCAACGTCGTCGAGCCCGGCCCGGTGGAGGACACCCGCATGGCGGATGTGTTCGACGAGGAGCACAAGCAGCGGCAGGTGGCCGCTACTCCCCTGGGCCGCCTGGCACACCCGGGCGACGTCGCCCAAGCGGTCGCCTTCTACGCCAGCGAGGACAACGCCTTCATGACCGGCACCACGGCCGCGGTCAACGGCGGGATGTCCATGTACTGACGCCCCGCTGTCCTCCGCACACGGGGCCATACCGTCCCGGTCCGGCCGACGGCCGGACCGCATCCAGCACACCGTCAACTCAGCACCATGGGCCGCAGCGGCCGGGCCCGCGGCACGCGCGGGCGCATGGCGGTGACACGATCAAGGAAAAACGTTCATGTACACGATCGATCTCGCCTACGTCGGGCGGGGCCTGCACGAGGAACTGGTCGCCTACATCGCCGACCAGCAGGGCTACTACGCCGACGAGGGCGTCCACGTCGCGCTGCGCGACGGCTGCTCCTGGGACGAGGAGCGGCTGCGCCACGGCGCCACCATCGGGCTCGGCCGGGCACTGCTGTCCCGACTGGCTGATGGCAGCCCCTGGGTCGCACTCAATGTCAACACCCACCGCCCGCTGTTCTGGTTCCTCGCCCGCCCCGGCCTGACCTCCCTGGCCGACCTGGCCGGCCGACGGCTGGCGGTACACGCCCCCCACACCGCACCCGGGTGCTTCGCCCGGATCGTGCTACGCCAGGCCGGCCTCGACCCGGACCGCGACATCCACACCATCGTCCGCCCGCCCGGCGACTACGGCATGGACCTGCGCTGGCTGCACGACGGCAGGATCGACGCCGCCCTGGTCGGCAGCACCATGGCACCGGAGGCGATAGCCGCCGAGCACGGCTGGCAGGTGCTGGCCTGGGTCGGCGACCACTTCCAGATCCCCACCGTAGGAGTGGCCGTCGACCCCACCTACATCCACCCGGACGACCCCGCGGTCCAGGCCGTCGTACGAGCCCACCGGCGCGCCCTGCAGGTGATCCACAACCAACCCGACACCACGGTGCGGCACATCCAGACGTTCCTCGGCCGACACACCGCAGACGAAGCCCGAGCCCACTACGAGACGTTCATCGCACCGTATTTCACCACCGACGGCCAAGCCGACCTCGCCGTCGGCGCCACCGCGATCACCGCGGTCGCCGCCGAGCTCGGCGTCCCCGCCACCGTCACCGCAGCCGAGTTCTACCGCACCGCAACCACCACACCCTAGAAGCCCGGCGACGCCGGCGCTGCCGAAGCGCAGGCAGTACCTCAAGACCGCCCACGCAGAGACGCCCGCGGCCGCTGGGTCGGCCTCCTGCTCCACAGGCGGGTAGACCTTCATCGCCACCCAGAACTCCTTGATCTCCAGACCTACATGATCTGGCACTCAAGGCGTCCACACCTCAGGGGTCGGCGTCGAACACGCTCTCCTTGAGGAAGTAACCGACGCCACCGGCGCCGTCAGCCAGTAGTTCGCGGGCGTAGAGCTGCTCGACGTGCTGGGACAGGACAAGGACCGGCAGGCCCGGTACTTCACGGCGGGCGGCCAGTGCCGCCCGCAGGCCCTCGTCCGACTGGGTCGGCGGCATGCGGATGTCCACAATGGACACGTCTGGCTTCAGCTTCAGCAGCGCGTCGAGCGTCTCGGGTCCGGTGGTCGCCGTCGCAACCACTTCGTGCCCGTACGCCTCGATCAAGCGGACCACCCCCTCGCGCAGGAGGTAGAGGTCCTCGGCTACGACTATTCGCATGGCACAGTCATCCTCGCGCGCGTCGGACCGCCCGCTGGGCTGGTGATCTCCACGGTGCCGTCGAAGGCCGCGAGGCGTCGCTGGAGCCCGGCGAGCCCGCCCCCGGCTCGCATGCTCGCCCCACCCTGGCCGTCGTCTTCGACCTCGACGGAGATGCCGGTGGCATCGCGGGCGATGGAGATCCGCGCCCGGTTCGCGTTGGCGTGCCTGGCCGCGTTGGTCACCAGTTCGGCGACCCCGAAGTACAACGCGGACTCGATCGGCGGGTCCAGGCTCAGCTGGACGTCGGTGCTGACGGTCGCTTCGAGCGGGCTGTCCAGTGCGAAAGCGCGAACGGCGTCGATCAGCCCTCGCTCGTTCAGCACCGGCGGCCTGATTCCCCTGACGAGTTCACGAAGCTCGGTCAGTGAGGTGGCGGCGCCTGCCCGCGCGTCCCGCAGCAGCGCCATGGCCCGGTCGGGGTCGGTTTCCATCAGCTTCTCCGCGGTCGCCAGCGACAGCCCGAGCCCGACCAGGCGCGCCTGCGCCCCGTCGTGCAGGTCCCGCTCGATCCGGCTGATCTCGGCGGCCTAGTACCAGCGCAAACGCGCTGCCGGCAAGAGCCACAAAAGCACCTTGTTCGGTGATGGCGTGGTGGGACGCTTGTGGGCCCAGGGGTCGCGATTACGTCTACCGGATCTTCGACGGGCCCGGTCACGCCGATCTGCGCGCCCGCACCCGTGACTTGTTCACCGATGCCGCTGCGCGGCCCACACCCGGCGCGATGTCGTTGCTCCCTGGCCGTCCGGTTACCAGGGGAACGAACCCCAACCGTCCCATCTGTACACGAATGGGATGGTTGTTAATCGCCAGTTTGATGCGGAAGGCCGCCGTAACGTAGTCCGTTCATGAGGAGGGCGAGCAGGCGGTCGGCTTGAGCGGAGCTGTCCGGGGTGTCCTGGGCGGCCCAGGCGATAGCGCCGACCATCTTCAGTACATCCGCTTCGTCCGCATCGGCGACGACCACGCCTGATTGCCGCGCCCGCGCCAGCAACGCGGCTCCCACCTCGAACATCTCCGCATGCCAGGTCGATACCAGGCTATTCCCGCGGTCGAGCGCCGAGTTCATCACCGCGGCCGCCAGCCCCCGATAGGTCAAGGCATGCGTGAGCGCAGCACGCAACCACGTGGACAACGCGTCGAACTCGTCCTCGACTGTCAGCAGTCCGCGACCAAGGTCGACCAACTCGGCTATCTGTTCGGCGAGCACCGCCTCGATGAGGTCCAGCCGAGTGGGGAAATGCCGATACAGCGTCCCGCTGGCCACTCCTGCCCGCCGAGCGA
>JAOPYO010000121.1 GCA_025964575.1 Actinomycetes bacterium
GTTCCAGTTTGCAGTTCCAGTTACCGCCTCAGCGTGAGTGGTGGTGGAACCGGAACGGGCGGTGGAACTACTACTGGCCCTGCTGCTCCTGCTGCTGCTGTTGCTGCTGCTGTTGCTGTTGCTGCTGTTGCTGTTGCTGCTGTTGCTGCTGCTGCTGTTGCTGCTGCTGCTGTTGCTGCTGCTGTCCCTGCTGCTGTCCCTGCTGTTGTTGCTGCTGCTGTTGCTGTTCCTGGGAGCGATGGTGCCGGGAGCGATGGCCCTGCTGTTGTTGCTGCTGCTGCTGTTGCTGTTGCTGGGAGCGATGGTGCCGGGAGCGATGGCCCTGCTGTTGCTGCTGCTGCTGTTGCTGTTGCTGTTGCTGGGAGCGATGGCGCCCGCGCTGGCAGTCTTCCCCGCGGCACGGGGCACTGGCCGCCACGGGCTGGGATGCGGTGGTCATGGTAGCCGCGCTGGCCTCGGTAGCCGCGCCTGCCGCGAAGACACTCCCCGCCGCGAGAGCCAGGCCGGACATGGTCATTGCGACGGGCCTCGGGATATGCATTGATCTACCTCCCTGTAGAACGAAGCAGCGAAGGTTGAATTCGCTCCTTGCGGGACATAAATGGTTTCATGGTGCGCCATTTACGCTATTTCATGATTCCATATCGAATGTCCCGACTTCGCCAGTTGTCCCCGGGGGATAATCATGCGAAACCGACGAATTCCATGATTTGCTTTGTCTTGACATTTCAAGAGATACTTTAATTAGAAATTCCTAGGGCTGTCGCCTGCTAGGGCTCCTCAACTGAGAAGATGCGACTCCGATACTGAAGCGACCTGACTGACCAACCGCCAGATGGCCGGATGGAACAGGCGGGATCCCGTAACCTCGGCTCAAGTGAGGCGTTATTCATCCGATATCTGCGTCTGACCTGCTGATATGCGACGATCGCGCTAGGGATATGGATGCGGACGTGCGGCCGGCATCTGTGCCAGTCAGTGCTTTACGGACTCCATCTTCGTAGGGCGTTTCCGGTAAATCGACGATGCACGGCACGGCCGGGACTCAAGCCGTGCAAGAGATATCGACGGTATCCGTACGGTCGCGGCGGGAGAGGCTGCTCGGCCCGTCAGTGACCCGCAGGTTGCTGGGCGAATTCGCCCAGACCGCCCGGGCTGGTCGTCGTCTCTGGCAGGCGTACGCCCGGGAGCAGAACGACTGCGACCACCAAGGCGACGTAGCCCACGCGCAGCCAGCCCATCACCTCGAGCGGGATCGGTACGACATTGCCGAGCAGCCGTACACCATGGAGTGCGAGCGCCCCGGTCATGGTCAGCCACGGCACGCGATAGCGGGCCACGATCAGTTCGAACGCGACCGCTCCGAGCAGCACACCGCTGGTGTAGTAGCCGTACACCTCGGGATCGAGCAGGATCCGCGCCGACGTCGCGAGCAGGATGACCGCCGGCCACCGACCGCGTACGACCGCGATCGTGCCGAGGAGGCAGCCGAGCAGCAACTGGGCGGGGCGGTCCCAGGACGGGGTCTGCGGGTCGGTGAATCCCAGGACGTGCAGGCCCGACGAGACCGCCGTCGGAATAGTGAACCTGGACGCGTTGAGCGTGCTCGGGTCGTACAGCAGGAATGGCAACCAGGCCGCCATCAGCGCGGCTGCGGCGACCAGCGCCGCCCGCCACCAGTCGCGGCGCGGCAGCGCCAGCAGCAGCGGTGCGAACGCCAACGCCCACGGCTTGCAGTCTGCGGCGGCAGCTATCAACAGGCCAGTGGCAATGGCGTTTCCGCTGTTCAGGGCATACATGGCCGCTACCCCGCAGGCGAGGGCGAGCACGTCGTCGAGATGACCGGCGTGGGTACCCAGGATGCCCCAGACCGGCAGGAACAGCAGCCCGGCCGCCAGCAGACGGTGCGGGCTGCGGGCGGGAACCGGGACCAGCCGCCACAGGACCGCAAGCAGCGGCGGGCCGGTCAAGCTCATCAGCACCACCGCGATCACCCGGCCTTCCATCGGGCCGAGCAGCTGGAACGGCCTTGCCATCAGGAAGGTCAGGGGGCCGATCTGCAGTTCGGGGTGCGCGGCGTACAGGTGCAGACCTTCGCCCCCGTCGTCCGCGAACAGCAACCTGCTGCCCTGCGCGAAGTAGTGCCACGATCCGCCGGCACCTTTGGCCTGGATCAGCGTCCAGAGCCCGGTCCAAGCCCAGAGCCATCGCCAGACGCGGTCAGGCCGGATGTCGGACACGTGGGCTCCTTGCCGTCGGGATCGCAAGGACCACGCTAGAAATGTCCTGGTTAGCGGCAGCTCAGGCATTGGCAAGAAGTCGATTACCCGGGTGAGAGGACACCTTCGGCCTGACCCACCTCGGGTACGCGGGCGCCTCTGGGGTGCGGAGTTTCGGCCCGAGTGTCCCCGCCGGGCAGTAGGCCGACAACGGCATCTCGACAGAGCGGCCAGCGGCCGAAGAGATCGCTTAGCTCGTCCAGGGCGGCGTGATCCGGGTGCCGTCGGCGAGCACGGCCTCCAGCCCCACACTGGTGGCGACCCAGACGGAGGCCGTCTCCTCGGCGTCATTGTCGACCCCCAGGGTGGAGCCGGCCGGAATGACGGCGGCGTCGCCGGGAGCCAACCGACTGACCTGACCGTCGATCGTGATCGACACCGCGCCCTTCATCAGGAAGAACACCTCCTCACGGGTGACCGTGTGCGCAACCCCTCGCGAACCACCGGAGACCTCGAGCTGCCAGGCGCACAGTTCCTTGCTGCCGCTCGAGGGCGTGGCGTAGGCGGTGAAACGGGCTCCGTGCATCTCGTGGACGACGGCCTCCGAGGCGCGAATGACAGGCATGTGGAACCTCCAGATAGGCAAGTAGCTTGCCTATATAGTCAAGGAGCTTGCGTAATATGTCAAGCTTGGCAGGTGGACAACGATGACGCCCTAGCCCTGCCCGCGCTGCTGCTCGCCGCGAGCAGCGCCCTCGTCGACGGCATCCACGCCGGCGTCGCCGCCCGCGGATTCGGGGACATCCGGCCCGCGCACGGCTTCGCCTTCGCGCGACTGGCCCCCGCAGGCGCGACAGTGAGCGAGCTGGCCGAGCATCTCGGGGTGACCAGGCAGGCCGCGAGCCAGCTGGTCGACGAACTCATTCACAAGGGCTATGTCGAGCGGCACCCACACCCCGATGACGCCCGGGCCCGGCTCATCGTGCTGACCGAGCGGGGCTGGGCCTGCACCCGCGCGGCGGAGGAGGCAGCCACCGACACGATCCGGCCCTGGGCCGCCATCCTCGGAGAGCGGCGGCTACGCGCCCTGCGCAACGACCTCGCCCTCATCGCTCCGCCCGGGCACCTCCGCCCCACCTGGTGACCGCAGCCCTCCTGCCGTCCGGAACGGTCAGCGCATGACGGTGCACGACATCTCCTCGCCGACTGTGGGTCCTGCCGCTATCTGTACGGGCCGGGATGAGACAAGGGCTCGACGGGCTTGATCACCCAGGGGCCGGGGCGGGCGTCGGCAGGCACCCCGTACCCCTGGAGCGCACGCACCTTGAGCCTGGTGTCGTTCAGCACGACGGCGTGGATGAACCCGCCGACCCAGAGCACCACCAGATAGGCCATGCCGACCCAGTTCTGTGGCGACTGCTCGTTCGGGATCGTGCCGATGGTCGCGAACAGGCCGACGGCCGCCACCAGATAGCCGGCGCCGATGATGGCCCACGAGCGACGCTGGTGCCTCGCCCCGATGTAGAAGAACGACACCCAGCTGAAGAAGCCGAGCAGCGCGGTCGGGAGCAACCACCAGCTGTGCAGCAGTTTCCAGCCGGTGGAGCGCTGTGGCACGAGCACCTGCCGCGACTGCGGATCGGACGGCTGCTGACCGAACGGGGTCGAGTACGGCCTCGGCCCGCTCGGGTACGCCCCCGCCGGCTGGGGCCGCGTACGGATGCCGTCCGCCCTGGTGGGCTGAAGGCTGGACGGTGTCGAGGTGACGTTGGCGGCGGCGTACGGCTCCGGGGTGGAGACGCCCGCCGCCGCCTCGCTGCCGGCCAGCCGGACCAGGACCCTGGAGTAGAGGTGCATCCCGCCGGGCGGCGACACACTCGCGTCGACGTCGCCCAGCGGCCGGGACCGCCGTACGAAGGGCAGCAGCCGGTCGTAGACCTCCCGAGCCCCCGACGGGCGTTGGACCGGTTCCTTGGCCAGCAACTGGCGGACCAGCCACTCCAGTTCGGCGGGCACATCGGCGCGCTCTAACGGCTGCGGCGCCTGTTCGAGATGCTTGTAGCTCAGCGCGGCCTGCGAAGTCGCGTCGAAGACCGGTTTGCCGGCGAGCATCTCGTACAGTACACAGCCCAGCGCATAGAGATCGGTGCGGGCGTTGGAAGGTTCGCTGCGCAGCTGCTCCGGCGCCATGTACGCGGGTGTGCCGACGCTCTCCCCGGTTCTGGTGATCCGGGGGACCCCGGCGCTCTCCAGCAGGGTCGCCACCCCGAAGTCGAGCACCTTCGCGGTGCCGTCCCCAGAGAGCATCAGGTTCTGCGGCTTGATGTCGCGATGGACCAGCGACCGCTCATGCGCGACGGCGAGTACCGCGGCCACCTGTGCCGCGATCGCCGCGGCCCAGGCGATCGGCAGCGGACCCTGCTCGGCGATGAGGTCACCGACCGTGTAGCCCTCGATCAGCTCCATCACCAGAAAGAGCCCGCCGTCATAAGAACCCGCGTCGTACACCGCAGGCACTCCGGGGTGCTGCAGCCCAGCGGTCACCGCGGCCTCGCGAGCGAACCTGCGGACCAGGTCATGCCGTTCCGCCCGGCCTGCCAGCACGTCGTTGGTGAGCAGCTTGACCGCGACCCGGCGCTCCAACTGCCGGTCGACGGCCTCCCAGACCTGGCCCATTCCGCCTCTGCCGAGCGGACTGGTCAGCTCATAACGTCCCGCGAGCAGTGTTGTCTGATTCATGTCGGCACATAGTCTGACCCATCGGGCTGACAGATGCTCATGGATCAGAAGGCTTGAGGGCGCCTTCGGCGACGCCGTCGGCGAGCAGTTGCGTCATTTCCTGAGTCAACACGACCGTGCCGCGCAACGCCGTCTCGAATTCGGCCATCCGTCGGAACGCGTCGCCGTACCGGCGTTGCTCCTCCAGCGGGAGACGGGGCACCTGAGCGCGCCGCATATCCACCCTGCTGCCGGTGGACAGCGAGGTCGCGGACCGAACGTTGGCGGAACTGCGGAGAACACCCGCGAGGAAGTGCGGGTCGAGCACCGCAGGATCCACTCGTACGAGCGAGAGCTGAGGTCCGAGCAACGCACCATCCTGCTCCATCACCCGTGCGGCGAACCGGCTGGCCACCACTGTGACCACGACATCTCCGGTCCGGGTGACGATCCAGCGCGCCGCGTCGGGCAGCACCCGGCCCGACGGCGGCCGCCCTTCAACGACGTCCTCGGTGGTCAGGAGTGGTTCACCGGCCTCGCTGTCGACGTCGGCCTCCTTGCGCAGCGGGGCCTGATGGATGGCCAAGGCGCCGATCCGGGCGAGCTCGCTGACCGAGGTGACGGGCACCTCACCTACCGGGGGCGCCACACCCGACTCGACCCGGGGAACCAGACCGCCGAGCTTCGCCAGCACCACCGCGAGCCGGTCCTTGGTCTGAACGAACCGCTCGGCGGAGTGGCCGGTACCGGCCGTGGACAGATGGCGGGCAGGGGTGAGGTCGACCTCCTCATCCAGCAGGTCGATGATCGGCACAGCTCGGCTGACCCCCGGCTCATCATGGCCCGGGTCGTTCTGGAACGCCCGCCAGGTCGCCGCGGCCCCGTCCCGGTCGGTGTCGGCCACCATCAGGACGCTGACGGGCGCTCCTCCGCCGACGGGCCGGTGCAGCACCCAAAGATGGTGGGTGGGCGAGACCGCGATGACGGCGCGCAACGCGCCCTTGCGCAGGAGCTGGGCGCGGATCCGCCGGCCCGGACGGCGGGAGGCCGCGGCGGACGGCATGAGCACGATGGCGCAGCCACCCGGCGCGAGGTGCGCGAGGGCATGCTGGACCCAGGCGAGCTCAGGCTCCATTCGCGGGGGCAGGCCGTACTCCCAGCGCGGGTCGGCGGTCAGTTCCTCATAACCCCAGTTGCGTTCGTGGAACGGCGGATCGCACAGCACGGCGTCGGCGGTGGCACCGGGGAAGGCGTCGGCCAGCAGCGAGTCCCCGGGCCGGATGGCGGGACGGCCGCCGCGCAGCGCCAGCCGGATCGCGGTCAATCTGGCCGAGGCGTCGTCGGTGTCCTGGCCGAGCAGTCGGCGTGGGCCTCTTGCCAGCGCGGCGAGCAGTAGCCCGCCAGTGCCACAGGCGGGGTCGAAGACCGTCTCGGCGTCCCCGGCCAGTTCGGCCATCAGGTCGGCGATCTCGGGAGGGACCACCGCCACCCGGCGGGATTGGGTCTCCAGATAGCGACCGAACAGGAACTCGAAGGCCCCTTCCGCGCCCCGCTCCGCGGCCAGTTCCGTGATGGCCAGGGTGAGCGGGTCGCCGGCAGTCCGGTGCTCCAGGAGGACGTCCCCGACATCGGCCAGTACGGCGGGAAGATGCAGATCGTCCCCGGCCACCCGTACCTGCTGCCAGACCCGCTCCTCCAGTGTCAACTCCTGGAGCTTGCCCTGGTCACGCAGCCACGCTTCGATCGCGGCCAGGGAGAAGACGGGACTCGCCGGAGTGCCGCCCACGGGCGGCGGGAAATCGGGGTGGCGGCGACGCCAGTTGCTCACCGCCGCACGGCCTACTCCGGCCAACCGGGCGATGTCCGCCGCGGTCACGGTGGTGTCTTCCATAGGCCGCACGCTACAGCGAAGATCTGTTCATGTCGACCACAGATCGAGCGCTGGTGAATTGAGTTCACATATGCGCCGCTTCCAGGTAGAGCCTCCACCGCAGCCTGATCGGGAGGAGCTTTTCCCGATCAGGCGTGTGGCCGGTCTACCTCCTGCCCGAGCTTCCCCCGGATGCGTAGACGCTCTCGACGAAGTGGGCCAGCTTGTCCTCAGGGAGGTGCTGGGCCAGATCCGCCTCGCTGATCATGCCGACCAGCTGGTTGTTCTCGAGGACCGGAACCCTGCGGATCCGATGCTCCTCCATCGTCCGAACGACGGCATCGGCGTCCTCGGACGCGTCGACCCAGTACAGCCCGCCCTGAGCGAAATCACCCGCCCGAACGCTGGCCGGATCGCGACCCTGGGCTATGCACTTGATCACGAGGTCGCGGTCGGTGATGATGCCCTTCAGGCGATTGTCATTGCCACAGATGGGCAACGACCCTACTTCGAGGTCACGCATCATCTGCGCGGCCTTGAGCAGGCTCTCGTCTTCGCCGACGCATTTGGCGCCCTGGTGCATGATCTCGCGTGCTGTGGTCATGGAGACCCCCTCCACTCATGACACAGAACACACCCTGTATTTCACAGCCTCCTCCCTGTCGCATCTGCCCGCAATACGGCTGACAACCCCTTTACTTCGGCATGGAAGGCTCCGCACCGCCTGGGCGCCGCGCATCAGGACATGACCCACGGCGACCAGGACACGATCTGTGCCGGACGGCCGCCAGGTCACGATCGTGCGCAGGTGGCGACGCCACCACCGGCGTGGTACGTCATGTCCTGGTAGGTGACGCTCTTACGGATGGGCGTCCTGCTCGTGATGGTCTGGACGGTCTTACCGCTTCGCTGGAGCTGGAAGACGGGTGTGGTGCCCGGCACCATCGGCACCGTGAACGACACGACACCGGCCTTCGCCACGTCCTTCGTACGCACGTCACTGCCCTGCTTGATCACCAGCTTGCCGGCCGACTTGACGAAGGCCAGCAGCTCCACGTTGTCGGTCGCGGCCGGGCCGGCCGCGATTTTCATCGGGCCGGCGGTCTGCTTGGTCTTGTCATACGTGGCGGTGGTCTTCTGGCCGCGGTGGAAGTAGTAGAGGGCGTCCCGCGCGATGGCCGGCGCCTTGCCGGTCTTGAACCACGTCAGGTAGTAGGCCCCCACGTCGCCCACGGCGTAGCCCCGCTCCTTCGATGGGGCCGTCCACGACTCGCTGTAGTCGTTCCAGGTCGAATACTGCACCCAGTCCGCGTTGCCCGCGATGGCCTTCTCCCACGTGGAGCGGAGCAGCCCGCTGTTCGACCCCTCCCAGAACCTGCCGTCCTTCGGCCGTACGTCCTCGAGTTCGACCGGCGACATGAAGATGCGCCCCCGTGCGTGGGCTTCGACGCTGGCCTTACGGAACGTGTCGGTCCCGCTGACCCAGTGGGCGCCCCACGTGGTGTAGCCGTAGATGTGGCTGTTCCACTCGGTCTTGCCGGTGCCGGGCCAGTACACGAAGTTGGGCACGAGCACGGTCTTCATGCCCTTGGCGGCGAGCTTCGCCCGCACCGTGTCCCACCAGGCCGGTGTCTGGCGGTCCGGGAAGAACGGCGCGATAGGGGTGCTGCCATCGGCGAGGCGATACAGCGACGGATGGCCCTTGGCGATCAGGATGTCCGAGACGAGCTTGTCGGGTGATGCGCCCGCGGTGGTGGGGAAGTCGGGGCTGAGCATGATCTTGAAGCCGGGATCGACCGCCTTGGCCGCCGCCAACATGGCGGGCAGCTGGTTCCACCGGTTGTCACTCGAGGTGTGGTGCTCGTAGATGAATCCGTCGAGTCCCTGCGAGATCGCCTGGCGGACTTCGGCTTCGAAGTCGAGCTGCCGCCAGTTGCTCTGGGTCCGCTTCGCGCGGGAGTAGTAAGGCCGGTCTCGCACCAGCCCGCCAATGGCCTTGTACTGCCCGTTGGAGCCGAGTGGATTCAGCCAGGTGGCCCACTGGTCGGTGGAGGGGTCCTTATTGTCGACCGAGACGGGGAAAGGCGGGAAGTAATAGGCGAATACCTTCTTCTTGGACGAGCGGAGTGTGCTCGTCGTCGGCATGTCGAACGGCAGTGGCTTGCAGGTCGCGGCGGCGGTCGGCGCGGCTGCCGCAGCGGCCATCGGAGCGGCCGTTCCCGCTGATTTCTGGGGCGCGCACGCGGCCACCGCGGCGGCCGCCAGCGCGACCGCCGCAGTTGTCAGGCTCGCACTGGTCCGGCGATTCATGCGGGCTCCCGATTCTCGTTGAGCATGATCGGCCAGTGTCGTGAGCCCCTCTAGGTCCGCACAAGGTCCCCAGGACCCAATCGGCCGCCCGGGCGCAGGTCCACCCAGTCGCCGGCCATGGCCGCCGGGGTCGCCCCGCCCACCACGAAATGGAAGAAGCGCGGGCCGGTCGAGTGCACGGCCGCACCCGTGCCCACGCGCAACAACTCCTCGATGCTCTGCACCGCCC
>JAOPYO010000187.1 GCA_025964575.1 Actinomycetes bacterium
GAACGCCTCGGTGGGGGAGTCCATGCGGCCGCCACGAGCGAGCGGCTCGGCTGTGTCCATTGTTCGCTCGCTGCGCTCGCTCATAGCTGGCTCCTGCCTGTTCGCTCTCGACCGTGCCACACACAAGTGACACCGTCAGAGCCGGTCAGCCAAGGACCCGGTACACGGTGGCGCGGCCGACGGAGAACACCTCCATCAGCTCAGCGATGGCCATGCCCTCGCGAGTTCTCATCCGCAGCAGCAGGTCCCACTTGTCGGCGTACGGGTTCACGTGCAGAGCCAGGTACAGGTAGACCGTGTACTGGGACACTGGCACAGCCCGCCTGCTGCCGCGGCTACTGAAGGGCCGCGTCCGTGGGCCGGTCTTCGTGACCCACCGCTGTCCCGGCCCGGGGAAGGTTGTCAGCCCCCGCGACGTCTGCCCGGACACCCGCTTCGCCCGGCTGTCGTACGGGCAGGCCCGCGCCCTGCTCGACTAGCACACCGTGGTGCGTGGGCCGGGAACGGGCTGGGACCTGCACGAGTACCGCCACTCTGGCCTGACGCACCTCGGGGAGGCGGGCGCGTCGCTGCTGATGCTGATGGCGAAGTCCCGACACAAGAAGCCCGAGAACGTCCGCCGCTACTTCAAGCCTTCCCCGGAGGCCATCGCCGAGGTCACCAGCCTGCTCGCACCCGGCGACAGCAGGCGATGAGACGCCTGTGTCACCAATCGCGAGCATCGGCGTCGAGATTGTTGTTAGCTGTATGACCAGCCGATAGCGCCGAAGTCGGTGGAGAGTGGTCACCAGTCCGGACGACTGAACCGGCGGCGCGGTGTTCTCACGCGACCCAGTGCGGTCGTCGGGTAGCAGACGAGGGTGGGAGCCCGTCGGCGAGCGCGGCGGCCATGCGGTGCACAGCCTCGCGCAGGGTGTCGGGGGGCGTTGTGTAAGGGATGCGGAGGCGCTGTTCGAAGATGCCGGGATCTGTGGCGAAGTAGGCACCGCCCTCGATCCTCACGCCGTAGTCCAGTGCGCGCTCGGCCAGCGCCGAGGCGATGGGTTCGCCCAGGTCGACCCACAGCGACAGACCGCCGGGCGGCAGCCGCCAGGTCCATTGCGGGATGTGCTCGGCCAGGGCCGCGGTCAGGGCCGCACGCTGCTCGCGCATTTGCTCCAGGCGGGGCGGTACCAGTTCTTCGACCCGAGCCAGGAGGGCGAGGGCCAGGAATTGGTCCACGACCGAGCCGCCCAAGTCGCTAGCGATCCGCTGGCCGGCGAGTTCGGTCACCAGCTGCGAGGGGGCACGCAGCCAGCCAACGCGCAGTCCGCCCCAGTAGGTCTTGCTCATCGAGCCGATGGTGATGACCTGGCCGGCCCCACCGGGCGTGGCGTGGGAGGCGAAAGGCGGCGGGGCGGGGACGTCGAGGGCGAGATCGGCCAGGGTCTCGTCGATGACCAGCCAGGTGCCCGAGCGCTGAGCGGCGCGCAGGATGCGGACGCGCTCGTGATCAGGCATGAGAAGACCGGTCGGATTGTGGAAGTCGGCGATCAGAAAAGCCAGTTGGGGCACCATTTGACGCAGGGTGGACTCGATGATCTCGACATCCCAGCCGCTGTCGGTCACGGGGACCGATACGGGGCGCAGCCGGGCGCGGCGCATGGCCTCCAGAGCGTTCGGGTAGGACGGATTCTCGACCATGACCCGGTCGCCGGGGCCGGACAGGAGCCCTATGACGAGCGTGAGTGCGTGCTGAGCGCCGGAGGTCACCAGGATCTGTTCGGGCACGGTGGCCAGGCCCCGCTGGGTGAAACGCTCAGCGATGGCGGTGCGCAGTTCCGGAAGGCCGTAGGGGTGGTAGCCGGGAGTGTGCGCGTGCTCGGCCAGCCGAGGGGCGACTTGGGCGAGAGCATCGATGAGCATCTGCGCCGGCAGTCCAGGGGCTGCCCTGGCCAGGTCGATCGCGGTGTCCAGGGGCGCGAGGACCCGTGTGATGCCGCTGGGGGTAGCGCCCTCAGGCAGGGCCGTCCAGGTACCGGAGCCCTGGCGGCTGTGCGCGTAGCCGCTCTCGCGCAGCAGATCATAGGCGGAGGTGATGGTGGGCCTGCTGGTGTTCAGGGCAACGGCCAGCTCCCTTTCGGCGGGGAGTCTGACGTGCAACGCGATCCGTCCGTCCAGGATCAACGCGCTGATCGCCTGGGCCAGGTGACGGTAGGCGGGCTTCATTCCCACTGGGTCGGGCAGCATGGCGGCGAGCTGTCGGCCTCCCAGCGTCCGCCCGGCGTGGTGCACCCTGTCCACGGGCCGGAACGGATTCGAGTCGGCCATACCACTCTCCCGAGATTGGCCATGCTGTTGGAGCCAATCACTGTACAGACTCGTCGCCAATGGCATTGAGGCACGAGCACACCGGAGGACTGGCATGGGGCAAGAGATCACGGAGCGCTACGAGCGCGAACTTGAACGCGGTGACGAGGAACGCGCCGCAGCTGCACTGGCACCAATCCAGGGTGACCGGGTGAAGATCGCGCTCATGGACGCGGGAATCGGACTGTTGGCGGCAGCCGCCGCGGTACGCCGTCTACGCCCCGACGCGGATCTTGTCCTCTCCTGGGACCCCGACGGCATGCCTTGGGGACCGCGCACCCCGCAGGACCTTACGGCCCGCGCCCTCGCCGTCGCCGAAGCGGCCGTTGCCCACAGTCCAGACGCCCTGATCGTCGCCTGCAACACCGCCACCGTGCACGCCCTGCCCGCCCTGCGCGCCCGCTTCGAACCGGACCTGCCGGTCATCGGCACGGTCCCGGCGATCAAGCCGGCCGCCGCGGGCGGCGGACCCGTCGCCATTTGGGCCACCCCCGCCACCACCGGCAGCCCCTACCAGCGCGGTCTCATCAACGAGTTCGCTGACGGCCTGAGCGTCACCGAGGTGCCGTGCCCCGGCCTCTCCGACGCAATCCAGTGCGCGGACGAGGCGGCCATCGGACTCGCGGTCGCTGCCGCGGTCAAGCGCACCCCGGACGATGTAACGGCCGTCGTCCTTGGCTGTACCCATTACGAACTCGTAGCCGAGCACGTCCGCGCGGCCGTACAGCGCCCCGGTCTGCCACCGCTCGTCCTGCACGGCACCGCCGACGCGGTCGCCGCCCAAGCGCTGCGCCGGATCGGAGAACGGCCCACCCCGCAGGCGCCTGACGAGGGCTCCCTGACCGTGATCCTCAGCGGGCGTGAGGAGCCGCTTCCGGCAGCAGCGCTGGCGTACGACGAAGGCCGGCTGCTGCAGGCCGTCAGCGCCGCGCGCTGGGGGTCCGTCCGTGAGCACTGACGCTCCGCATCCCCATGACCGCGCTCCGGAACGTCGCACCGAAGCTGCGCCGGCGCCGCGCCCTCCTGCGCCGCCCCTCACCTACGTCCCGCTCGGTGAGCATCCGCTGAGACGCCTTCCCCAACTGTTCATCGGCCTCGCCCTGTACGGACTCAGCCTCTCAGCGATGGTCCGGGCCTCGCTGGGCGTCAACCCCTGGAGCGTTCTGTACGAGGGGCTGGAGCACCACACCTCCCTCAGTTTCGGCACAATCAGCGCCGCCGTCGGAGTTCTCGTGCTCCTGCTGTGGATTCCCCTCAAACAGAGACCGAAGCTCGGCACCGTCGCCAACATCATCGTCCTGGCGTACTCATCGGATCTCGGCCTCTCACTCATCCCCCAACACCTCGGCCTCCCGGCCCAGGTCGGCCTGCTGGTCGGGGGTGTCCTCCTCAACGGATTTTCCGTCGCCGTCTACGTCGGCGCGCGCTTCGGACCTGGCCCCCGGGACGGGCTGATGACCGGAGCGTCCGCCACAACCGGGCGCTCCATCCGGGTCATCCGCACCCTGATCGAGATCACCGTGCTCGCCGCGGGCTGGCTACTCGGGGGGAGCGTGGGCGTCGGCACCGTGCTGTACGCACTCACGGTCGGCCCCATCACCCAGTTCTTCATGCCCAGGTTCGCCTACCGCGGTGGCGACGAGTCCCGGACGTCCCTCACTCGTCCTGCCCAGCGTCCGTGTCCCGCAGGGGCCGCAGGCCGCCGGGCAGGTCGGGGAGTTGAAAGGAGTACCGGCCGAGCATGTTGATGTGGTGCCGTACGAACGGTGAGAGGCGGGCCACGTCCTCACGCGGACGTCGAAGCCATCCTCCCGCAGCCGGGCCACCGCAGCATCCATGTAGCGGGTGTTGAAGAGCACAAGGGCATCGAGGACCAGGCCGAGCGCGCCGATCTAGTCTTATCCGAAATGATCTTGAAGTCCTCTGGTTGCATGGATTTCGCGCTGCTCTTCACGCATTGTGACTGGGAAGAATCTTGGCTCTGCATCGGCGGCGGGCGTGTCTTCTCCGTGGCGGGGCCCCTCTCAGGAACCTCGGCTGGATCGGCTGGCGTCGGGCCGGAAGTCGGGCATGCCGAGGTGGACGGTGGTGTGTGTTTGGCGGCCAGCTGCCGCATGGCGGTGAGTTTCTGTTCGGCTGCGGCAAGACTGGCCTCGATCGCGGCCACTTCGCCGAGCCAGCCTTGGGGGTCATCGACCGCTCGCGTCGTCAGGTGCACCCCGGTGGCCAACAGTGTCGCCAGGCGCCGTGAGTCGCTGTGGCGCTTGAGCAGCGCCGCCTTGCCGTCCACGCCATACCGGGACAGCTCCGCCAGCCGGCGCGGCGGTATCCCCGACACGTCCAGCTCACCCATGCCCAGGTCAGCGATCTCCTCCGCCCGCTCCAGGGACCACTTCATCTGCGGTCCCGACACCCGCACCGGCCCCCGGCGCAGCCGGTCCAGCTCTGAGACCCGCGCGCCGCGCGGCCAACCCGACCCCCAGCCCATGCCCAGCCCCCAGCCCATCCCCGACCCCGAGCCCGACCTCGTGCCGCCACAGCCCAACTGACAGAGGCTCGGGATTCCTAAGGTGCGAAGTAGGTCCGAACAAGATCAGCGACCCCTGTTCAGACCTACTTTCCAACCCGCAGCCCAGCACGTTGGCCGGTGCAACCTTCACGCGGAACGGACACGAACCACTCAGGCCACCTTCATCGGGACACCGACCGGGATCGGCACGCGTCAGGCCAGATTCAATGAGACCGCGGAGGCCGTCCGTCCCACCGAAGATGGCCAACCACCAGGTCGGCGCTCGAGCCTCTGGCCAACTTCAGCGGGACCGGACAGCGGAGGTCATCTCGAAGACGATCGACGAGGTCGTCGAGCCGAACGTGCTGATCCGCACGCCATTGCCGGTTGATGCGACGGGGGCGCAGGCACTCAAGCAAGTGTGGGCGGTGCTCCTTCGCGCGTTCCCCGACCTGGGGTCTGAGGAACATCGGAACCGGATCGTGCGCTAAGCGTTTGTCCTGGTGATTCCTGGTTTGACCGGTCAGTGATCGTTGCCAGAACCTTCGGAGGTCTTGTCATAGACCTGGTGGAGGTTCGCGGTGCCGGTCGAGTTCTTGTCGGATGAGCAAGCGGCTAGGTTCGCTTCGTTTCAGGGGGCGCCCACACGCACGGAGTTGGAGAAGCACTTCTTCCTTGATGACGCTGACCGAGAGGCGATCGAGAGCAAGCGCAGAGATCACAACCGGCTCGGCTTCGCCGTCCAGCTGGGTGTCGCCCGGTTCTTGCGACGGTTTCTACCCGATCCCCGCCGGGTTCCTGTCGAGGTGGTGGACTATCTCGCTCAGCAGCTGGGAATCACCGACGCGTCCTGTATCAAGTTGTACGGACAGCGGGACGGAACCGCGCGCAGCTCCGCCTCGCCTGCTCACTGCTGGGCGCGGGCCTGGTGCTCGTGGTCCTCGCGATCCTCGCGGGGGTGATCGCGTGACTTCCACGCTGACCAAGGCCCTGCCGGGTGATGACCTGCAGGTCGTCGCGACGGCGCGGGAGCTGGTGGCGGCCGCGCTGATGGGTCTGCCCGAGGTGCTGGTCGACGACGCCCGGACGCGAGACGGCCGGCCCACCCCGCTGGGCGATGCGATCGCCCACTACGGGCGCATTCCCAAGACCTTGCACATCCTGCGGATGGTCGACGAGCCGACCTACCGGCACGAGATCAAGGCCCAGTCCAACCTGCAAGAAGGCCGCCATGCCCTGGCCCGGCGGATCTTCCACGGCAAACGCGGCCACCTCTACCAGCGTTATCAGGAAGGCATGGAGGACCAGCTCGGCGCGCTCGGCCTGGTCCTCAACGCCGTGGTGCTGTTCAACACCCGCTACATGGACGCCGCCCTGGCCAAGCTGCGCATCCAAGGATTCGCGGTGCGCGATGAAGACGTTGCCCGCCTTTCGCCCTTCATCCACGCCCACGTGAACATGCTCGGCCACTACTCCTTCGCCCTGCCCGAACTACCCGGAGGTCTGCGAACCTTCGGCGAGTCCGTGGACATTCACCCTGACCGGGGCATCGGCGGCTGAGACAGGAAGCTAGGAAGGCCAGTCTTGGAGGCTGGGGCAAGCGGCGGCGGACAGCAGGGTGAGCGCGGCCTTGCGGGCGGCCTCGCCGGCGCCGGCTGTGTCGTGATGCGCGGCAACGACGGTCGCCCCCTCGACCAGCATGAGCAGCTGTCGTCCCAGGACGGGCGGATCGACGGCTCCGGCACGGCTGGCGATGCCGGTCAGGAGGTCGAGGTAGTGGCCCAGGTGGCGCGCGGTGATAGTGCGAACGGCGTCGACGTGGTGCTGGGCGGCCGCGTTCAGTATCGCGCAGCCACGGAAGACCGGGTCGTCGTACCACCGCTGGAGGGCGTCGAACACCGCGGCGAGTTGCTCGCCGGGGGCGTCCCCGGCGGCTGCGGCGGCTTCGGCCAGCCAGCTCGTGACCCGCTCGCTGCGCGCTTGCAGCATGGCCTCCACGAGGCCGTCCTTGGTGCCGAAGTGCCGGTAGAGCGTCTCCTTAGACACCCCGATGCGGGTGCACAGCTCGGCAACGCCGATGCCGTCGAGGCCGCGCTGGTACAGCTCTCGGGTGGCCGTCTCGAGGATGGCCGCTCGGGTGCGCTCCGGGTCGATCGTCGAGCCTTTGGGAACTGGCATGCCATAGATCGTACCGGTCGGTTCGTTCTACTGCTAGCATCCGAGTTCGTACCGATCGGTTCGATCTTTGGAGTGTCATGTCAGACCTTTTCGCCTCACCGCGAATCCGGAACGTCTCGAACGCGCGCAACGCGACCCCTCGCGGCGATGGCACCGCCGAGAGACGGGACCGATGACGCAGACGGCGCTGAAGGCGGAGCCCTGGGCGGTGTGGCAGGCGGGCCGGCTGGCGCTCGGCACCGCCTCGGCGCTCGGGCTCGCGCGCTTCGCCTACGGCCTGCTCCTGCCGGCCATGCGCGAGGACCTGCGCTGGACCCTGGCTGAGGCGGGGGCGATGAGCACCGCCAACGGGCTCGGCTACCTCCTCGGCGCGCTGGTGACCGCCGCGGTCGTGCGCCGCTGGGGCACCGCCGCCGCCTTCCGCATTGGGATGGCACTCACGGCCGTGTCGCTGGCTGCCACCGCGGCGAGCGACGCCTACCCGGCGCTGCTGGCTGCGCGGGCCGCAGCCGGAGCGGCGGGGGCGGTGGTGTTCGTCGCCGGCGGCGTGATCGCCTCGCGCGTCGCCGCCCGAGCGACCTCCAGCGCGCCCATCACCGTGTACTTCGCCGGCACTGGGCTGGGCATCGTCGTCAGCGGTGTGAGTATTCCCGCGTTGGGGGAGCACTGGCGCCTGGCCTGGGTCGGCCTGGCCGTCGCTGCCGCACTGGCGACCGTGGCGAGCTGGAGCGCGGCGAGCACGGGCGAGGACGCGCATGCCGCCGCAGCCGGCCGGGTCCGCGTGCGCCCGCTGTGGGGGGCCGCCCTGGCCTACCTGCTGTTCGCCGCCGGGTACATCACCTACATCACTTTCCTGTCCGCCTACCTCGCCGACCAACACGCCTCGCTCGGGCAGGTGGTGCTCACCTGGACGGCGCTGGGCCTGGCCGTCGTTGCGGCGCCCGCGCTGTGGAGCCGCCCCACCGCCGAGTGGGCCGCCACCCGGGCATTGGCCACCCTGCTCGCGATCCTGGCCGGCGGAGCGGCGCTGGCGCTGGCAGCACCCACGCCACCGGTCATCCTCGCCTCCGCGATCATCTACGGGGCGACATTCATGGGCGTTCCCGCCGCCATCACCGCCCTCATCAAGGGCAACGTCCCGCCCGCCGACTGGACCGCCACGCTGGCAGCCTTCACCACGGTGTTCGCGGCCGGGCAGACCGCCGGGCCGTGGATCGCCGGCATAGTCGCCGATCAGACCTCGACCGAGGCCACCCTGGCGTGGACCGCGATCCTGTGCGCCGCGGCCTCCGCAATCGCCATCGCCGGAGGCCGCACACGCCCCGGCGCACCCCGGCCCGGCGCGGCACACAACTGAGACGTGCGTCTGACACCGGCGACCCGACACACACCGCGCATGCGGTCGACGTTCTCCCGGGCAGCGCCTCACGAGCCATCAGACACCAAATCCGACAAGAGAAGGCGAGAAAGATCATGGGCAACTTCGTGCTCATCCCAGGGATGTGCCACGGCGGCTGGTGCTTCGAGGAGCTCACCGGCGAGCTTCGCGCGCAGGGGCATGCCGTCTACCCGCTGACGCTGACCGGGCTCAGCGAGCGCAGCCATCTGCTGCACGGCGGAGTGAACCTCGACACGCACATCCAGGACGTGACCAGTGTCCTAGCCGCTGAAAACATTCAGGATGCGGTGCTGGTCGGCCACAGCTACGGGGGGATGGTGATCACTGGTGCCGCCGACCGCGCACCCGAACGGGTGAATGCCCTGGTGTACCTGGACGCCATGGTGCCGGAGCCCGGCGACTCCACCTGGACCCTCGTCTCCGACCAGGAGCGCCGGTGGTACATGGACGTGGTGGAGACCGGCTACGCGGTACGGCCGCTGCCCTTCTTCGACCCACGGGCCACGCCCCACCCACTGGCCTCGCTGCTCCAGCCACTCCAGCTCACCAGCGACCTCGCGCACATCCGCCGCAGGGACTACGTGTACGCCGCGGGCTGGGACGGCCAATCCCCGTTCACCCCCGTCTACCAGCGGTTGCGTGAAGACCCCTCGTGGCGGACGTACGCGCTGGACAGCGGGCACAACCTCATGCGGGACGCGCCGCAGGACCTGTTGAAGATCCTGTTCCAGGTCGTGGACCCCGCTGATGGCGAGGATCGGGACAGCTCCACCGCGCGGGCTGCCACCAGAGCAGTCACCACCACAAGATCTTCGCTCTGGGCCAGCCAGGCGTAGCGCCGAAGCAGCGCCGCGCGCCGGTGCTCGGGGAAGTCCTCCGCACCGAGTGTCAGCGGTCCCATTATTGAGCCGGGTATCGATCATGGAATTGAGCCGCCGCCCGGATCGCCACGGCGACGCCGATCCCGAGGATCACGAAGGCCAGGACAAGCAGGCCGGCGCGGCTGGCCAGGTCGAGGGCGTGTTTCCAGTTCGCTCCGGCGATATAGCCGAGCAGGGTGTTCCAGATCGCCCACACCGCTCCGCCGAGGATGTTGTAGAGCGCGAAGGTACGGTACGGCATGCGGGCCATTCCGGCCATCCCGGGGATGAGGACGCGCAGCGCGGCGGTGTGCCGGCCGAAGAAGACGGCCTTGCCGCCGCGCTGGGCGAGGTAGCGTTCGGTGCGGTCCAGATGTTTGTGTCCGGCGATGCGGCCGAGGGTGCCGTGCAGCAGGGTGCGGCCCCAGCGGCGGCCGACCGCATAGCCGATGGTGTCTCCCAGGATTGCCCCGGCGATGGCCGCGGCCATCACCGCGGCGAGGGGGATACGGTGCTGGGAGGCCAGGACGCCGCCGAGCAGGATCGCGATCTCGCCGGGGAACACGAACCCGACGAACGCCGAGGATTCCAGTAGCGGTATGGCGAACACGATCGCCAGCGCCGCCCAGCCGTGCAGGCCCAGAATCCACTGGGTGATGTCGGCGATCACGGCGTGCCCGTCCCGCCGTCGCCGGGCTGGTCCTTGCCGGCCTGGGTGCGCGCCCGCCTGGGCCGTGGCACGGCGGGTCGGTCGTGCGCGGCGGTTGGCGGCGGCGTGACCGGTGCGATGGTGAGCAATGGACGCAGCCGGGTGGTGGCCAGGCGCCGGACGAGGTGGGTGAGCAGATCCTCCAGCAAGGCATAGCCGACCATGGCCACTACCGCGCCCAGGATCAGTCCAGCGGCGACGTCGTTCGGGTAGTGGGCGCCGTTGTAGACGGCGGATACCGCCATCGCCGCCGCGGCGGCGGCTGCGATCAGTCCGAGCTTGCGGTTGACCAGGAACAGGGCGCCGGCGACCGCTCCGGCCATGATGGCATGGTCGCTGAGGAACGACGGGGCGCTATCGCGGTCGCCGAGCACCAGGATGTGCGGCAGGGTCGTGTACGGGTGTGGCTGTGCCACGAAGCGCGTCGCCGCCTGGGTGAGCGCGAGCGCCAGCAAGGTGCCGGTGGGCGCCCACAGCGCGGCGGCCATCTTGGCGGGGTCACCGTCGCTGCGGGCCTGTTCCCACCCGGTCACCAGGAGCGCGCCGAACAGGAGCACCCCGTAGGTGGCGTACAGGTAGACCGGGGTGTGCAGCCAAGGGGTGCGCCTTGCGAAGTCGTTCATGTCCAGGAACAACCGCTGGTTCAGGCCGCCTGAACCGGGATCGCCCCCAGCGACCACCGCCAGGACGGACGTAGGGGTCATCGGCGATTGTCCTCCCCGGTCAGCGTGCGTCCCGCACCAGCAGCCTGGCGGGAGCGCCGTAGTTCGAGGGCGATCGGGATGACCGAGATGATGACGATGACCGCGACGACCGGCAGCAGGTACTGGTCGACGCCGGGGATGGTGGAGCCCAGGGCGTATCCGGCGACGGTGACGCCGATCGACCAGGCCAGTCCGCCGGTCACCTGCCAGAGGGTGAACGTGCGGGCCGGGACCTCCAGGACTCCGGCGAGCGGGTTGAGCACGGTGCGGACCACGGGGATGAACCGGGCCAGCACGATGGCCTTCCCGTGCCCGTAGCGGGCCAGGAGTTCCTCGGCGCGGGCCGCGCCACGCTGCAGGTGGACGTTGCGGGTGCGGGCAAGCAGAGGGCGCCCGCCGCGACGGCCGATCCAGTACCCCGTCTGGGCACCCAGCAACGCGCCCGCGACCGCGGCGAGCAGCACCACCGGCAGCGACAGGTGCACCTTGTTGGTCGCCGCAGTGGTACACAGCAGCCCGGCGGTGAACAGCAAGGAGTCTCCGGGCAGGAAGAACCCGATCAGCAGCCCGGTCTCGGCGAACAACACCACGAACACCCCGATGGCGCCGAAACTGGCCAGCAGGGACGAGGAATCCAGCGGGTTGATCGCAGCCACCCCCGCCTGCGCCGCAGCGTGCAGGCCGACCGTCGTCAACGCCATGATGTCCCCATGCAGATCTCCTCTTCCAGACAAGGTCGGCCGCATGTGGGACGGCGGCGTACGGGGACGTGGCACCCTGGGGTCGGTAGGATCAACTTCTACAACAAGTAAAAGTTCTACGCCACTGTAGACGACACCGGCCCGGCAGGAGGTTCACCGCAATGGATTCACATCCCGATCCGGTTCCGGGAGATGCCTCGGGCGGCCGGCGGGCGGCAGGGGCGCTGGCGGCCGAGGTGCTGGCAGTGCTGCAGAACGCAGGGCAGGCACTCACGGCCGGGGAGGTGACCGAGCGGCTGGGCGGCGGGCTGACGTATTCGACGGTGGTGACGACGCTGTCCCGGCTGCACGCCAAAGGCACCCTGAAGCGCACCCGCCGCAGCCGCGCGTACGCCTACGCGCCCGTGACGGACGCGGCCGGGATGGCCGCACAGCGGATGCGCCAAGTCCTGGAAGGGGAAGTGGACCGGGACGCCGTCCTGGCCCGGTTCGTCGATGAGCTGTCACCCCGCGACGAGGCGCTGTTCCGCCGCGTCTTCGGTGATCAGGCCGACACCGACGGACAGGAATAGAGGAGAGCGGCGTGCATCTGGCTGTCTATCTGCCGCTGCTGGTCCCCTTGGCGGCGGCCCTGTCTGCGGGGCGGCTCGCGCGCCGGCTTGATCCGCGGCTGGCCACGTGGCTGCTGACCGGTTCGGCGGTGGCGCTGGCCGCGGCGACCGCCACGGTGCTGTCGCTGCTGGTGGTAGCCGGGTTGATCCAGATCCCGCTCATCGCCCAGCTCGGGAGGCTGTCGCAGCAGGTCATCCAGCAGGACAATGCACCCTCGACGACGGTGGCGTTGCTTTCCGCCGTCGCTCTGTCGGCCGCGTTCGCCGCGGCCGCCCGGATGACCTGGCGGCGGGTGCGGGTGCTGCTGGCCGCCGCAGTCCAGGCGCGCCACCTGCCCGGAACCGGCGAAGTAGTGATCATGGAGGACGACGGGGTCGCCGAGGCGTTCACGGTGCCAGGACGGCCCGGCCGCATCGTGGTCTCCACCGGCATGCTCACCGCCCTGACAGAGACCGAGCGCGAGGCGCTGCTCGCCCACGAAAGAGCACACCTGCGGTCCCACCACCACTGGTTCACCGCCGCCGCACAGCTGGCCGCCGCGGCCAACCCGCTGCTGCGCCCGCTCGCCCGCGCGGTCGCCTTCACCATCGAACGGTGGGCCGACGAGGACGCCGCCACCGCGTGCGGCGACCGGCGCCTGGTCGCCCGCACCATCGCCCGTGCCTCGCTGGCCAAGGCCGCCGCCGCCCGGTCGGGCACGGCGGCCCCGAGCCGGGCCACGAGTTTCGCGCTCGGTGTCACCGGCGACCCCGCAGACCTGGCTGATCTGTCCAGTGCCGGGCCGGTGCCGCGCCGGGTCGCCGCCCTGCTCGCCGCCCCACCCCAACGCCGCCTGATCCTGGTGATCGCAGTAGCTGCCGTGCTCGCCGCGACCGGCGTGTGCACCCTGGAAGCTTTGCGGGACCTGCACGACCTCCTGGAAACGGCCAGCGTTTGACCTCCTCGCCGCGAGGCCGGCAGCAACCTGACGGCGCTGCCGCCTCTCCGGCCGCGTCCAGGGGGCGGGCGATCGGCCTCTGGCCGCTGTATGCCGCCGGGTTCACCACCGCGTTCGGCGCGCACGGCATCGCCGCCAGCCTCGGCGCCGGCGCGTCCGGCCACGTGCTGCCGCTGCTGACGCTGGGGGTGCTGCTGGCCCTGTACGACGGCGCCGAGATCGTCCTGAAACCGGTGTTCGGCACCCTGGCCGACCGGGTAGGCCCTCGCCGGGTACTGCTCGGCGGCCTGATCGCCTTCGCCGCCGCCTCCGCGCTCGCGGCCGTCTTCGGCACCTCCAACACCGGGGCACTGGCCGCCGCGCGCCTGGCCCAAGGCGCGGCCGCATCAGCGTTCTCCCCGGCCGCCTCAGCGATGGTCGCAGCCCTCAGCCCCGGCCGGACCGGGCGGGCGTTCGGCTCCTACGGCGCCTGGAAGTCCCTCGGCTACGCGCTGGGACCGCTGCTAGGCGGCGCGCTGATGTGGGTCGGCGGGTTCGCCGCGCTGTTCACCGTCCTTGCCCTACTCGCCGCCGCCGTCGCCGCATGGGCCGTGACCGTGGTCCCGGAGGTTCCGCCCGTCCCCAAAGACCGGCAGACCCTGCTCGGCCTGGCCCGGCGGCTGACCGACCCGTTTTTCCTCCGCCCGACCATGGCGCTGGCGGCGACGACCGCGGCGCTCAGTGTCGGGGTGGGGTTCTTGCCCGTCCACGGCCGGGCCACCGGATTGTCCCCGCTGGCGACCGGCGCGGCGGTGTCGCTGCTGGCCTGCTGCACCGCCCTCATGCAGCCCTGGGCCGGGCGAGCCCACGATCGCGGCCTCCTGCCGGTAAGAACCGGGCTCGCGCTCGGACTGGGCCTGACAGCGGCAGGGCTGGCCGCCGCCGCGCTACCCGGCGTTCCCGGGCTGCTGGCAGGAGCGGTCGGTATCGGCGCAGGTGTCGGCCTGGCCACACCGCTGGGGTTCACCGCCCTGGCAGCCTCCGCCCCAGCGGGGCGTCTCGGGCAGACCATGGGAGCCGCCGAGCTCGGCCGCGAAGCCGGAGACGCCGGCGGCCCCCTCCTGGTCGGCGCCCTCGCCGCCTACGCCTCCCTCGCCACCGGAATGATCACCCTAGGCGTCCTGGTCGCGGCATCCACCGCGGCGGTCCTGTTGCCCGGCCGCACACATCGCTTGTGACCAGCGCCAACCCCACCCAGGACCACCACCCGAAGATCAGAACACGCCAACGCGGCCCTGGTCACCTGCGCCTCCGCCACACCCACCCAGGCGACAAACAAGCCAGACCTCACCCGGAAACGCCCCCGAGCCGCCGCACGCACCGGCCACAAAGATGATCAACCTCGGCGTCATGGGCGCAACAAGCCGGGCCGTACTCCAGGCGCAAACCC
>JAOPYO010000193.1 GCA_025964575.1 Actinomycetes bacterium
CCAGGTGTGGTGGATGAAGTTGTGCGAGTGCTTCCACTGGTCGGCCGGGGAAGCGATGTCCCACTCCCACGTGGTGGAGTGGATCTTCGGGTCGCGCATCCAGTCCCACTGACCGTGCAGAACGTTGTGGCCGATCTCCATGTTCTCCAGGATCTTCGCGGTGGCCAGCGCCGCGGTGCCGGCGACCCAGGCGGGCGGCAGCCAGGACACCAAAAGCAGCGCGCGGCCGGCCAACTCCAGCCTGCGCTGCGTCGCAATGACGCCACGGATGTACTTCGCGTCCGCCTCCCCGAGGCTCCCGATCACCTCGTCGCGGATCTTGTCCAGCTCACGGCCGAACTCTTCCACGTCAGCCAGAGTGAGAACCGCGGTGGTCGACATGGTCGTACTCCTTTTTAGAACTCGATCTCGACAGGGCCGGCAGCGGCCGATACACAGGTCTGCACGAGGTCGCCCTCTTCGCCGTGGACTTGACCGGTGCGCAGGTCACATACCTGCCCCGAGGACAGCCGCCCCACGCAGCCGAAACAGATACCCATGCGGCAGCCGCTCGGCATGAGGACACCCGCATCCTCACCCACGGTCAGCAGCGGCGTGCCACCATCGGCGTCGACCTCACGGCCGCTCTGGGTGAAGCGGACCCGTCCGCCCTCGCTGTCGGCCGCCGACACCGCCGGGCGGAAGTGCTCGACGTGCAGCCGATCACCCAGCCCTGCCCAGTGCGCCGTGACCTCGTGGAGCATCTCGGTCGGCCCGCAAGCCCATACCGCACGATCCGCCCAGTCCGGGCACAGAGCGGGCAGATCCGTCGGCTTGAGGCGTCCCCCGGCCCGCGTATGCCGCTCGTACAGCCGCAGGTTCGGGAACCGCGCTGCCAGGCCCCGGAGCTCTTCTCCGAAAATGACGTCCTCGGGCATGGGCGCCGAGTGCACCAGCACCACGTCGGGCATCTCGCGTTGCTTTTCATTCAGGAGGGACACAGCGCCCCCGCGAGAGACCCCCGCGCCCCAAGCCTCTTCACCGTCCGCGGCTCCGCCGGTCAGGAGGCTGCGCAGCATCGCCATCACCGGTGTGATGCCGCTGCCGGCCGTCAGGAACAGCAGCCGTGGCGGTGGCGGCTCGGGCAGTACGAACTCGCCCTCCGGCCCGGTCAGGCCAAGGATCGTCCCAAGCGCTGTCCGCTGTACGAGATGACGGGAGACGAGCCCGTCCGGGACCGCTTTGACGGTGATCGTGACGCAGCCATCAGGGCGTTCCGGCATTGAGGACAGCGAGTACGCACGCCAGTGACGTACTCCTTCGATGTCGATCCCGATCCGGGCCCATTGGCCGGGTCTGTGCGGGACCCAGTTGCGGCCGGGGCGGATCACGAGGGTCGCCACGTCTGCGGTCTCCGGATGCACGGCCTCGACCCGGCCGCGCAACTCCTCGACGGACCAGAGCGGGTTCAGCAGCCCGAGATAGTCATCAGGCATCAACGGCGTTGTCAGCCACCGCGCCGCGCTCGCGACTCGCTGCCGGACGCTCCACCGAGGTGTGGTGTCCGATGTAGTCACATACGGAGCGGTCATGGAACCTCCCTCTCCAGAGCAACAACCTCCCTTACATATTGCTATCATGCGATTACTGTAAGTTCATCTTCGAGATGTGCCCTCGGTAGCCGGGCGGATTCTTCGAAGATGCCGAGCAGGGGAAGAATGTCTTCGGCTGCCGGCTCGATGCTCTCGGTGCGGCCCAGCACGGTGCCTTGCTGTGTGACGATCGCCACGCGTTGCAGCTTGCCGTTCGTCTCCGCCAGCATCGTGTCGACGAAGTGCTGCCAATCGATGCTCGCGACGGCATTTCCACGAGTGGTCGGGGTAGGTGATGATCCATGGCTTTGCGCTGGCCATGGCCTACCCGGCCAGAAACTCGGTAGCCGGGATGCGGGGGCGGTCGCCGGTTGGCCGGTCATCGGTCTACAGGTTGCAGGGCCGGCGGCGAGGGCTGGGGTAGGTCTGGCTGGTCGGGGTGGTGACCGCCAGGGCGCCCGAGGGTCGGCCAGTGGATGTCGGTGGCCCAGCCGAGGCGTTCGAAGATGCGGATCAGGCCTGCTGAGGTGTCGATCTGGTGGGGTCCGATGCCGTGCCGGGCGCACGTCGGCGCGGAGTGGTGCCCATTGTGCCAGCTCTCCCCGAAGGAGATCAGCGCGAGCGGCCACAGGTCGGTGGATCGGTCGAAGCGGCGGGTCGGGTGCGGGCGGGTTCCGATCATGTGGCACAGCGAGTTGATGCTCCATGTGACGTGGTGCAGCACCAGGACGCGTACGAGCCCTGCCCACACGAACGCGGTCCCGCCGGCCCGCAGGTCACCGCCGATGGCCCACCCGGCGGCGAACGGCAGGATCAGCGATACGGCGCACAGCGCGGGAAACGCCTTGGCGATCCGGACCATGGCGGGGTCGGTGAGCAGGTCCGGGGCGTAGCGGGTGGCGGGGATGGGGTCGTTGCGGAACATCCAGCCGATATGGGCATCAGCGAGTCCGCGCAGCTGGCCAAGGGCACCCGTGCCGTACCGGTAGGGCGAGTGGGGGTCACCGGGGCGGTCGGTGAAGCCGTGGTGGCGGCGGTGGACGGCCACCCAGTTGATCACCTCGCCTTGAAAGCTCATCGAACCCGCGATCGCCAGCGCGTTCCGCAGCCAGGGGCGGGCGGTGAAGCTGCGGTGGGTGATGAGGCGGTGAAACCCGACGGTGACGCCGAATCCGGTGACCAGGTAGAAGGCGACCGCCAGAAGCACGTCGGTGAGCCCGAGGCCGTGTCCCCACAGCATCCATACCGCGATCGCCAGGCCGGCGAACGGCACCGTGACGATCAGCCCGGTCAGCACCACCTGAAGCCGTCGCGCGCCCGTCCAGGACCCTGCGACGATGCTGGGAAAGGGCTCGACACCGTCGTAGCGGGCCGCCGCTGCCGTCTGATCGATCATGATCATTCCTATGTTCGGAGGAGGTTCGAAGGAGGTGGTGTCGTGGAGAGCCGGCCCTGGCGAACCGAATCGACCAGGTCAGACGAGACGCTGGTGGACGTAGCACCATCTCCAGACCGGTCCCGGCTCCACAGCGGCGGCGATCGGGTGGTCGGTCTTCTCGTAGTGGGCCTTGGCGTGCTGGTGGGGTGAGTCGTCGCTGCATGCCACCCAGCCGCAGGCCAGGCAGATCAGCAGTGTCGCCAGGCGGTCATCCTGAGCCTGACAGTCCTGGCAGTAGCTCGACTGAAGAGTGACCGGCGCGAGCCCGTCGAGGTGCTCACAGCGCGGCGCCGACCCGTTCGCGCTGATGGCGGGCGCATTCAAGGCCATGCCCTGATCGGAGATTATGGCAAGCTCCTTCGCCGTGGGGGAAAGGCCGGGCGCAGGCCCGGCTGATCACTTTGAGTCAAGCTCAGTGCCGTCATGCCGGAAACAGGCGACCTGAGCAAGGCCCATCACCAGAGCCGATCGCCTGATATTCGTGACGCTGGTCGCGGGGGTCGGGTGCGATTGCATTGGTTGTAATGATCGCCATGCGTTGCGGCTTGCCGTTCGTCTCCGCCATCAGTAGAGGAGTCACTACGAGTTAGCAGGCACAGCCAGCCGACAACCCGACAAAAGATCAGATAAAGGAAATGGAGGCCAGCGGAAAGCGGCGTGAGGCCGAGCGTGAGCTGCTGAACCGGCAGAACTGTATCGAAGACATGGATATCCGTCCCCTGGACCCGGCGGCCCGCGACACCTATCACGCCGAGTGGGCCCGAGTGCAGGAACGGTTCGTGGACACCCCCGAGGACGCCCTGTCCGACGCCGACCAGCTTGTCAGGCGCGTGATGACCGGCCGCGGGTACGAGACACAGGGCTACCAGCAGCGGGTCGCCGACCTGTCGGTCGACCACGCCCGCACTCTGGAGCACTATCGGACGGCCCACGACATCAGCGCCCGCGCGGCGAGCAAGGAGGCCTCGACCGAGGAGCTTCGGCAGGCCATGATCCACTACCGAACGCTCTTCGAGGACCTGCTCGGCGGCAGCTCCGGTGGCACGGCACGGGCCATCACCGAGACCGAGGGCGACCCGCAGTATCGGACGGCCGCCGACCACCCCGGCGGCCCCAGGGAAGGCTGAGAGCCATGACCGAATACGACCGGCTGGCGCCGACGGAGTCCTCCGCCAGAGGAAACCCCGCAGGGATGGGTCCCGCGCGAGGCCCAGTACGACGAACCACGCGGCGAGTACGGCAAGGGCACGGAGGGCACCTCTGCGGACGGTGGGCTCGAGGACCTGGGACCGCTGTTCGAGAGCCAGCACACCAAGGAGATCCAGCAGCGCTGGCACGACATCCAGGGCATGTTCGTCGACGACCCCGGCGACGCCCTCCGGAGGGCGGGCGAGCTCAACGACGAGGTCGTGAGCTCGCTCACCACGGCGCCCGATGACCGCAAGCACACGCTTGAGCAGGGGATCGCGAACGGTGACACCGAGCAGCTCCGGATCGGCCTGCGGCAGTATCGCCAGATACTGGACCGGATCCTCGCCCTCTAAGCTTGATCTTTAAGTGCGTCACGAGCGCAGAAGGTGAGGTCGTGGTGTGGGCGACCTCGCTGGATGCGGTGCTGTGCAGGAGCTGAAGGTCCGGCCCTTCGGCGTCACCCCTGTGGGGGGATTGTGAACACGAACGCGGAAGGTGGGGCGTTGGTTGGATGATGGACCCGTTGGACGCGGTGCTGAACGAGTGATGAAGGTGCCCGGTCCTCAGACAGGCCACCCAGGTCAGTCTGCCATCTGATCCGTGGTGACCAGCCAGCCCAGTCTCTTGGACATGGTTCGTGCGCAGGCGACGATGGCCTGTACGTGGTCGGAACCGTCGCTGGCACGCCACAGGACCGACCACGGGTAGTAGGAGGCCGGTTCGGTGAGCGGCCGCCAGATCGTTGCGGGCAGTGCGGAGATGCACGAGGACGGCACGCAGTACAGGCAGCGTCCCTGGGCTACCAGATCGGCGGCTGCGCGGATGCTCTCGACGGTCCCCTCGTACACGGTCGGTGTGAAGCCGGCGGCTCGGCACATCTCGACGGTGAACTGGTTGAACTCTGGTGCCTGCACCTCTTCGGCGAGCAGCAGCGGCTCCTGGGCGAGGGTGGCGGCCGGTATGCCGTCCAGTTCGGCGAACGGGTGCCCGGGGGGGACCAGGACCCCTAGGGGGTCTCGGCGGAACAAATGCGAGGCCACCTGGGGCGGGGCCAGCGCTGCCCGGCCGATACCGACGTCCAGGCGCCCGTCGGCGAGTTGCTGGTACTGCTCGGGCACGCTGGCCTCGATCTGGTGGATGACCAGGTCGGGGTAGCGGGCCTGGACCTCGTGCAGGATCTGCGGCATCGAGTCGTAGCTGGAGTCGATGATGCCGACCCGGAGTGTGGGAGACGGGCCGACGGCGTTGCGGGCGGCCCTGGCCGCCCGGTCCACATGGGCGAGGATCTGCCGGGCTTCGGCCAGGAACACCGCCCCGGCCGCGGTCAAGGCGACGTGGTGTGTGCTGCGTTCCAGCAGCCGAACCCCCAGCTCACGCTCCAGCCGCTGCACCTGCTGGCTGAGCGCTGATTGCACGATATGCTCACGGGCGGCCGCCCGGCCGAAATGCAGTTCCTGCGACAGGGTCACGAAATAGCGAAGCTGACGTAGTTCCACACCCGCCACCTCCGGCCGAAGCCACTAACGCCCGCCCGGTTGCGGAAGCTGGAAGTCGCCAGGGTCTGGAGCGACGGCGCCGACCCCCAGGCACACAACCTGGAATTGGACGCTTTACCAGAAGTATACGTTCGTGCCCCGGGCTTTGGGAATGTCCATGCGGTCTTTGCGGACCGGCCGGCAGACGCCCGGGCCATACGGTTGCCACCCCGCCGTTACCGGTGCTGCGGGGTGTGGCGTGGGTGGGCGAGTTCAGCGACGCTTGGGTCGTTGTCGATGACGGCCAGGGCGACGTCGGCGAGTTTACGGTTGTTGGTGCGAGCGTAGTCGCGCAGGGTGGTGAACGCCTGGTCCATGGACAGGCCTCGGCGCTCAGCGAGTGTCCCTTTGGCTTGTTCGATGATGACCCGGGTGTTCAGGGCGATCTGGAGTTGCTGGGAGAGCAGGTTCCTCTCGCGGGCGGCTCGCTCGGACAAGATCCCGATGGTCGCGACGTCGGCGAAGGCCTGGCCCAGATCTGTGGTGCCCTCGTCCAAGTTTCCGGCGGTGGTGCTGAACAGGTTCAGTGTGCCGATGGTGTGGTCGCGGAGCCGCATCGGCAGCGCGTGCACGGAAGCGAACCCGGACCGGCGGGCCGCGGCGGCGAAGATCGGCCATCGCTGGATGTCAGCGGCCAGGTCCGCGCTGGCGACCGGCTGCCCGGTGGTGAAGCAGTCCAGGCACGGGCCCTGGTCGCTTTGCAACTGGAACAGCTCCAGCAACCTGGTCTGCTCGGTGGAGGCCGCGACCAGCCGCAGCTGGCCTTGCTGGTCGGTGAGCAGGATCCCGGCCGAGTCCACCCCCAGCAGGTCTACGCACCGTTCGGTGAGCAGGTGCAGGAAATCGATGACATCGAAATCGGCGACCAGGGTGTCGGCGAGCGGCGAGTTCCACGAACACCCGTGCCAATTGCCGCTCATGTGACATATCCGCTCTCTCTTCCACATCCATTAAATCCATCACAGCCATCTTTCGTCCGCGCCGGGTTCATGCGGGAGGCTCCCGCCCGGCCTGTCAGGGGTCCTCGGGGCTGAACCGTAGCTGGCGGGTCACCACCTGCAGGGCGACCTCGGTGACGCCCATTCCGTGGGCGAAGGCGTGGGCGCGTAACCTCAGCAGCGCCTCGTCCAGCCGGGCATCCAGCTGGACGGCGACCATCCCGGTGGCCTGATACACCTCCGCCCTGCCCTCGCCCAGCCCGTCAATGGGCCACACCGGCTGCGCTGATCCAGCAGATCCGCCGCTACCGGCCGGCGTGGGGTGCGCCTGGTCCAGCACCAGCGTGACGGCCGCGAACGCGAACGCCAGCGCGTCGGCGAGCTGCTCACCGCTCAGTGGGCCCGGTCGCGCCCGGTGCAGGCTCAGCATGCCGACCCGGATCGCCCCGACCTGTAGCGGGAACGCGAAGATCGCCCCCACCCCGGTGGCCACCGCAGCCGGGGTGAACATCGGCCAGCGGGCGGCGTCCTCGGGCGAGCCCAGGTCAGCGGCCAGCACCATGCCCCGCTCGGCCCATGCCTGCACACCCGGCCCTTCACCCAAGGTGAAACCGGCCTCATCCAGGCTGCGGGCGACCTGATCGGTGGCGTGCAGTAGCACCCGCCGGTCCAGATCGGTGGCCACCCACAACGCCGCCCCGTCCACCCCCGCCGCTTTGACGCACGCCGCGCACAGATCCCGGACCGTTGCGACATCCCCGGTGGCGTGATCGGTGATCAGTTCCCAGATCCTTACCGCCCGGCTTTCCATCTCATCCTCTGCTCGCCGCCCACTACCCTCGCTCCTGCCTGCGCGACTTCAATGGGTGAGCACCGGTGTCCCCCGCTTGGCGGCCTTCGGCCGGCGGCCGCCCGGGAACCGGTCGCCGGTTCTGGTGGGGCACACCTCGAAGTGCTGGCCCAGCCCGGTGAGCTGCAGCAGCCGGGTGACGCACGGGGCCAGGGCCCTCAGATGCAGGCGGGCACCCCGCTCCCAAGCGCGGGCTTCGGCGCGGATGAGGGCGGTCAGGCCGCTGGCGTCCATGAACGTCACAGCGGACAAGTCCACTATCACCACCCCGCCGGCGTTGCTGATCATGGCGTCGATGGCGGCGCACAGATGAGTGTGCAGATCCGGTGCGGTGGCCAGGTCGATGTCCCCGGCCACCGCGACGAGGCTACGGCCGTGCAGGTGGGCGATGGTGAAGGTGGTGAACCGCTGATCTGTCGCTGGAACCATGACGACCCTGTCCGGGGGTAGGCGGGCCGCAGCGCCGCTGCTGCGGGGCCGCGGTTCTGCTCCAGAACCCGGCGCCCCCTCCTGCACCCTGATAAATGCGCGAGCGATCAGGATGCCGCCGGGGTCTGGGGCAGCCGAGCACGGCCAAACGCACACCCACGCGCCGTAGTAGGCGGGCGAAGACCTACCGGCGCTGCGAGCATCAGTGCGCGTACTGGACGGGCGCCACCGGCTCGACTGGCCATGGGAAGCTCAAGGCGACTCGGTGCCCAGCTGGGCGCGCGGCAGCGAGTAGGTGGTGCGCCGTCAGGTGCTTGAGCCCCGAACCCGCAGATTAGGAGCGTGTTCGGTTCGGGGGGGTCAGTGTGGTGGTGAGGCCGGTGATCAGGATGTCGAGGCCGCGTTCGAGTTCGGTGGCGCCGTTGTAGGAGGCCAGTACGGGGGCGAGGCCGCGTAGGAGGGGGAATTCGTTGATTGGTAGGCGGTGCAGGCCCAGCCGTAGCAGGTCGTCGGTCTCGGCGGGGTTTTCGACTATCTCTTGTAGCTCGTTGAGGACGTGGCCGTGTAGGAAGCCGAACAGGGCCCGGTAGACGTGCAGGGCATCGGATCCGCTGAAGCCGACTCCGGTGAGCAGGGCGAGGAGGTCTTCGAGTGGCCGCAGGGTGCCTGGGGGGCGGAGCGCGAGCGGGGTGGCCAGGGGCCGGGTGACCAGCAGCGGCACCACGTGCGGGTGGGTCAGCGCCAGCTGGCGGTAGTCGCGGGCGACGGTGCGCAACTGGGCAGTCCAGTCATGGTCGGTGGAGTCCACTTTGAGCCGGGCGAGCACGGTCTCAGCGACGCCGTCGAGCAATGCCGCCTTGTTCGGCGCGTGCCGGTAAAGGATCATCGGGTCCCGGTTCAGGGCACGGGCGAGGCGGCGCATGGACAGCCCCTCGACTCCTTCGCGGTCGATGATCTCCAGTGCGGCGGCCAGTACCACTTCCCGGGTGATTTTGCCGCCGCTGTTGTTGGCGGGGGCGTCCTCGGCCGGCGGTGGGGTCATCGCAGCAGCACTTCTCTCATGTAATCGGGGGCCGGAGGTCACTATAGTTCTCGGAGATGTAGACCTACAGTGTTGACACTATCCTACCTGCGTGCTCCACTGTAGGTCTACAGCGTAGATTTGGAGTTGTCATGATCGTTCTCGGAGTTGTCCTCCTGATCGTCGGATTCCTGACCGGCATCTCTATCGTGTGGACCATTGGGATCATCGTCCTGGTCATCGGACTGGTGCTCTTCGCGATGGGCAGCATGGGGCGCGCAGTCGGAGGCCGCCGCCACTACTACTGACCCGGCCACCGGTCGGCCCGGGTGGTGGCCCTGGTCGACGTCCGCATATCCCCGGGCAGGTCGCGGGAACGTCGCCGTTCCTCCGGGATGTTCATCTGTCCACCCGTCACCGACGGCATGGGTCACCAAGCACGTTGGCGATCCGGCGGCCAGTACGCCACCGGCGCGTTCTGGGCGCCTTCCCCACCGCGGTGGGGAAGGCGTCTGGGCTGCCGGGGTGGTTGGCATCAAACGATGAGGAGTTGCAGCCCGAGTTCCGCAGTTGGAGGGCACATGTCGGTCCCGAATCCAGGGGTTGACCTGCGGGAACGGGCGTGGCGGGGTGACGGGTCACGTGTCCACGGCTCCAGAGGCTGTTTTCCCAGTTCAGCGGCTATCGGGTGGGTTGCAGGCCACTCATAGTGTTCCCTGCTGTTGTCAACGGTGCAGGCGCCCGTTTCTTTCAGGCTATCGGCGCCTCTGCGAACCCAGGGACACGGTCTGGGCTCCCGTGGTTGCTCGATGGCCGGGACCGGGAACTGCGACACATCACCGCAAAAACACCACTGGGCATCCGCGACAAATTCGCGGATGCCCAGGTCAGACGAGTACCGGCAGTTGAAGGAAGCAGCCGAGGTAGCGCGAGTCGAGACCGGGTTCGCGATCGGTGCCGCTGGCATCCTGGCGCGGGAGGCGGCCGGCACCCCCAGTACGTGTCGAGTGAAGAAGCGCGCCGCAGGCTGCGGCTGCCCCTCTCGTGAGCTACGAGGT
>JAOPYO010000238.1 GCA_025964575.1 Actinomycetes bacterium
CAGGTACTGGAGCCGGAGCTCAAGAAGTTCGAGCAGCAGACCGGGATCAAGGTCAAGCTGGAGGTCGTCCCCTGGTCCGACCTGCTCACCCGCATTCTTGCCGCCACCTCGTCCGGACAGGGCCCGGATGTCCTCAACATCGGCAACACCTGGTCGGCGTCGCTGCAGGCGACCGGGGCACTGCTGGCGTTCGATGACAAGAACTTCGCGCAGGTCGGCGGTAAGGACCGCTTCGTGGACTCCACGCTCGGCTCGACGGGCGCGCCCGGCAAGTCGCCGACCGCGGTCCCGCTCTACTCGCTGGCGTACGGCCTTTACTACAACAAGAAGATGTTCAAGGCCGCCGGCATCGCGAAACCGCCGGCCACCTGGGACGAGCTGGTTCAGGACGGCAAAAAGCTCACCGGCGGCGGCAAGTACGGTCTGGCCATCGAGGGCGCCAACAATTCCGAGAACGCCCACCACGCGTTCGTCTTCGCCAAGCAGCACGGCGCCGACTTCTTCGACGCCAGTGGCAAGCCGACCTTCGACTCGCCCCAGGTCGTCCAGGCCATCAAGCAGTACGTCGGCTTCATGGCCAGCGACAAGATCGCCGCGCCCGGCAACGCGGAGTACGCGCAGAACCAGTCCGTCGCTGACATGGCCACCGGCAAGGCGGCCATGCTGCTGTGGCAGGCGGCCGGAGTCCAGCTCAAGGCCCGCGGCATGAAGCCCGATGACTACGGCGTCGCCCCGGTGCCCGTGCAGTCCGGGGTCCCTGGCACCGGACAGAACGTCAACTCGATGGTCGCCGGCATCAACCTGGCGGTCTTCAAGAACTCCGGCAATCTCGACGGTGCCCTGAAGTTCGTGAAGTTCATGACCAGCGACGCGGAGCAGAAGACGCTCAACACCGCCTACGGCTCGATCCCGCCGATCAAGTCGGCGCTGCAGGACCCGGTGTTCGCCACCCCGGAACTCACCGTGCTGCGCGACGCCCTCGCCAAGAGCGCGGCCCCGCTTCCGCAGGTCGCCAAGGAGTCGCAGTTCGAGGAACTGATCGGGACGGCGATGAAGGCGCTGTTCGCCGACGCCGCCGCCGGCCGTCCGGTGACCACCGAGTCCGTCCAGAAGAGCCTTACCAAGGCCCAGCAGCAGATGCAGGGCTGAGGCGGCCCGCGTGACAGTAACCGTCCGTCGTGACGCGCCCCGGACCGGTCAGGAGTCCGGCCCGGGGCGTGCCCGGAAGCGGCGCTTGCGCGTCCCCGACCGCATCCGCCGGGGAGGCCTGCCCTACCTGTTCCTGCTGCCCGCGCTGCTGCTGGAGCTGCTCATCCATCTAGTGCCGATGCTCGTCGGCGTCGTGATGGGCTTCAAGGAGCTGACGCAGTTCTACATCCGCGACTGGGGCCGGGCCCCCTGGGTAGGCCTGCACAACTTCAGGGTCGCCGTCGACGTCAATACGCCGATCGGTGAGGCGCTGCTGCACTCGTTCCTGGTCACCTGTGCCTTCACCGTGCTGGCCGTCGGCCTGTCCTGGCTCATGGGCACCGCGGCGGCGATCCTCATGCAGGACGCCTTCCGCGGGCGTGCGCTGCTGCGCGGGATCTTCCTGACGCCGTACGCGCTGCCGGTCTACGCCTCGGTGATCGTCTGGTTGTTCATGTTCCAGCACGACAACGGGATGGTGAACCACGTCCTGCACGACCAGCTCGGCGTCACCAGCAAGCCGTCCTTCTGGCTCATCGGCGACAACAGCTTCTATGCGCTGGTCGTGGTCTCCGTCTGGCGCACCTGGCCGTTCGCCTTCCTGTGCGTCATGGCCGGGCTACAGAACATCCCAGGAGAGATGTACGAGGCGTCGGCGATCGACGGAGCCGGCATCTGGCAGCAGATCCGCCACATCACCATGCCGTCGTTGCGCTCGATCAACCAGGTGCTGGTCCTGGTGCTGTTCCTGTGGACCTTCAACGACTTCAACGTGCCGTACGTGCTGTTCGGCCGCTCCGCACCGGCGTCCGGGGACCTCATCTCCGTCCACATCTACCAGTCGTCGTTCGTCACCTGGAACTTCGGCTCCGGCTCGGCCATGTCGGTGCTGTTGCTGCTCTTCCTGCTCATGGTGACGACCGCCTACCTGCTTGTGACCTCTCGCCGGAGGAGCCATGTCTGAAGCCCGCCGGTCACCGACCGCGCCGCCGCGGTCCTTCGTCTGGACCCGGCGGATCGTGCTGACCCTGCTGACCATCTTCGCGCTGCTGCCCGTGTACGTGATGGCCAGCACCTCGCTCAAGCCGCTCCAGGACGTCTCGGGGACCTTCCGCTGGATCCCCGACCGGCTCACCCTCAGCCCGTACATCGACATCTGGCATACCGTCCCGCTCGGCCACTACTTCCTCAACTCGCTGATCGTCGCCGGGGCGGCGACAGGGCTGTCGGTGGCCGTCGCGATCTTTGCGGCGTACGCGGTGAGCCGGTATCGGTTCCGGGGCAGGCGGCTGTTCACCATCACGGTGCTGTCCACCCAGATGTTCCCGGGCATCCTCTTCCTGCTGCCGCTGTTCCTGATCTTCGTCAACATCGGGAACGTGACCGGCATCGCGCTCTACGGGTCGCGCGGCGGTCTCATCCTCACCTATCTGACCTTCTCCCTTCCGTTCTCCATCTGGATGCTGGTCGGCTACTTCGACTCCATCCCTCGGGGGCTCGACGAGGCGGCGCTCGTGGACGGGTGCGGTCCGCTCGGGGCGCTGTTCCGCATCGTCGTTCCCGCCTCGCTGCCCGGCATCGTCGCCGTCGCCATCTACGCCTTCATGACCGCGTGGAGCGAGGTGCTGTTCGCCTCGGTCATGACCAACGACGCCACCCGCACGCTCGCTGTGGGGCTGCGGGGCTACGCCACCGAGTACGACGTCTACTGGAACCAGATCATGGCCGCCTCGCTGGTCGTCAGCGTGCCGGTGGTCGCCGGGTTCCTGCTC
>JAOPYO010000254.1 GCA_025964575.1 Actinomycetes bacterium
GAACGCCTCGGTGGGGGAGTCCATGCGGCCGCCACGAGCGAGCGGCTCGGCTGTGTCCATTGTTCGCTCGCTGCGCTCGCTCATAGCTGGCTCCTGCCTGTTCGCTCTCGACCGTGCCACACACAAGACGCCCGTCCCAACCGCTGTGTGACACCCACGATCGGTGGCGCACGTCACATCACCGCGCTGTCACAGGGATCGGGTCGCCGGCATCTCCATGTTCGTCAGGACGCCGCGCGAACGATCCGCGCGGTACGCAACTCCACGAGTGAGGACGAAGTCATGGAACCCCGTATCAACCTGATGACCAACGAGCTCGGCGCCAAGATCGGCAAGCGGTTCGCCAACGTCAGCCTGGTGATCCAGCAGTCGCCGCTGCCCAAGGCCGCCCAGGAGCTGGTGATGCTGCGCGCCAGCCAGATCAACGGCTGCGGTTTCTGCGTCGACGCCCACGCCAAGGAGGCCGCGGCCGCCGGGGAAACCGCGGTCCGGCTCAACCTGGTCGCCGCCTGGCGCGAGTCCACCGTGTTCACCGAGGCCGAGCGGGCCGCGCTGGCGCTCGCCGAGGAGGGGACCCGGCTCGCCGACGCCCACCACGGCGTGTCCGACGAGACCTGGGCCCAGGTGCGCAAGCACTACGACGACGATCAGATCGCCGCGCTGGTCTACCTGGTCGCCATATCAACGCGGCCAACCGGCTCGGCGTGATCGTGCGCAACCAGGGGGGTTCCTACGAGCCCGGCATGTTCACCAGCATGACGAACTGATCGCCAGGCGCATCATCGTCCCTGTCGCAGGTGTGGATGCCTGCTTGTAGAAGGTGGCGCGGACCCGGTGACCGCAGTGAGTTCCGAGCAGGGCGGGGCCGGCGCGGTGGGCGGCCGTCCGGGTCCGCCGTGTAGGGACCGGCGCCCACGCCGTACAACTCCGGCCTTGACGATTAAGCGTCAACGGCTGAGCTACAAGTCTGGCTTCTGATTGTTCAGGTCGTAGGGAGTCGGCCTGTAGGGCGGGCTGATCGCACTCACCAAAGCGCGCGTCCGTCGCCTGCCAAGCCTGATTGCAAGATCACAGCCGTGTCGCCAGCGTGCAGGGCTACGGCATGTCTCCGGCCGGCACCACGATCAGGTCCAGGGGATAGTGTCCGTTGTAACCCAATCCGTGCTGATTCCATACGACGTCCTCGGGACGAGGCTGGATATTCCCGGCCTTGTCCTTGGCGCGCGACATCACGCGGTATTGCCCCGGTTTCACCCCCGGCCACAGCACTTCGAAGCGAACCCACAGGAGGGGTTCCGGTGTGCTCAGGAGCTTCGCCGGGCGCCACGGCATCTGCGAAACCCACCGCCCGGGCATAACGAGCCTCTCCACGGCGACGTCGACTCCTTCGATCGCCGCGGCGCCGGACCAGGCGCGCCCGTGCAGCGTGATGTCACCGGGCATCAGCGTGAGGTCCGGGCTGTGTTCGATGGCGCTGCGGACGCGACCGACCGTGGGACGGACCGGCTTGGGATAGCCGGGTCCGGTGAGCACCTGGTTCTTTGCTGGACCCGTCACCGGAATGGGCTGCTTCGACGCCTGGATTTCACCGAGCCACTTGACCTGGATGTTGCCGCCCCACCCGGAGACGAGGAGGCGCAGCGGATAACCGTGGTCGATGGGCAGGTCCGACCCGTTCATGCGGTACACCAGCAGCGTGTCGTCCTTGAGAACCGTGTCAGCGGGAATGACCTCCGAGTAGTTGCCCTTCCCGTTGGGGAAGCTGGGACTGGAAATCACGTCCAAGCCGGTCAACTTCACGTCCATGGGGTGGTCGGCTCCGGCTGCGGCGAGCACGTCCTTGACTCGTACGCCGGTCCACTCGGCGGCGCCCACCGCGCCGAAGTGCCATTGCGTGAAGGCGACCGGCAGCCAACGGTTGTCGGCCCCTGTGGGCGGGAGTTTGGGGTAGAAGGCGGAGCAGTTGGCGCCGCAGTCGAGTGTGCGGCGCAATGTCACCTGGGGCAGCGCCAGCAGTTCCTCGAACGTGAACGACCGGGGGCGGGTGATCGCATCGCCGGTGAGCTTGAGCCGCCACGTCCGGCGGTCGATGTTGGGCGGGCGCGCCCGGTTGTGGATATAGAACCGATCATTGGGGATGAATTCCCCATATCCGACCTCGCCGTCGAAAACTGCCCGGCCGACCGGGCCCCACTTCATCTCCTCCGAGCCGTTCTCACGGTGGATGAAATACCAGGACGGCGTCGGCTGGATGACGTTATTTATTCCGCCAGACGGTGGCGATACGACCGTGCCGACACCCGCGGGCGCGCCGTTGCTGAGGAACGACCCCGCGGCGCCAGCCGCAGAGTACACGAGGAACCGGCGGCGTGAGTACGCCGCCCCGAACAGGAACTCCTGGACCTGGTCAGAAGCGGCCTCGACCCGGTCCGGTGGGCGATGCGCTGCCATCAGCCTCCCCCTTCGGCGCGGACTAGGCCGTAACGTTGCCGTTAACGTCATAGATAAAACCCATATTTAGGACAAGCTGCCTATAGCGGCCGCTCCACTGGTGTCATCTGCTCGCAGCGGGCCATCGGCGCCTGCGCGTTGGAGCTGGACGGTTCCGGACTTGCGCGGGGCGGGGACCCCTCAACCTCCTGCCACGGTACGTGCGGAACAGGTGGACCCACCTGCCCCTCGGCCCCTGGTGCTTGTTCAGCGAGTGTTCCGTGACTTCCGACGCACGACCGAGCATCGTGGATCACGGCGACACACCCCGCAGGGTCCATCAGGGGGCGTTATCCCAGGCCAGGCCGAGTCTGGCCAGGTTGACGACGTTGTTCCCGCTGAGGATGGACGGCGTTTGCACCCGGCAGGGTGGAGTGACAAAGACGAGTAGCCAACGTGCCCCGACCTGCGGACGGACGGCCCCTACTGCTGTGGTGGGGGCCATCCGTTCCGTGCCTGTTCCGCGTCGGCCGAGTTCAGAGCATCGGGGCTCACCTGCGGGGTAGATTGACCGCATGAGCACCCTGCATCTGACCGCGCAGATCTGGCCCGAGGATGATGCCTTTATCGCGCACTGCCCCGAGCTGGAGGTGACCAGCCAGGGTGACACCTTCGAGCACGCGATTGCGATGATCAAGGAGGCGGTCGAGCTCACGCTCTCGGATATGAGCCCGGAGGAGCTGGCCGACCAACTACATCCCACGCCTGCTCTGGTTCCCTTCGAGGTGCAGCTTTCGGCATGAGTCCCAGAGCCATCCCCCCGATGCCGGGGAGTTCCGTGATCAAGGGATTGGGCAATCTGGGCTTCGCGGTCGTCCGCCAGTCCGGCAGCCATGTGCGGCTGCGTCATATGGACGGTAGAGCCGCTACCGTGCCCGATCACGGTCGGCGTGATCTCAAGACCGGTACTGTGCACGGGATCCCGCGGCAGGCCAAGGTCAGCGTGGCGGAGTTCCTGGCGGCCCTGTCGTAGCGCTGGTCCCCGCTCTTTTTAATCTCTTCAATATGATAATCGAGCAGATAGTCACTCGCCCAAAGCAGCTCGGTGCCCTCTATGCTTCTCTTCCTGCTGGAGCTCCGCGAAGCTATTACGCGCCGAGATAGCCGAACCGCCTAAGCTTGATAGCAAAGGGAAATCAGAGCGCCAGGGTCAGATGCGGCCTGAGTGCTGAAGCCGCACGGCGACCGGTCACGCCAGCCTCGAAAGATGCTCACCACCTAGCGCTCGTCGCAGCCGTTTAGGTGGCTGGTCGGGCGGTGCGGCGGGACCGGCCCGGAGAGGCCGAATGCCCGGCGTCCTGGCCCGGCGTCCTGGCCGGGCGGCTGGCAGTCCGCGTCAGCGGGGCGCCCTTGAGAGGCGTCAGACGTTGCGGTTCAGATCAGGCGGGTGGTGTATCCGGCCTGGGTCAGTCGCTTGTATGCGGCCTGGACGTGGGCGGGCATCTCCTGGGGGATGGCGTATCCCTGGTCGGGGTAGATCATGATGCGTTGGGTGTCTCCGACGAGCATGTTGATCACGCGGTCCGCGTCACCTATGTCGGCTACGTACTCGTCGAGCGGGAGCGGGCGGGATGCGCAGATGACTTCGATCTCGGGCCAGAGCTTCTTGCCTGTGGCGTAGGCGCGGCGCTGCTGGTAGGGTCGAGAGATCAGAACGGCCGAGCTGATGTCGATGCCGTGGTCGGCGAGGAGCTTGCGGGTGAACTCGATGTTCTGCCCGGTGTTGGTGGCTTTTGGCTCGATCAGGATCGCGTCGGCTGGCACGCCCAGTTCGGTGGCGTGCTCGGCGTAGTGGACGGCTTCGCCGCGCGGGAAGCGTTCGATGGTCGTGGGGGCGTTGGCGCCGGTGAAGACGATCCGCGGGAACATGCCTTGGTGGTAGAGCTCGGCGGTGTAGGTGGCTACTCCGAGATCGTGGCTGCCGAGTCCGATGCCGACGTCAGTAGGCCGGATCTCGTGATGCATGTCGTGGTAGTCCCACAGGATCTCGACGTCTGAGCGGACGGCGTCGGGAAGCTCGGCGCGTGCGGGCATGAACGGCCTTCCTCGCTCAGTCGGGGATCTTGGAGGTGTAGGACCAGGAGAACCGGGAGGCTGCGTGGATACCTCGCGCGAACTCCACGATCTTGCCGTCCCGGGTATAGGTCCGGCGCTGATTACGAGTTGTGCGCCCTGGGCGGCGGGTACTTCATTCGGCGCACGACGCGCGGTCCCTCTGTCGATGAGGTGGACGAGTCCCCGTGTTTGGTGGCCGGTCGGGCTGGGGCTCTGTGGTTCCATCTGCTTCGCGGTCGTGCCCGCTGACGATGACACCGAGCGTCTACCTGCGGGTTTTTCACAGCGGCCCAGGCGGCCTCTCCGCTCGCCAAGCGGACCTACCGCCTCCGGCACGCGTGTCTGTCGCTGTGGCTCAACGGCGGCGTGCCTGCGGCCAACGTCGCAGCGCGGGCCGGTCACTCGGTCGCCATGTTGCAGAGCACCTATGCTCACTGCATCGACGGTGACGAGGAGATCATGAACCGGCGCATAGATGCGGCGCTGGGGACCCCTCAACCTCCTGCCACGGAACGCGCGGAACAGGTGGAACAGGTGGACCCACCTGCCCCTCGGCCCCTGGTGCTTGTTCCGCGAGTGTTCCGTGACTTCCGACGCACGACCGAGCATCGTGGATCACGGCGACACACCCCGCAGGGTCCATCAGGGGGCGTTATCCCAGGCCAGGCCGAGTCTGGCCAGGTTGACGACGTTGTTCC
>JAOPYO010000310.1 GCA_025964575.1 Actinomycetes bacterium
GCCTCGGCGGCGGTGAGCATGAGCCCGCCGAGGCTCTGGATCGGCGGGTAGAGGTAGCCGATGTAGGCGGCGAAGGAGAGCAGCCCGCCCAGGGTGATCCGGTCGTGGGACAGGTCCCATGCGCCCATGCCCAGCACGACGAGTACGCAGAAGGTCTCCACCACCTGGACGATCGGTTCGTAGAGGGCCGACAGCCGGGTCTCGGTCATCTTGGCCTTGAGCCAGGTGTTCCCCTCCCCGTGCAGGCGCCGCTCCTCGGTCTCCTGACGGTTGTAGGCCTGGACCAGGGACTGGTTGGACAGGCTCTCCTCGACCAGGCTGGTGATCGCGGCGTAACTCCGGCGCTCACGGCCCGCGACCCTCCGGAACTTCGCGGAAAAGGACTTGGAAACGAGCAGGAACAACGGCACCAGCGCACACGCGACGAGGGCCAGGTCCCATCGGACATAGAACGCCGCGCCGGCGAAGAAGACGACGCTGACGAGCGAGGTGAACAGGTGGACCAGACCGGAGGCGACCAATTGCTCGATGGCCTCGATATCGGCGGTCAGGCGGGTCATCAGATCGCCGAGCTTGTTCTTGTCGAAGAATTCCGGGGACAGCCGCTGGACGTGGGCGAAAGTGCTGTCCCGGAGCCGCAGCAGGAAACGCTCGCCCGCCAGCGCCGTCGCATAGTCCCCGGCGAAGGTCGCCAGCCCTGATGCCAGCGCCAATCCCAGCCATCCCGCGGCCGGAGCCCAGAACGCGTCCAGGCTCTTTGCGGCCAGCGCGTGATCTGTGATGACCCCGAACAGCCAGATCGCGGCGACCTCGCATGCCGCCGCCGCGACGGCGAGGACTCCGCCGATCACCAGTAGCCGGCGGTCACCTCGCGTGTACGGCCAGAATCTTCGGAAGGCGCTCCGCAGCGAAGCGGTGGGAGCCGACGAAAGCGCAGACACAAGTCCTCCAGACATGGTTCATGACCGACATAAGGGAAGAGCCGGCGGCCCTCGCAGGGCCGCCGGCTCTTCTCATCCCCGTTTGCTCATGCGGTTTTACTGGTGCGGCGTGGGCCGCGGGGCGGGCCGCGGCTTGCGCGCCCTGTGGGCCGGCACGGCGGGCGCGGGGGGCTTGATCCGCTTGCGGGGCTTCGGCGGGACCGGGGTCAGCTTACGGAAGGTCATGTCGGGCCTTTCTTTGTTCTCTCTGCACGCCCTGCGGCGTCTGTGGTGATGACTATGCAGGGCCAGACTTTGAAGGCGCTGAGACAGGTCTGTGACCGGCTGAAGAGAAGATTAAGTTCCAATTAAACGCCGAAAACGCCACGTCAGGCGGCCACCGTGCGGCCGGTTGGACCGCGGGCGGGTCCGCTCGCACCGGTCGGAGCGCGGCCTGGCAGGACGGTGCCGGGCGGAGTCCGGCCAGACGGAGACCTGCCGCGAGCAGGCCGTGCCGGGTCCCGCGCGCCGCCTGCGGTCTCTGACCTGTCGCACGACCCGGTTCGGGGGTCCCGAGGTCCTCGTCCGCTCCGGTGCGGGTCAGCGGCCGGTCAGAAGCTGGTGGACACGCTGGTGCGAAATGCCGAGCAGTGTCCCCACATCATTGGTGGACAGCCCGGCTTCCCGAAGGTGCGCGGCAGCCGCGCGGCTGGCCTTGGTGGCGGCCTCCTGGAGTTTGAGCGCCTCGCTGCGCAGACGCTTGGCCTCCTCGACCTCGGCGCCCACAGGCTCGTCGAGGTCGATTCTGATCTCTACGCCCACCTCGTCCACCGGCACTCGCAACATGATGGCGACGAGGTCACGGGCCATTTCGTCAACCTGTGACAGGCGCTTGGCCTGCGTTACTCCGACCCCTTCAACTTCAACCACCCAGAACCGGCCCTCACGCCAGGTGCGTCCCGTGTAGGTCACTCCAGCCACCCCCTTGGCAAACACTCGAGCTGCTCGATGATCTTCTTGACCACATATGCGGAGATCGTGCGATGCCGGGGAAGGGCGGCGATGTGCTTCTCGCAGGGGCATCCCCACACTTCGTGACTGCCGGTATCGCGCAGCATCGTGCAACCGCCTTCCGCAGCGCACGGACCAGCGCACGCTTGCTCATCGACTTGAACATGCAATTACGCTAAGTACCTAGAGATAGACTTTCAAGTCGTATAGAAGAATCAATGCAAGCATAGTAGATCGATCATGGTTCTAGGGTCAATGGATAGCTGCCGGGAACCGGTTCGTCGTGCCCAGGAGGTGATGGCAGCCGTATACCGCATGCGGTGGCGTGCGGTTCCGGCCGCCGCTTCTGTTAGGAAGGAGGCGTGGCGAACGGCGGCGGTGACATGGAACTCCTCCCGGGGATGGACGACCTCCCCGAGCAGGTCATCGCCACGCCGGTCAGAACCGCCAGGGGCGGCCCGGCGAAGAAGCCCGCGAAGGCCGGCCCGAAGGCTGCCTCGAAGGCCAACAAGGGGGCGCGGCAGCCCGCCGAACTGCTTCCGGTGGCGCGGGTGGCGGTGGACATGTCCCTGCCGCACCTGGACCGGCCTTTCGACTACCTGGTCCCCACGACCCTGGACGAGGCCGCCGTCCCGGGCTGCCGGGTGCGGATCCGGTTCGCCGGGCAGCTCGTCGACGGGTTCCTGCTGGAACGCGTCGAGGAGAGCGACCACGGCGGACGGCTCTCGTTCCTGGAACGGGTCACCTCGCCCGAACCCGTGCTGGCCCCCGAGATCGCCATGCTCGCCCGCGAGGTCGCCGACCGTTATGCGGGCACCCTCGCAGACGTCCTCCGCCTGGCCATCCCGCCGCGGCACGCCCGCGCGGAGGCACGGGAGCAGAGGGCGCCAGAGCCCGCGCCGGGAGAGCCGGGGGAGCCGGGGGAGCGAGGGGAGCCCAGGAACCTCGCCCCACCCGACCCGGGCCCGTGGGCGGCCTATCCCGCGGGCCCGTCGTTCCTCGCCGCTCTGGCCGAGGGCAAGGCGCCCAGGGCGGTGTGGACCGCCATGCCGGGGCCGGAATGGCCATGGGCCGTGGCGCGAGCCGTACGGGCCACCCTGGCGAGCGGTCGCGGCGCGCTCGTCGTGGTGGCCGACGGTGGGGACGTGGCGCGGGTGGACGCCGCCCTCACCGAAGAACTCGGCGCACCGGCCGAGTGCGGCCCTCAGGACGACGCCGGAGCGGAGGCCGCGGGTCCCCGCGACCCCCGGCACGTCGCGCTGACGGCGGAGCTGGGACCGGCGGAACGGTACCGCCGGTGGCTCAAGGTGCGGCGGGGAGGCGTGAAGGCGGTCGTCGGAACCCGGGCGGCGATGTTCGCACCCATTCAGGACCTCGGCCTCGTCGTGCTCTGGGACGACGGCGACGACGTGCACGCCGAGCCGCACGCCCCCTACCCACACGCGCGGGAAGTGCTCGCTCTGCGCGCGCACCGGACCCAGGCGGGCGCCCTGATCGGCGGGTTCACCAGGACCACCGACGCCAGCCAGCTCATCGAGACCGGCTGGGCGCACCCGCTGGTCCCCGACCGGCAGGAACTGCGCAGGGCCATGCCGCAGATCCGGCAGGCCGGCGACGACCTCGAGATGGCCCGCGACCAGGGGGCCAGGACGGCCCGGCTGCCGGCCCTGGCGTTCCGTACCGCCAGACAGGCCCTGGAGCACGGCCCGGTCCTGGTCCAGGTGCCCAGGAGGGGTTATCTGCCCGCACTCGCGTGCGGAAGATGCCGAAGCCCCGCACGTTGCACCGAATGCTCCGGTCCGCTGGCGATGAGGTCCTCCCACGCGGTTCCGTACTGCCGGTGGTGCGGCCGGATCGCGGGGGACTGGCGCTGTCCCGAATGCGGCAACACCCAGGTCCGCGCCATCGTGATCGGCGCGGGACGTACCGCGGAGGAGCTGGGCAGGGCCTTCCCCGGGGTCAACATCAGGACCTCGGGGCGGGACGGGATCCTCGCCGAGGTCGGCCCGGAGAAGGCTCTCGTGGTCGCGACCCCGGGAGCCGAACCGGTGGCCGGCGAGGGCTACGCGGCCGCGCTGCTGCTCGACGGCTGGGTCCTGCTGGGACGGGCGGATCTGCGGGCCAACGAGGAGGCGCTGCGCCGCTGGATGAACGCCGCCGCACTGGTCCGTGCGGGCGGTGCCGTCGTCATGCTGGCAGAGGGGAACCCACCGCCGGTGCAGGCTCTGGTCCGCTGGGATCCGGTCACGATGGCCGAACGGGAGCTCGCCGAACGGCGTGAGCTCGGCTTCCCCCCGGTGACCCGGATGGCCTCGCTGACCGGGACCCCCACGGCCGTACGGGAGCTGCTGGCGGCCAGCCGGCTGCCGGACGGAGCCGAGATCCTGGGCCCGGTGCCGGCGCCGGAACGGGACGGCGACACGCAGGAGCGGGCACTCGTGCGGGTGGCCCGGCCCGCCGGATTGGCGCTCGCCCAGGCGCTCAAGGCCGCCCAGGGAGTCCGGAGTGCCCGCAAGGCCGCGGAGACGGTACGGGTCCAGCTCGACCCGCTCGAACTCACCTAGCGGCTGCATCGCGCATGACCAAGGCGTTCGCGGTACTAGGGTTTTCTGTGTGGCCGATGACTGGGTGAAGACGACCGTTCGTGAACTGACGGAATGGGCGGGCAAACGAGACGGCGAGTTCGACCTTCCCGGAGCGGGGCTCCTGCTGGAGCTCGCGCAGGAGGGGCTGGGGCTCTCGGGAGCGGCGGAGCTCGGCCCCGAGGAGCTGCAGAGACTGCTGCTCGAGGAGTTCCCCGACGCGGTGGTCGCGGGCCCCGACGACGTCCCGGCGGTGCTGGCGACGGCTGAGGCGCTGGTGGACTTCCTCGCCGAGACCGGGGCGGTGCCGGCCGAGCGGACGAGGGCCCTGCGCGCCGAGCTGGAGCGGCTCGAGCCGGAGTTCACCGAGATCATCGCCGAGAACGACGCCGCCGATCAGGCGGCGGCCTTCGAGGTGCTGGCCCGGATGATGAAGGCCGACGGTGTGGACCTCACCGATGAGGAGGCCATGGAGCGCTGGGTTCGGGAGTTCGAGGCGCTCCCGGAGGAGGAGCGCAACGCCCGGGCCCTGCCCTACCTCGGCGACGGGGATGACGACACGATCGTTCCGCCCGTACGGCTGCCGCCGCAGGCCGAGCTGGCCGCGGCGGCGCGGGACTCGCGCCTGCTGACCGACGTTCGGGACCTGGCGGCCTGGGCGGCCGGCCGGTCACTGACCGAGGACGACGAGCTGACGGCGGCGGACGCTGAGGCGGCCGCCGAGGCCCTCGACCTGTCCACACCGCGCAGGGCCAAGGACATCCCCGAGATCACCCGGCTGTGGTGGGCGGTGCTCGAGGTGGAACTGGTCATCAGCAAGGACGGTAAGGCCCGGCCCGGTCCCGGGCAGGCGGCCCTGGAGGGCACGGACGACGAGCTCCTGGAGCTCTGGCTGGGAATCTTCGACGACGTCACCACGCTCGAACCGGACGAGGACGAGCAGCTGACGCCGTACGAGGTCGTGCAGAACGAGCTGCCCGGGGTGCTGTTGCACCTCTACGAGCAGGAGCGGCCCTCCACCCGGGAGGAGCTGGCGGGGGCACTCGCCGAGCACATCCTGCAGATCTACGAGGTGGGAGAGAACGACCCGCTGGAGGGCGCCGCGGAGTACGCCCTCGATCTGGAACTCGAGGACCTCACCGAATGGGGCGTAATCGAGGGGGACTCGGGCGGTTACGCGCTGACCCCGCTGGGCGTCTGGGGAGTCCGGGAACTGCTCCTCGCCGACGGCTACACCGCGCCGCTCGTGGGCGACCTCGCCGAGGGCCCGGCGGACGCGCTCATCGAGGGCCTGGTCTGGCATGGCGAGGACACCGCCGACGAGGAGATCGAACTGTGGCTGGAGCGGCGCGAGCCCGTGGCGGCCGCCACCGAGCTGGTCGAACTCATGCAGTCCGGCACTCCCGGGACCCGGCATCTGGCCGCCGCCGTGCTGCACCATGTCGACATGGCCGCCGCACCCGTGCTGCGCGACGCGCTCGCGAACCGGCTGACCCGTCCGTACGCCACCCTGTGGCTGCACGAGCACGGCGACGACACCACTGACATGGCCCCCAGCGAGATGACGTGGATCTTCATCGACATGGTGGCCGGGCTGCTCGAGACCTCTCAGCCGGCCGAGGCCATCGCGTCCTCGCTCGCCGACGTGCCCGGCGAGGTGGACCTGCTCGGCATGGTCAGGGAGATGTGGCGGATCGACCACCCCAATGTGACCGAGGTGCTGGAGGCCCTCGGCGACCACCACCCGGACAAGGGTTTGGCGAAGGCGGCCCGTAAGGCGGCGTTCAAGTCCCGCTCCACGCAGGATCCTGCTTGAGATCTCCGTAGAATGGGCTGTGTTCCCCCGACATTCACGGAGGAACGTTCGATCCGTTAGGAAACGGAGCCACCCTTGGCCGTCAAGCCCATCCGCCTCTTCGGCGACCCAGTGCTGCGCACGCCGGCAGACCCGGTGAAGGACTTTGACAAGGAGCTGCGCAACCTGGTCAAGGACCTCACCGACACCATGATCGACGCGCCCGGGGCGGGCCTGGCCGCACCGCAGCTCGGAGTGGGCCTTCGGGTGTTCACTTACTACGTCGACGATCGTCTGGGCCATGTGGTCAACCCCACACTGGACCTTTCCGAGGAGCAGGAGACCGACGACGAGGGCTGCCTGTCGCTGCCCGGCATGGCCTTCCCGACGCCGCGGGCTCTCCGCGCCGTCGCCAAGGGTTTCAACATGCATGGAGAGCCGATCATCCTCGAGGGCACCGACCTGCTCGCCCGCTGCGTCCAGCACGAGACCGACCACCTCGACGGCATCCTGTTCCTCGACCGGATGGACCCCGAGCAGCGCAAGCTGGCGATGAAGGCCATCCGTGAGGCCGAGTGGTTCGGCGACTCCGCGCCGGTGATCAAGGACTCCCCGCACCAGACCTTCGGCAGGGCGCTCTAGTGCGGCTGGTCTTCGCCGGCACCCCGGAGACTGCGGTCCCCGCGCTGGAGGCGCTGCTCGCCTCCTCGCACGAGGTGGCGGCCGTGCTGACCAGGCCCGACGCACCCGCGGGGCGCGGCCGCCATCTGGTGGCCAGCCCCGTCGCCGAGCGGGCCGCCGCCGCCGGCATCGAGGCGCTCAAGCCGGTCAAGGCACGGGACCCGGAGTTCCTCGACCGGCTACGGGAGATCGCCCCCGACTGCTGCCCGGTCGTGGCGTACGGAGGGCTGCTGCCCCGTGCGGCGCTCGCCATCCCGCCGCGCGGCTGGGTCAATCTGCACTTCTCACTGCTGCCCGCCTGGCGCGGCGCGGCACCCGTCCAGCACGCGATCCTGCACGGTGACGAGATCACCGGCGCGGCCACCTTCGAGATCGAGGAGGACCTGGACACCGGCCCGGTGTACGGACTGCTCACCGAGCCGATCCGGCCCACCGACACCACCGGCGACCTCCTCGGACGGCTCTCCCACGCGGGCGCCAAGCTGCTCGCCGACACGATGGACGGCATCGCGGGCGGCGTGCTCGAGCCACGGCCACAGTCCGCCGAGGGCGTGTCGTATGCCCCCAAGCTCACTCCCGAGATCGCGCAGGTGGACTGGAGCGCCCCGGCGCTGCGCATCGACCGCCTGGTCCGGGCCTGCACGCCCGCGCCCGGTCCCTGGACCACCTTCCGTGGTGAGCGGCTCAAGCTCGGCCCGGTCCGGCTCGCCAACGGCGCCGAACCCCTCGCTCCGGGTGAGCTACGGGCCTCCAAGCGCGAAGTACACGTCGGCACCGGCACCCACCCGGTCGCCCTCGGCGACGTCCAGCCCCAGGGCAAGAAGCGCATGACCGGGGTCGATTGGGCCCGCGGTATCCGCCTGACCGACGAGGACCGGCTCCGCTGATGTCACCCGCCCGCTCCCGAACCCGCTCCGGTTCCGACGACAACCGCAGACCCGGTGGTCCGCGCCAGACCGGCCGCCCGCAGGATCTCGTCCGCCGCACCGCGTTCGACGTGCTTCGCGCCGTCGACACCCGCGACGCCTACGCCAACCTGCTGCTGCCCAACCGGCTGCGCGAACGTGGCCTGACCGGCCGTGACGCCGCGCTCGCCACGGAGCTGACCTATGGCACGCTGCGTGGCCGGGGCACCTACGACGCGATCCTGGCCATGTGCAGCGACCGCCCGCCGCACCGCATCGACGCACCTCTGCTGGACGTGCTGCGGCTCGGAGCCCACCAGCTGCTGAACACCCGGATCCCGCCGCACGCCGCAGTGGCCACCGCCGTCGACCTCGCCCGCTCGGTGTCAGGCCCGGGTCAGGCCAAGTTCGCCAACGCCGTGCTGCGCAAGGTGGCGAACCGGGACCTCGAGGCCTGGATCGCCATCATCGCCCCCGCGGACGAGCTCGGCCGGCTGTCGGTGACCTACAGCCACCCGCGCTGGATCGTCACCGCGCTCCGCGACGCGGTCGGCCCGACTCAGATCGAAGCGCTACTGGCCGCCGACAACGACCGTCCGCGAGTGACGCTGGTCGCCCGGCCGGGCCGGTCCACGGTGGACGAACTGCTGGCCGACGGAGCCGAACCCGCGCTGTACGGGCCGTACGCCGCGTATCTACCGGAGGGCGACCCGGCCGCGCTGGAAGCCGTACGGGACGGGCGCGCGGCTGTGCAGGACGAGGCCAGCCAGCTGGTGGCACAGGCACTGATCGCGACGCCGGTCGATGGCCGTCACGACGGGCGCTGGCTCGACCTGTGCGCGGGCCCCGGCGGCAAGGCCGGTCTCCTGTCCGCGCTGGCCTCGAAGCGGGACGCCCGGCTGCTCGCCTGCGACGTGCAGCCGCACCGCGCCCAGCTCATCCAGCGCATGGTGGACGCCAGGACCGGGATCGCCGTCATCGACGGCACCGCCCCGGCTTGGAGGCCCGGCACATTCGACCGGGTCCTGGTCGACGTGCCCTGCACCGGTTTGGGCGCGTTGCGCCGCCGCCCCGAGGCGCGCTGGCGGCGTACCCCGGAGACGGTGGCCGAGCTGGGCCCGCTGCAGCGACGGCTGCTGTCCATCGCGCTCCAGTCCGTCCGGCCTGGTGGCGTCGTGGCCTATGTGACCTGCTCGCCGCATCTGGCCGAGACCCGGGTCGTGGTCGACGACGTGCTGCGCGATCGGACGGACGTGGAGCGGCTGGACGCGCCGGCGGTGCTGACGGGAATCGCCCCGGGCCTCGAAGGGCTGGGCGACGGGCCGTACGCCCAGTTCTGGCCGCACCGGCACGGCACCGACGCGATGTTCCTCGCCCTGCTCAAGCGGTCCTGACCGCTCACGGCCGTATTCGGTCGCCCGCAAGGTCCGAGCGGGTATGGCCGCATTGGCATGGCACCGCTTCTGACACTGGTGAACTCCGTGCGGAAATCCCGGCCTGGCTCGGTAGGCTCTGGCCATGACGACACTGTCGTTCGATCATCTTCCGCATGAGATGACCGAAGAGCAATATCGGCGGCTGCCCGAGGAGCACGCCCGCGCCATCGAGGTGGTTCACGGTCATGTGATCGTCTGCGAGTCACCGGTTCCCGAGCACAACAGGGTCGCTCGCCGGCTCGCCGGGGCGCTGGAGGCGGCACCGTCCACCGAACCGTGCATACGGGTGGAGACGGACGTCGATGTCGTGCTCTGGCGTGTCCCCAAATTCACCTTCCGGCGTCCCGACGTGGTCGTCTACCGGTGTCTCGACGAGAGAGGGGCCAAACCCGAGGCGAGGGATGCGCTGATCGTGGTCGAGGTGTCGTCGCCGTCCACGGCCAAGGAAGACCTCCTGGACAAAAAATCCCAGTACTCCAGGGCTGGTATCCCGCTCTACCTGGTCGTCGTCATGGACGCCAAGTACGAGATCGAGGAGATCCGGGAGTTCCGCCTCGACGCGCACGCCGGTGAGTACCGTCTGCATCGTCTCCATCGCGACGGGTTCCTGCGCCTGGAACATGTGGTGCTGACGGACATCCTCACTGAGGGGCTCACTCGCTAGCTCACTGGGGATCGTGCTCAGCTTAAGATCCCTCTGGGAGACGGGGAGTTAACTGTATGAAGATCCTTGTTGCGGGTGCGACCGGTGCCATCGGGCGGCGGCTGGTGCCGCTACTGGTGAAGTCAGGGCACACCGTCTCAGGGACCACCCGGCATGCCGATCGTGCGCGGACCCTCGTCGAGCTGGGAGCGCAACCGATCGTCGTCGATGTCTTCGATGCCGAGACCCTGCGAGACACCCTGGCCAACGATAGGCCGGACGCGATCATCCACCAGCTCACCGATCTCAGCGGCGAGGACTTCAAGGCCAACTCCCGACTGCGCATCGAGGGCACCCGGAACTTGGTCGATGCGGCCAAGGCGGCCGGCGTCGAGGTCATGGTCGCGCAGAGCATCGCATGGCTGTACGTGGCGGGCACGACCCCCGCGGTGGAGACGGATCCGCTGGATCCGGACGCCCGCGGATATGCGGGTGTGGTCGCGCTCGAGAACATCGTCGCGGAGTTGCCCCGGGGCGTCGTCCTGCGCTACGGCCGGCTCTACGGGCCGGGCACCTGGTACGCGCCGGACGGGCTGATCGCGGAGCGGATCCGCAAGGGCGAGTTCAACGAGCCGCCCGCCTGGGCTTCCTTCGTCCATGTCGACGACGCGGCCGCAGGGGCCGCCGCAGCCCTGGACTGGCCCGCGGGGCCGGTCAACGTCGTGGATGACGAGCCCACCACCGACTGGATCGGGACCTTCGGCGGGACCCCGTCGGACGGCGTTCCGGCCGGCCGTCCGATCTCCAACGCCAAGGCCCGGAGCCTGGGCTGGCAGCCCGCCTATCCGAGACTCTCTGTCAGCGAACCACTAGCCACCTGATCATCTGAGGCGGAGGGGATGGCGGCGTGAGTGCCGATTACGGCCACTGGCAGAGCGTGCCGACCCGGTGGAAGGACAATGACGTGTACGGGCACGTCAACAACGCCGTCCACTACTCGATCATGGACACCGTGATCAACACCTGGCTGATCCGGACGGCGGGCCTGGACATTCACGAGGGTTCGGCCATCGGCCTCTGCGTGGAGTCGCACTGCGTCTACAAGGGGTCGGTCGCCTTCCCCGAGGTGATCCAGGTCGGGCTGCGGATCGGCAGGCTGGGGCGCTCCAGTGTTCACTATGAGCTCGGCTTGTTCCGTGCTGACAGAGAGACCCTGATCGCCGAGGGACGTTTTGTGCACGTCTTCGTGGACAGGGAGAGCCGCAAGCCGACCGAGATCGGCGAGCCCCTCCGATCTGCGATGCAGAAGCTGGTGATCCCATCGTGATCGAGACCCGCGCCGCCGTGCTGGTCGAGTCGGGCCGCCCGGCGCCCTACGCCGAGTCCCGGCCGCTGGAGATCACCGATCTGCGGCTGGACCCGCCGGGCCCCGGCGAACTGCTGATCCGGGTCAGGGCCGCTGGGCTCTGCCACTCCGACCTGTCCGTCATCAACGGATCCCGGCTGCGCCCGCTGCCCATGGCCCTCGGCCATGAGGCGGCCGGTGAGGTCGTGGCCGTCGGAGACGGTACGGAGTTCGAGCCGGGCGACCACGTCGTGCTGGCGTTCGTCCCGGCCTGCGGGCACTGCCCGCGGTGTGTCGCCGGGCGGCCGGCCCTGTGCGGCCCGGCCGCCGAGGCCAACCGTGACGGGACCCTGCTCGGTGGCGGCCTGCGGTTCTCCGCGCCAGACGGTGGCCGTCCCTTCCATCACCTTGGTGTGTCGGCGTTCGCCGAGCACACCGTGGTGTCAGCGCGCTCGGCGGTCCGGGTCGATGCGGATCTGCCGTTCGAGATCGCGGCGCTGTTCGGCTGTGCCGTGCTCACCGGCGCGGGAGCCGCCCTCTACAGCGCCGGCGTGGTGCCAGGGGAGAGCGTCGCGGTGTTCGGCCTCGGTGGCGTGGGACTGGCGGCGCTGCTCGCAGCCAAGGCGGCCGGGGCGTCCACCCTGGTGGCAGTGGACGTGGTGGCTCACAAGCGCGAACTGGCGCTGCGGCTCGGTGCCACCCACACGGTCGAGGGCGGCCCAGACGCCGTCCAGCGGATCCAGGACATCACCGGCGGCGGGGCCGAGAAGGTGATCGACACCACCGGTGTCGTTCCGGTCCTGGAACAGGCCTATGCGGCGACCCGGCCAGGCGGCACGACCGTCACCGTCGGCCTGCCCGACCCGTCCGCCCGGCTGACCCTGCCCGCGCTCAGCCTGGTCGCCGAGGAGAAGACGCTGCGCGGCAGCTACCTGGGCTCGTGTGTGCCCCGCCGGGACGTGCCGCGTTTCATCGCCATGTACCGGTCCGGTGTGCTCCCGGTGGAGGCGCTGCTCTCGCACCGGCTGACCCTCGACGAGGTCAACGAGGGCTTCGACCGCCTGCACACCGGCGAAGCCGTCCGCCAGGTCATCGCCATGTAGACGAACACCTGCCCGACGGAAATGGCCCGTGGATCGTGCCGGCGGCCGCCGCTGGTCGGCCTGCAGGCGCAGACCCGCCAACAACCAAGATCATGATGGTCGATCGGGCGGCCCACTACCACCGGTCGGTGCGTGAAACTCATACGCCTATCGGCTGAAGATCGGAGAATACGGCCCCGGTGGTCCTTGGGAAGAGAGGGCCGCGACCAGCGTGGGGACTGGGCTGAGCGTCAATGAGCTTGCCACGGAGCGCGGGTGAGTAACGTCGGTGGCCGGGGAACACGATCGCCTGAGGGAGGGTCTCATCCGTGACAGGGTTCTGGCAGGCCATATCGTTCATCGGCAGCGCCGGATTCTATGTGCCGCTGCTGGTGGTCGTGTTCTGGTGCGTCGATCCGCGGGTCGGTGCCAGGGCGATGGTCCTGCTGACGCTGAGCAGCGTCGTCAACGGCCTGCTCAAGGTCGTCTTCCACGCGCCGAGGCCGTACTGGACCTCGGGGATCAAGCCGTACGAATCCGAGGCCTCGTTCGGGATGCCTTCAGGGCATGCGCAGAACGCCGCCGTCGTGTGGGGGTTCCTCGGGGTGCGGGTACGCGCCCGTACGCCGTGGACGGGCCGCTGGGAGGCGATCGGCCGCAGGGCGGTCCCGCTGATCGTCGTGGTGGTCATCGGGCTGATCGGGGTGTCCCGGATCTATCTCCGGGTGCACTCCCTCGGCCAGGTGCTCGCGGGCTGGGCCATCGGCGCGGCGCTGCTCGTGGCCGCGCTCAGGCTGGAACCGGTCGTGGCGCCCTGGTGGGAGCGTCGCCCGTTGTTCCTGCAGACCGCGCTCGCACTGGCGGTGGCGGTGATCTTTCTCGGTGCGATGGCCCTGGCGGTCGGGGAACTGCATGGGTGGCGGATGCCGGACGCCTGGAAGAGAGCCGTCGAGGCAGCGGGCGGCACCGTCCAACCTCTTTCACTGCGGGAGGGGGCGGCCGCGGCGGGCCTGCTGTTCGGCGGGCTGTCCGGGATCTCCTGGCTGGCGCATCGCGGGTGGTTCGACCCCGGAGGAGCGCTCTGGCGCCGCGTGGCGCGGCTGCCGGTCGGTCTGGCGGGGGCAGCCGTCATCTGGTCGGCTGGGCACTTCGCGGGCCGGGCCGTGCCGGTGATCTTCGTGACGGACGCTCTGCTGGGCCTGTGGATGACCGTGGGCGCACCCGAGACATTCCTTCGCATGGGTCTGGCCGTCCGGGGTATTCCGGTGTCACACCCGGCTGATCACCCGGGCGGGTGAGGTCCTGGTGAGGGGCCCCTCATAAACTCGGGGAACCATGACCCTTCAGATTTTTCCCAGCATCCTGTCCGCCGACTTCGCCCGGCTCGCCGACGAGGTCGCGCTCATCTCCGGCACCGCCGACTGGGTACACGTCGACGTGATGGACAACCACTTCGTGCCCAATCTGACCTTGGGGCTGCCGGTGGTGGAGGCGCTGCTCAAGTACAGTGCGCTGCCGCTCGACTGTCATCTGATGATCGAAGACCCGGACCGGTGGGCCTCGCAGTACGCGGAGGCAGGGGCGGGCAGCGTCACGATCCATGCCGAGGCGGCGAAGGCTCCGATCCGTACCCTCCGTACGATCCGGGCGGCGGGCGCGCGCGCCGGGCTGGGCATCAACCCGGGCACCGCCGTCGAGCACTACGCCGACCTGCTCGGTGAGATCGACATGCTGCTGCTGATGACCGTCGAGCCCGGCTTCGGCGGGCAGAGGTTTCTGGACGTCGTGCTGCCCAAGGTGCGGCGGGCCCGCCAGATGATCGACGGACGGGACCTGCCGGTCTGGCTGCAGGTCGACGGCGGGGTCACCGCCGAGACCATCGAGCGCTGCGTCGAGGCCGGCGCGGACGTGTTCGTGGCCGGGAGTGCCGTGTACGGCGCCGAGGATCCGGCCGAGGCCGTACGGAACCTGCGCGCCCAGGCGGAACATGCCGCGACACCACGGTCGTGATCATGCAATCGATCATCGATTGATCACGAAGGGGCCCGCTGTTGTGTTCGATCAGTATCCGACAATGATCGTGAGTCAGGCACTGGCCGCCCGCGGGATCGGCGGGCCACCAAAGAACCGAGCGAGCGCTTGGTTGGCCTAATGTGGTCGTGGGCATCCTCACATGTAGAGAGGAATGCCAGACATGGCACACTGGTTACTCAGTTAGTCAACGCGTGCTCCGGGGTCGGTGAAAATCCGAACCGGCGGTGATAGTCCGCGACCCGGCCGAATCCATCGGCCGGTTGACCCGGTGGAACTCCGGGACCGACGGTCAAAGTCCGGATGGGAGGCAGCGCGCGGTACGTCCCTGCCCAGGGGGCGTGTCTTTGCGAACCCCGGAGCCCGTACGGCATACACGTCGTAGATGGAGGCCCCGGGAAATGTTCACCGGCATCGTCGAAGAGCTCGGTGAGATCGTAGCGATCGAGTCCGCCAGTGACTCGGCGAGATTCACGATCCGCGGCCCGCTCGTCACCCAGGACGCCTCGCACGGCGCGTCCATCGCGGTCAACGGGGTCTGTCTGACCGTCGTGGACCTCAAGGACGACGCGTTCACCGCGGACATCATGCGGGAGACCCTCGACCGTTCCAGCCTGGGCACCCTCGAGCCCGGCTCGCGCGTCAACCTCGAACGTCCGGTACGTCTCGCCGACCGGCTCGGGGGCCATCTCGTCCAAGGCCACGTCGACGGCGTCGGCACGATCGTCGCCCGGGAGCC
>JAOPYO010000341.1 GCA_025964575.1 Actinomycetes bacterium
AGCTTGCGATTAAACCCCTCAGGCGGCCTTGGCAGTCTTCTTGATGGCTGGATGTCGCGCACGAGGGCCTCGGCAAGTGCCTTTCGGGCGGCCGGGACCCGGTGTCCGGGTTTTTGGTGGACTGGCCGGCGTGGCGATGATTGCGTGAAGTCGGCGAAACCCTCTCCTGACTCTGGCAGGGGTGAGCCTGGCCGGGTCCCGGCGGCGCTCCCAGGGTAGGCGCAGGTCGTCCACGACGCCACGGGCAAGCCGCAGCTGGGTGTAGGCCGCCACGACGAGCCAGGTCCAGCGGTCGGCCTGCTCGGGGGTGCACAGGGCGGGAGCTGTCCATCCAAGCGTCTGTTTCGCGAAACGGTAGGTGTGCTCGATGTCGAAGCGCCGGAGGTAGGCCCGCCAGCACACGTCGAGGTCGGGATCCCCGGGACCGGACCACCACAGCCAGAGGACCTTGAGAGCCCGGGTCGGCCTGGGCAGGTGCTCGACCTCCACCCGGATCACGGTGCCCGCCACGATCGGGGGGCGGTCCGCTCCCGCCCAGCGCCCCCGGCCCGACAACTTGGGGTGCAGGCCCTTCCAGGCGCTGACGGTGACGCTGCCGTAGCGGGGATCGCTGGCGCTGAGACGGGCATCAGGCTCCAGGGTGTCGGGTTGCGCCAGGCAAAAGCGGCTCCCGTGCCGGCGGGGCCGCCCGATCGTGCCGGCGGGGGCAGGGGAGGCCTCGGTGTAGAAGACCCGGTCGCAGCGGATGCGCACCAGCACCGCCGCCCTGGTCGCGCCCAGGGCGGCGGACAGGGCGATGGGGTCGAAGCCGGCGTCGAAGACGAAGAGGGGAACAGCCCCGTCGCTGGGCAGCAGCCCGACGAGGGAGCGGACCTGGGCAGCAGTGGCCGAGGTGGGATCTTCGGTTGGGGGGATGCGCAGAGCATCGACGGGGGCTGTCCAGCTGTCGTGCGCCCAGCCGAGCTGGGTGATCCATTGGTAGGACCAGCCTGCCACGATGGGCTGGCCGGCGGAGTGCTTGGAGGCCGAGTAGTAGAACCCCCGCTCGGGGCTGCACTCCGCATCGCAGCGGGCCCAGGTTGAGGCATCCACGGCGAAGATCAGGGGCCAGCTGGCCGGGCGGTGGGCGACAAGGCACCCCCGTAGCGCATCGGCGTCGATCGTTCCATCCGCCAACGCCTTGTACAGGCTGCCATGGGAACGCCGGAACACCGGCTCCAAACTGAGCGCCGGCACCGATCCCACTGGCGCGCCGGAACACAGCACGGCGTCGCAGAGCTCGAACAGCGCGTCCCTCCAGCCGCCCAGACAGCCGTAGAGGGTCTCTCGGAATCCCACCAGCGTCTTCATGGATGCGACCGACGCTGGCGCCGGAGCATCGCTCAGTCCGTCAGACTTGGGAACCATGGATCGACAGTATGTTACTGTCGATCTCGGAGGTGTTGGATCTTTGGCAAGATTGGCCAAGGAGGTGTCCGATGCCACGGCCCAACGCAAAGGACCGCAAGGCGCAGGCTGGGATCGCAGCTCAGCTCGCCGGGGCGGGGTTCGCTCTTCCTGGCACGATCCTCGTCCGGCACACCTGCTGCAAGAAACCCGGCTGCCGCTGCGGCGCAGACCCACCCAAGCTGCATGGGCCGTACTACCAGTGGACGCGCAAGGTCAACGGGAAGACCGTGACTCGTCTGCTCACCGAGGAGCAGATGGAGCGCTACCGAGCCTGGTTCGACAACGCCAAGCAGATCCGGGCGCTGGCGGGAGAGCTGGAGGCCCTGTCGCTCGAAGTCGCGGAGTCAGCCGAGGGTTGGGTCTGAACGGGTCCAGGTTTAATCGCAAGCTCAGACGGTGAGCAATAAAGAGACGGAGCCGGTCACTCCTCATGGAGATGAGGATCGCCGCGACATCGCCAAACGGGGCCTCATCCTGAAGGTGCTTGTTGGCTCTGGAGTGCACGGCACCGCCATCGAAGGCACCGACGACACGGACTACATGGGAATCTGCATCGAGCCACCGGAGTCCCTCCTCGGCTTGGCTCCCCCGTGGTCCAGACCGTTCGAGCAGTACCAGTACCGGTCAGCTGCGGAGCGGTCCGGAATCGTCGACGCGCCCTCCGGTCCCGGCGATGTCGACGAGGTCGTTTACTCGTTGCGCAAGTGGCTACGCCTGGCTCTGGCCGGGAATCCCACCGTCCTGCTGCCTCTCTTTACTCCGGAGGAGCACATCATCGTCATTGACAAGTGGGGCCGAGAGGTGCGCAGGGCGGTGCCCGAATTCGCCCCTTCGCGCTCTGCGGGTGAGCGATTCCTCGGCTACTTTCGTGCCCAGCGGGAAAAGATGCTCGGGGTCAGGTCACATACGAGCAGGCCCGAGCTGGAGGCCGAGCACGGCTTCGACACCAAATTCGCCATGCACATGATCCGCCTCGGGATCCAGGGAATTGAATACATGGAGACGGGGAGAATCACGCTTCCGCTCGCCGAGCACGATCGCACGTGGCTCGTCGAGCTGCGCCGGGGACAACATTCCGTGGAGGAGGCTCTTCAAAGAGCCGAACATCTCGAGGTGCGTCTGGAGGACCTGAATCTGACCTCCTCCCTGCCTCGGTGGCCAGACTACGAGCGAGCCAACCG
>JAOPYO010000432.1 GCA_025964575.1 Actinomycetes bacterium
ATGCGTGCTCAGCTCCACCACCTGATCGAGGCATCCGACTGGCCCGATGTCACCTTGCAGGTGCTGCCCTTCACCGCTGGGGCCTATCTAGGAATGGCGGGAGCCTTCACCTTCATGGAGATCAGCCCGCACGGAGATCTCCAAGTGGTAACCGTCGACTCGATCAGCGACATGTCCTACCGCGAGGAGGCCCATCAGCTCCGTGGCTACTCCGAAGCCTTCGACCGCCTCCGCTCCGCCGCGCTCTGCGAAGCCGATACCCGGACGCTGATCGAACGGCTACTGTCGAATCCATGAGCAGCCCGGATCTTTCCCAGCTTGCCTGGCGCAAGAGCAGCCACAGCAACGAACAAGGCGGCACGTGCGTCGAGCTCGCCACCAAATGGCGCAAGAGCAGCCACAGCAGCGAGCAAGGCGGCACCTGCGTCGAGGTTGCGGCGGGGCGAGCCGTACCGGTCGAGCGCCTCATCCTCGTACGGGATTCCAAGAACTCCGAGGGCCCTGTCCTCTCGTTCGCCGGGGTGGCCTGGGCGTCGTTCGCCCGCGAGCTCAAAGACGGCCGGTACGTCTCCTTACCGAACCACTGTCAGTGGCGGATGCGGCACCTCGTCCTTGTCACTCTGGTCGTACGCGACTATGACGAGGCCATCGCCTACTACGTCGATGTGCTCGGCTTCGAACTCATCGAGGACACCCGCCTCGACACAGTCAAACGGTGGGTGGTCGTCGCTCCACGCGGAGCGCGTTAGATCGTGCTCCTCCTCGCCCGCGCCGCCACCCCTGCCCAGGAGACGCGGATAGGCGATCAGACCGGCGAGTGTGTGTGTTCGGGGTTCTGGTGGGCATGACCCGTTGATCGGATACATCGTGCTGGCGATCGCTTTCGCGGCGGAGGGCACGTCGTTGGTGCGGGCCGTGGCTCAAGTGCGCGGGGAGGCACGTCAGCGAGATCGCGAGCTCCTGGACCACGTACGAAGAAGTCCCGACATGACGGTGAAGGCGGCGCTGTTCGAGGACAGCGCCGCCGTGATCGGGCTGGCGCTGGCCGCCGCGGGCCTCGCCCTCAGCCAGCTGACCGGCTCAACGGCGTGGGACGGGTCCGCCTCCATCGCCATCGGGATCCTGCTCATCGCGGTCGCCGTCAAGCTCGGCCACGACAGCAAGGAACTGCTGATCGGCCGGGCCGCCGATCCACGGGACCAGCGGTTGATCCGCGAGGAGATCGAGAAGACACCTGCCGTGGACAAGCTCGTCGAGCTGTTCACGCTGCAGTTCGGGCCAGATCATCTGATCGTGGCCGCGCGGGTGGTCTTCAGCCATGAGATCAGCTCCGACCAGGTAGGGGATCTGGCCGGTGACATCGACCGACGGCTGAGCGAAGGTCTGCCGCTGGTCCCGCACGTATTCATCGACCCCACACACCCGGGGCACGCTGATGAGAACTGATCGACCGAACGGAGAAGACGATGGTGCGATGGGTTGAGCCGCTCTGCTGGTGGGCGGTCCTGTTCGGCTGTTATCTCATTCTGATCTCTTCGGTGTCGCTCACCGAGCTCGTCGTGGGCGCCGCCGCCGCCGCGGTCGCCACTGCCACGGCGATCACCGCTCGCCGCACCCTGTTCAGCTCCCTCTCCGAGGCCGGTGAGGACGGCGCCGGCGCGCGCCTCGCGTGGGGTGGTCGAGCCGCGCTGCACGGACTCGCGGTGCTTCCCCGGCAGATCGTGACCGACACCATACGGCTCGCCCGCCCGCCGTGGTCAACGGACGGGTTCGGGCGCCTTGAGCTGCCGCGTGCCGCGGGGTCGGCGCGCCTACGCGACTCGACACGGCGTGGCCTGATCACATTGCTGATATCGGCCTCACCCGGGGCCTATGTCACCGACGTCGATCCCGGCCGCGGCGCGCTGACCGTGCACCGCATCGACCCGCGACCCGGCCCACTGGAGCGGAGCGTGACGAAGCGATGATCGTGAACAGCGTGTGGGCGGCTGCGGCGCTGGCGGCTCTGCTGGGCGGCGTGCTCCCCTGCCTTCTCGCCACATTGCGCGGCGGGCCCGTGCTCCGGCTCACGGGGCTGATCCTGACCGGACCCGCCGTGACGATCGTGCTGGTCCTGCTCGCCGCGGCCTACCGGCGTTCCGCCTACCTTGACGTCGCGCTCATGCTCGCGCTGCTGTCCTTCGCCGGCACGCTCGTCTACGCGCGCTTCCTCGGGCGGACCTTGTGAGCGCGCTCGCCGATCTGCTGATCTGGACCGGCGTGGCGGTCATGACCATGACATCGGTGCGGCTGCTGATCGCCCGGGACGTCCACGACAGGCTGCACTTCGTCGGGCCGGGGTCCGCGCTCGCGGCGCCGCTGGTCATCGCGGGGATGGCCGTGGCCCCGGGAGTGTGGACGTCGGCGCACGACGTGCTCAAGATCTTGGTGATCGGCGCCCTTCTGTTCGTCACCGGCCCCGCGGCCGTCGTCGCCACCGCGCGAGCCGTACGCGGTGAGAACGGCGGCGACGATGGCTGATCTCCTGATCGTCGTGGCACTGGGTCTGGTCACGGTCATGGGCACCGCAGTGGTGCTGACCCGCGACCCCGTACGGCAGGCGATCGTGCTGTCGGGGTACGGGCTGGTCCTCGGGATCCTCTTCGTCACCCTGCAGGCGCCTGACGTCGCGATGTCGCAGATCGGCGTCGGCACCGTCATCGTGCCGCTCATCGTCGTCCTCGCCATCGGCGCGATCCGACGGGGCACCGCACGTGGGCGGGAACCGGCTCCTGAGGAGGAGGACGCGTGAGCGGCCGGATCCGGCTCGGGGTGTTCCTCGCCGGGGCGGCCGGACTCGCCTGGCTTCTCATCTCCGCCTTCCTCCGACTGCCTGGTTTTGGCGGTGATTTTCACCCCTACGGAGAGCGGTCCGTTTCCGCAGGTCTGGCTCGCGAGGTCCCCAACATCGTCTCCTCGATCAACTTCGACCAGCGGGCCTTCGACACCGTCGGTGAGGAGCTGATCCTGGTGGCGGCCGCACTGGGCGCCGTCGTGCTGTTGCGGACCATACGGCAGGAGGCGGAGGACGAGGCGGGCGAGCATCGGCACGGGCCGGCCGAGGTGCTGGACGCCTTCCGGATCACCGGATACGCGCTGCTGCCGATCACCGTGCTCATCGGGATCTACATCATCGCGCACGGCTACCTCTCGCCCGGTGGAGGCTTCCAGGGCGGGGTCGTCCTCGGCAGTGCCCTGCATCTGGTCTACCTCTCCGGCGACTACCCGGCGCTCGCCCGGCTACGCCCGATCCCGCTCTTCGAGGCGGCCGAGGTGCTGGCCGCCGGGGCCTTCGTGGTGCTGGGTCTCGGGTTCGCCGGACAGGTCACGGCCATGAACGCGGCCGTGGGGCTGGAGGTCGGGTGCGCCACCGTCCTGGTCCTGGCCAAGTTCTTCGAGCAGGCCCTACTGATCCGTCAGGAGGGCTCGTGACGGTACTCCCCTACCTGGCCGCCGGGTGGATCCTGCTGATCGGGATCTACGGCGTGGTGTCCAGCCGCAACCTCGTCCATGCCGTCATCTGCCTCTCAGTGACCCAGTCCGCGACCTATGTTCTGCTGCTCAGCGTCGGATTCCGGCGCGGGGCGACCGCACCCGTGTTCTCCGACATCCCGAAGAACCCGCGCACCCCTACGGTCGACCCAGTCGTGCAGGCGATGACGCTGACCGACATCGTCGTCGGCGCCACCGTCACCGCTCTGCTGCTCGCGCTCGCCGTCCAGGTCGCCAAACGCCGGGGCACCGTCGATCCCGGCCGCCTGCGCTCCCTCGAGCGGTCCGACTCGCCACAGGGGGACCGGTGACGGCACAGCTGTCGGCGCAGGCGGCGATCGCCCTGCCGGTCATCACGGCGCTGCTGCTCGCCGCGACCGGCCGGTGGCTGCCCCGCCCGGTCGTGGACGCCGTGGCCGTCATCGCGGTGATGGCCACGGGCGGTCTGCTCTGCCACGTGCTGATGGTGGCGGAGCGGCGCACAGTGATCACCTGGCTCGGTGGCTGGCGCCCCCATGGCGGAACCGGCGTCGGAATCCCCCTGGTCGCCGACCCCGTCGCCGCGGGGCTGGCTCTTCTGGTCACCGTGCTCGCGCTCGCCGCACTGATGTTCTCCTGGCGATTCTTCGCCGAGCTACAGGCCACCTTCCACGCCCTCATGCTGCTGTTCGTCGGGGCCATGTGCGCGTTCGTGCTCACCGGCGACCTGTTCGACGCGTTCGTGTTCTTCGAGCTCATGAGCATCGTCGCCTACGCCCTGACCGGATACCGCCCCGAGGAGCCGGAGACGGTGCACGGGGCGCTGAACTTCGGCATCGTCAACTCACTCGGCGCGTACCTCACCCTCACCGGCATCGGGCTGCTGTACGCGCGGACCGGTGAACTCGGCTTCGCCGCCATCGGAGGGCATCTGAGCGGCACGCCCCATCCCCTCGTCGTGGCCGCCTTCACTCTGGTGGTGACCGGATTCCTGGTCAAGGCGGCCGCAGTGCCGTTCCACTTCTGGCTGGCCGACGCGCACGCCGTGGCGCCGACCCCGGTGTGCGTGCTGTTCTCCGGCGTGATGGTCGAGCTCGGCGTCTACGCGGTGGCCAGGCTCTACTGGGCGACGTTCGCCGGCTCCCTGCCGCCCGCGGCTCTCACCCATACCCTCGCCGTGCTCGGCGTCGCGACCGCGCTGCTCGGGGCAGTCATGTGCCTGCTGCAACGCCACATCAAACGGCTGCTCGCGTACTCCACCATCAGCCATACCGGGCTTCTGCTGCTCGGAATCGCGCTGCTCGACCGCGACGCCCTGACCGGCACCGCCTACTACCTGCTCGGCCACGCGGGGGTGAAAGCGGCACTGTTCCTGGCCGCGGGGGCGCTGCTGAACACCCATGCCAGCGTCGACGAGGACGACCTGCACGGGCGGGGCCGGTCGATGCGGGTCACAGGTGCCGTATTCCTGCTGGGCGGTCTCGGCCTGGCCGGGCTGCCGCCCTTCGCCACCGGGGCCGGCAAATCCCTGATCGAGCACACGGCGGAAACGCGTGGCTTCTGGTGGGTGACGCCGGTGGCCCTCCTGGCCTCGGCCCTCACCGCCGGTGCGGTTCTGCGGGTGTGGCTGCACGTCTTCCGGGGGACCGGCCGTCCCCGGCCGCATGCCGGTTCGGGCGGCCGTGAGGAACCCGAGACCGAGTCCAAGCTGACCGTGCTGCCATGGACGATGGCGTTTCCGGGGCTGCTGCTGACGGCCGCCGCCCTGGCGCTCGGCCTGGTGCCCGCGGCATCGGGATGGCTCGCCCACGCGACTGCGGTGTTCGCGGATCCCGGGGGTCATCGGGCGCTGGTGCTCAAAGGTCACGCCGCGAGCCCCGTCGCCCCCATGGAGAACCCCTGGACCGTGACCGGCGTCGTCACCGGGGTGATCGCGGCGGCTCTGGCGGTCGGTATAGCCACGCTCGGAACCAGAAGCCTCCGAACGCCCCGTACGCTGCACGCGGTGCTCACACGCCTCAGGGCGGCGCACTCCGGGCATGTGGGGGACTATGCCGCATGGCTGGTCGCCGGAACCGCACTCATCGCCCTCCTCCTGTAACCCGTCAATCAAGGCCCTCAGGAGCCGACAAGGCCGCGGCACGCCGAGCTACCATAGTGGCGGGCAGAGCGCCTGCCCGTGCCTATGCGGCCGCCCACACCGGTCCGCGCGACGAGGCCAAGAGGCTCCGACTCAGCGCTCCCGATCCGCCTGCTCGG
>JAOPYO010000104.1 GCA_025964575.1 Actinomycetes bacterium
CGATGGTCACCTTTTCGGTGACGGGCAGCGATTGGCAGGTCAGTACGAATCCGGCGCCCAGTTCGGCGGGGTCGAGAGCGTAGTTGCGGCGCATTCGGATCTCGCCGTCGGTGACTTTGGCTCGGCAGGTGCCGCAGACGCCGCCCTTGCAGGCGAAGGGCAGGTCGGGGCGTACTTGCTGAGCGCCGTCCAGGACGGTGGTGCCGGCGGGCAGGTCGAGTGTGGTCGTGCGGCCGTCGAGGATCAGGGTGACGGTGCTGTTCGGGCCGGTGGGCCTTGCGGGTGCCGATAACCTCGTCCGTGCAGGTCAAGCGGCATGTGTGTATTGGTGGAGGATCGAGTCGAGTCGGTCTTGTCGGTGGACTTCGAGGTGATCGATTCGGGTGGGATCGGTGATCGGCTGAGGTAGCGGGCGGAGTGGTGCAGCGCTGTGCAGGGTCCGGTGGGGCCGATGCTCGTTGTGAAACGACTCGAACTCGCGGAGCACACGGAGAAGGTGCCTGTGGTTCCAGACAAGTGTGTGGTCCAGGAGTTCGAGCCTGCAGGTCTGTACCCACCGCTCCTTGATCGAGTTCATGGGGGGCATGCGGATGCCGGTGGTGACGATTGTGATGCCTTCACAGGTGGAGACCGCGTCGAACGCGGCCGTGTACCTGCTGTCGCGGTCCCGGATGAGGAACTTCACCGTGGCGTCGGCGTCCTGGAGGTCCATGACCATGTTTCGGGCGATCTGGGTGACCCACGCCCCGGTGGGGTGGTCGGTGGCGCCGAGAACGCCGGCGCGGCGGGTGGGGTGTTCGATGGCGGCGAAGACGTAGTACGTAGTGCCGCTGAGCGTGGTCGCGGTGAAGAAGTCGCAGGCCAGGATCGCGTGGGCCTGATGGCGTAGGAACGCCGCCCAGGTGGTGGCATCGCGTTGCGGGGCGGGTTGGATCCCGTGCCGTTTCAAGATCTCCCATACGGTGGAGGGTGCGATCGTGATGTCGAGGGCGGCGAGTTCGCCGTGGATGTGCCGGTAGCCCCAGCCGCTGTTCTCGCGGGCCAGTCGCAGAACGAGGGCTTGGATGGCGCGGCGGGCAGGTGGCCGGCCGGGTCGCTGCGAGGGGGAGGCGTTCGCCCGGCGGAGCAGGTCACGGTGCCAGCGCAGGATGGTGTCCGGAGAAACGATCAGGTGCAGCCGGCGCAGCCGGATCCGCGGGAGCCGCTGCAGCAGCGCGGCGAGGAACGCTTGTCGATCTGGCGTTGCAGGATGGCGAGTTGATGCCGCAAGGCCAGGATTTCGATGTGCTTGTCCCTGTCGTTCCTTGGTAGCAGGCGTAGGAGGGTGAACATGCTCGACAGGGTGAGGTAGGGCAGTCGCAGCAGCACAGTGGGTCATCCTGGCATCTGGTTCCGCACTCCACCACCGCTGACAGAACCCGGTAGGGAGGTCGACTCAGCAGCATGATCGGCGAGTCACGGCATGCCTCCCGAACTGCGCGGACGTAATATTCGGCACCCGCAGGGCGCTCCAGCGTAGCGACCACGACTTCTTCGACCTGGTCCAGCGTGACTGACGACGGCCGGCCCGGCCGGTCCTCATCCATCAAGCCGTCCAATCTTCGCTCCACGAACCGGGCCCGCCACTTGCCGACCGTCTGCGTGATCCGCAGCTGCTCCGCGACCTGCTTGTTCGTCACCCCGGCTCCGCACACGCCAGCACGATCCGCGACCGCAACGCCAGAGCCTGCGACGACTTCGCCCGACGAGCCCACCGCGTCAACTCAGCACGCTCAGCATCGGTCAGCACCACCGCGGCCACCGGCCGCCCCGTCCTCGCCACACCCCACAAACTACACTTATACGACGAATTTCAGGCGCAGGGCACTAGGTTGTAATTGCTTTGGTCCAGCTGCACCAACGAGTATTTGTCGTCTGCCCGTATTTATTGACCAGGCAGACTATCGCTCTAATCGTCATGTCTCGCGGATAATTCACCTTAATATCCCAATTGCCACCATAGTTATTCGCGCCGTCCCAGACGCTAATTATCAATTTTCTCCCTCCTTTGGTCTCTGCGTAGGCGCGCGCATAGGCTACCTTGTGGTCGTTGTTGTCTCGGTCTAGCACGTCGAGATAGATGTTACGGCGGGTTGTGGTAGAGGGGTGGATGTAGTAAGGATATACCCTGATTCTGGCTTCTCCTCCGGCGCCGCCGCTATCCGTGGTAAAGGCCCATTCGGTCTTTTTGGGAAGAGTCTGTGCCGACGCCGGGGCAGCGCCAACGAGAATCGTGGCTACCCCCACGGCGCCGACGGCCACCAGTTTGCTTGTCATGTTCTCCATAAATCCGTCTTTCTGTGAGTGTTTTCGCCTTCCTGTGAAAAATGTACAGGTCTCCATGAATGGTCGGAAGGGCTCCCAGGCCCAAATCCGAAGGGCTCTAACTAGGTCCAGGGACTGATACTGCAGGGTGTTCTAAGCCCAAGGAGTTCGAGGCCCGCACTTGGCGCAACCTGGCCATCGGTGTCCTACGCGCAACCGGAACCACCAACATCGCCGCCGCGCTCCGCCGCAACGCTGACCGGCCCCTCACCCTGCTCGGACTCACATGACCGAACCAGACATAACGACACCTTGCCGAAGCCCTGCGGCTGTGATGCCTTGAGCTCGAGAGTTCGCCTCTGTTCCACCCGTTTCGCTCCTGTGGGCAGCCGTCTGTTCCATCTCGTGGGAAGTGAGGTGCTGGCGCTCTTCCAGATCCTGCTGCGCCTGGCCGACGCGGCCATCACCACCCACCTCGATCACGGCGGCGACCAGATCGCGCTGGAGCAGATCTCCATCAAAAATGCCCGCGGCGCGCTGCGCCGCACCATCGGCCAGGCCACCGCCCATATGGCCGAGGCCATGGCGGCCTTCACCGAGGACGTACTGTCCACCCTCACCCCGCGCCGCCCCGCCGACCGCAAGCGCAAAGCCTGCCGCGGCGACAAGATCAAGACCTTCCGCGTGACCTACAGCATCGTCCCGCACCCACTGGCACCCCGAATAGCCCAACCACGAGTCACCTGACCAGCCCGAACAAGATCACGAGCGTTCAAACTCCTGCCATTGGGCTTGCTCCAACGTGAATACCTTGGATGGGCGCCCCGGACGTCAAGTCTATGGGCCCAATAGAAAATGGGCCCTAAGACCCTCGCCGCAATTCAATGGCTCTGTGATACTGACATTATTCCACTTGGAGGAGGGCGAATGAAGCTGGTAAAACGAGCGTCTGTGGTAGGAGTCTCGGCGATCGGCTTGCTGGGTGGCATCCCGGCGATCTCCTCGGCGGCCCACGCTGAGGCAAGCGCTGCGCCGACCAATTCCTGCAGTAGATGGGACAACAAGACTGTGCCTGTGCCGCGCAGCCCTAGCGTCAAGTTGCGTGCACGGTCCTGCGTCTATGCTTGGGGTAGCGGCTATAGGCGTGGCAACATAGAAGTATACTGGGATCCGAATGGAGCGACTAAGGTTCCCGCTAAAGTGATGATCGGGGCCTGGATTATCCCTAGTCCGGGCACGTCTAAGCTAAGCGAATACAATATCACCTCCCAAGTCTCTTATTCGATCACGCACCACATAAACGGCTGGTGGCATGTTGGATATGAAGTCCAGGTGAAAAAAGCAAGGGGCGTCAAGTATCAGGCGCATGGCTACGTCTCCTATGACGTGAAGTCGGACGGCAAGGACGCCTACTGGCTGTTCACGAAGCTCACCGGCGCGATCTCCTAAGTGGTCTGCGCTGGAAGTTCTTCGGGGGTTGACGTGAGGGCCGATCATGCGGTCGGACTGTCTCAGTGGTCGGCGTTGGTCACGTAGAGGTCGCAGACGAGGTCAAGGGCTTCTTGGGGGCTGCCGGTGAACCAGATCTGGTCCTGGTATCCGTCGTTGCTGGCGAGATAGATGGCAAGGCCCCAGAGGTGGGCGGAGCCTCCGTAGCGCAGTCGCATCAGTGGCAGCTTGTCGCCATCGGTCAGGTCTCCATCCACGTAGGCGAACTGACCGCGGTAGCGCACCTGAACCGTGGTCAGTTGGGGCCACTTGTCCTTGGCGTGCGCGCGAAGCCGCTGAGCCAAGGACGTCTTGGTCGACTCGGGGATGACAGGCATGCCCCATATTTTGGGGGACAGGCGTGTCACCGCGCACTGTGTGCGCGGGTCGGGCATTCTGCGCAGATCATCGCGAAGATCATCCATGGAGTGCCCTTTCGTGCCTGCCCCCCACGCACGCCAGATCACGCTGGCCGCCGCCGAGCGTCGCCGGCTCAAGCAGCTGGCCTACTCCCATACCGCCCCTTACCAGCAGGTCATCCGGGTGCGGATCGTGCTGGACGTCTCCCACGGCTACTCCAACGCCAAGATCTCCCGGCTTCGCGGCGTGACGGTGGACACCGTCCGTACCTGGCGCGGTCGATACGCCGATGAGGGCATGCCCGGACTGAAGGACCGGCCCAGGACGGGCCGGCCCTCGCGGTTCACCCCGCTTCAGGTCTGCGAGGTCAAAGCGCTGGCCTGCCAGCTGCCCGCCGAGACCGGGGTGCCATTGTCACGGTGGAGCTGCCCGGACCTGGCCGGGGAGGTCATCGGCCGTGGCATCACCGAAACGATCTCCGCCTCGACCGTCCGCCGGATCCTGGCCTCCGACGCGATCAAACCCTGGCAGTACAGGTCCTGGCTGTTCATGCGTGACCCTGACTTCGCCGCCCGGGCCAGCCGTGTGCTGGATTTGTACGCCCGCGTCTGGGACGGCGCACCACTGGCCAGCGACGAGTACGTGATCTCCTGCGATGAGAAGACCAGCATCCAGGCCCGCTGCCGCTGCCACCCCACCCTGCCGCCCGGCGTGGCCCGCACGATGCGTGTCAACCACGAGTACCAGCGCGGCGGAGCCCTGGCCTACCTGGCCGCCTATGACGTCCACCAAGCCCAGGTGTTCGGGCACTGCTCGGCCAAGACCGGCATCGTCCCGTTCATGACCCTGGTCGAGCAGGTCATGACCACCGAACCCTACGCCTCGGCCAAGCGGGTGTTCTGGGTCGTCGACAACGGCTCCTCCCACCGCGGCAAAGCCGCCATCGACCGCCTGGCCAAGCGTTTCCCCAGCGCCGTCATGGTCCACACCCCCATCCACCGCAGCAGGCCCGGAATCTGGCCATGGGACTGGGGGAGCGGATGGACTCGCTGCCATTCCTCATTCGTGACCGCGACACCAAGTTCACCGCAGCCCTTTGACGAGGTCTTCCGCGCTGGTGGTGTACGGATCATCAAGACTCCGCCGCCGGCCCCCCGGGCGAACGCGATGTGCGAGCGCGTAGTCGGAAGGCTTCGTCGCGAGGTGTTCGACCAGATGCTGATCTTCAACGAGAAACATCTGTCCAAGATCGTCACCGAGTATGCCGAGGACTATAACCAGCACCGTCCGCATCAGTCCCGTGACCAACGACCACCGTTGGTCGAGACGACCGACACGAGGCCGATCGCCGACCTCGCCGACGCCCGTTCCGTCCGGCGACATCCCATCCTGAACGGCCTGATCAACCAATATCACCGGGCCGCCTGAACATGCGGGTCAACGACCCGAACCCTATTTTCGAGCGGGACAGGTCCCGGGCGAGCAGCCTCAGGTGAGGCTGACAGTTTCGGTGGCGAAGGTGGGTATGGCCGCCGCGGCAGCGATCAGGGCCGCGAGGCCGTAGCCGGTTAGGGCGGCCGGGAAGCCCTGGGCCATT
>JAOPYO010000105.1 GCA_025964575.1 Actinomycetes bacterium
GCGCCGGCGACGGCGGCCCACCTCGGGCAGCTCGCGGCGGACCGCACCCCCGCCGGGGACCGGACCGGCGACGCCGACCGGCGGCTCACGGCGGCCGAGGACGCGGTGGCCGCCGGGGAGTTCGCACTGGCCCGCCAGATCGCCCACGACGTGCTGGCTCGGTCCAGCGGCCCGGTCGAGCGCGTCAGGGCCTGGATCATCGTCATCGACTCCTGTGGCCAGGCACTGGCCGAGGTCGACGACGTCTTCTCTCAGGCCCTCGCGGACGCGTGCGGCGAACCGGCGCTCCTCGCGCCGCTGCACTACCGGCTCAGCTGGCGGGCGTGGATGGTCCGGGGCTCGGTCACGGACGCCCGCACCCAGGCGGCCCGGTCCGCCGCCCTCGCGGCGCAGGCCGGCGATCGGCGCACCGAGCTGCTCGCGCTCACCAAACAGGCCCACACCGAGTTCTATCTGGGGCATCCGGATGCCGAGCAGACGCTGACCCGGGCCCTGGCCACGCCGCAGGACCCCCGGGTCATGTTCGACCACAACGGGCCTGCCCATCTGAAGCACCGCCACTACCTGCTCCAGGACCGGCTGGAGGACGCCCGGACCGAGCTGCGGGCATTGACGTACACCGTCCGGCAGCGCGGCGCCGTGGAGAGCCTCTGCGTGTGCCTTTCCGGCCTGGCGCAGGTCGAGATCCACCGCGGGCGCTGCGCGCGTGCCCTCGATCTCGCCCAGCAGAGCCTGCGTCTCGCCGAGGACTCCGGGCTGAGCCAGGGCCCGGCCTGGTACGCGGTCGCATCCGCCGAGGCGGCCGGGGGCGATCTCGGCAGTGCCCTCGCCGCCGCGGAACGGGCCCAGCGGCACAGCGAGGACGACAGCGACCTGATCTTCCTGCCGCGAACCCTGCACGCTGTGGGTCACGTACGGCTGATGAGGGGCGAGGCCGTCCTGGCCGCCAGGACGCTGCGTCTGGTCCGCCGGCTGGAGACCGAGCAGGGCCTCGGAGATCCCGCGATGCGGCGCTGGCACGCCGACCTCGCCGAAGCCCTTGCGCACACCGGCTGCGCGGACGAGGCCACGGAACTGATCGAGGAGACCCGGGCGCGGGCGGCCAGGCTGGGCCGGCGCGGTTTCCTCGCCGTCCTGGACCGGGCGTCGGCGCTGGTGACGGAGGCGCGCGGCGATCTGGACGCGGCGGCAGACGAGCTCCAGCGGGCCGCCGTGACGCTCGCCGGGCTCCCCTACCCCCTGGAGGAGGGACGCACCCTGCTAGCGCTCGGCCGGACCCGGCTCCGCAGCACGGACGCGTCTGCGGCCCGGACTGCGCTCCAGGAGGCCCGGCGTATCTTCGCCCGGGCCGAGGCGCGGCCCTGGCTGATCCTGGTGGCCGCGGAGCTCGAGCGGCTCGACGTACCGGCCGCCGCACCGGCCGCCGAGACCGACCTGCTCGGCACCCTCAGCGGCGTGGAGCGCCGGGTCGCCGCACTGGTCTCGGAGGGCGCGACCAACCGGGAGATCGCGTCCCGGCTGTTCGTCAGTGTCAAGACCGTCGAGGCCGCGCTCACCCGCACGTTCCGCAAGCTGGGCGTGCGGTCCCGGGTGGACGTCGCCCGGATCGCCATGGTCTGGCGCGAGGCGACCGACCAGCGGGACTGAGACCTCCGCCCTCCGTAGGGATATCCCTATCGGTGCCTCCAGACCCTTCTCGTCGTCACTGCATCTACGGAGACTCCCTTTTATCCGAGAAGCGGCTAATTACCCCGCTTTACCGAAAGGGAGGAAGACCGTCGCGCCGCTCTCGCCCTCGTGCCTTTCCGCCTGCCCGCCCCACCGCGGGCGTCCCCGCCCTTGAGGCGAAAGGAATTGCGTCCGTGAACCGACGACGAATCGCGATGGTGCCTGCCCTGGCTCTGCTCTGCGCGGCCGGCGGCGCTGTGGCCGTCTCCCCCGCTGGAGCCACGCCGACCCCGAAGCCCGGCCGGCAGCCCGCCGGGCACTCCGCCTTCACCGCCAACCCCTTCACCGCCGACCCGCCACCCGCCACCCGCAAGCGCGCCATCACCAACGCCCAGAAGGTCATCGCCACGCATTCCAAGCAGGCGCACACGGCCTCCGGTCATACGTTCATCGCCCGGACGGTGGTGGTGGACAAGAACGGCGCGGCCGATGTCCGGTTCGACCGTACCTACAAGGGCCTGCCGGTGTACGGCGGCGATCTCGTCGTCCATCTGAAGCCTGACGGCACGTACAAGTCTCTCAATCCGGCCGCCGCGACGGCGGGCGCCGTCTCGACCAAGCCCTCGGTGACCGCCGGCCGCGCCGCGGCCGTGTCGCGTACGCGGCTCCAGGGGACGATCGCCTCGGTCTCCAAGCCGCGTCTGGCCGTGAAGCTCGCGGGGCGCTCCGCGGCGCTGGTCTGGGAGACCGTCGTCTCGGGCGTCCTGAAGGACCAGACCCCGAGCCGTTTGCACGTCCTGGTCGACGCCCGTAAGGGCCAGGTGCTGGACACCCGCGACGAGATCCAGAGCTTCCTGCCCGCGGGGCGTACGGCCGCTCCGCAGGTCGCACTGACCGGCGGCACCGGGAACTCCATCTACAGCGGGTCGGTCCCGATCGATCTGACTCTTTCCGGCGGTACCTATTCGATGAAGGACCCGTCGCACGGCAACGGATACACCACCAACCTGAACCATGCCACGAGCGGCACCGGCACGACCTTCAGCAACACCACCGGCGCATTCGGCAACGGGACCAACAGCGACGCCGCCTCCGCAGGTGTCGACGCCCACTACGGCGCCGCCGAGACCTTCGACTACTACAAGAACGTGCAGGGCCGGAACGGCATCTTCGGAAACGGCGCCGGCGTGCCCTCCCGTACGCACTACGGCAACGCCTACGTCAACGCGTTCTGGGACGGCACCCAGATGACCTACGGCGACGGCTCGGGCAACGCACGGCCGCTCGTCGAACTGGACGTCGCCGGGCACGAGATGAGCCACG
>JAOPYO010000106.1 GCA_025964575.1 Actinomycetes bacterium
CTCGGGCTCGACCAGCCGGTGCTGGTGCAGTACTGGAACTTCCTCAAACAGCTCCTGCGCGGAGACCTCGGTTACTCCTACATCAATCAGACGCCGGTCACCCAGCTGATCGCCGACCGGCTGCCCACCACACTCTGGCTGGTGCTGGGAGCCGGCGTCATCTGGTTCGTGGGCGGCATCGCCACCGGGGTCCTGAGCGCCACCCGGGCCCGCAGCTGGATCGACCGGACGTCCACCGTGTTCGTCCTGGTCGGCCTGTCGACCCCGCCCTTCGTCATGGCACTGGCCCTGCTCTTCATCTTCTCCACCGTGCTGGGGAACCTGGGCTTCACCTTCTTCGAGGCCGGACCACCGCTGCAGGAGCATTTCTTCCAGCGGATGATCCTGCCCTGGGCCGGGCTGGCGTTCCTGATGGTCGCGGCCTATACCCGGCTGACGCGCGGATCGATGCTCGACGTGCTCGGGGAGGACTACATCCGGACGGCGCGCGCCAAGGGGCTCTCCGAGCGCCGGGTGGTCTACCGTCATGGGCTGCGATCGGCGCTCACCCCGGTGATCACGCAGTTCGGCATCGACATCGGAGTTCTGATCGGCTCCACGATCGTCACCGAGAAGGTCTTCGGCCTCCAGGGCATCGGGCAGCTCGTGTATCAGTCCATCTCGGTGGGCGACACCCCGGTGATCATCGGGGTCACGCTCCTGGTGTCGTTCTTCGTGATCGTCGCGAACCTGATCGTCGACATCGGCTACTCGTTCCTGGACCCGCGCGTCCGGCTGAGCTGACACAGCTTATTGGCGAGTCGCCAGTAATGCTTGCCCTGATGGTGCCGGCTGCGCAAGTATCGAGATGATGCGGGTTCCTGCGAGGAGGCTCTGTGGAGATCACCGGCACGCCGGTACGGGACCGATCGGTCCTGAAGCTCGTCGTCACCGAGCCCGCCCTCATGCTCGGTGCGGGGCGGGCGCTGATGCTCCAGGTCGCCCACCCCAAGGTCGCCCAGGGAGTCGCCGACCACAGCGACTTCCGCGACAAGCCGCTGCCGCGGCTGTTCGGCACGCTGGACTTCCTCACGATCGTGGCGCTCGGCACGGACGAGGAGGCCGACCGGATCGGCACGGTCGTCCGCCAGGTGCACGACCGGATCACCGGGCCCGGCTATTCCGGCAACGATCCTGAGCTTCAGGTCTGGGTCAACGCCACACTCATCGACGCCGCCCTTTACGTCTACGAGGAGATCCTGGGCAGTCCGAGTGGGGACGTCGCCGAGGAATACGTCCGCCAGGCGGCGATGGTGGCCGACGTGCTCGGCTGCCCGGCCGGCATCCAGCCCGCGGACCTGGCGTCCTTTCGCGCCTACCTGGACCAGATGATCGCTTCGCTCGAGGTGTCCGGCACCGGCCGAGAGGTGGCCCGCGCCGTGCTCTCGGCCCGCAAGCCGTGGTTCCTGCGGCCCGCTCTGTCACTCAACCGGTTCATCACCACCGGGCTGCTCCCCGAGCCGCTGCGCGCCCAGTTCGGCTTGAAATGGAGCCCGGGCCGCGATCGTCTACTCTGGTCCCTGCTGCGGACCGGTGCGTTCTTCTACCTGCTCATCCCGGGCCGGTTGCGCCGCTCGCCGCAGCACCTGGCGATCCGCAGATCCCGCCGCCGCGTCGCCCGCCGCGCCGGCGCCCACTGACGGGCGGAAGGGACCGGCCGTCATGAACGATCAAGGGCCACGCGTGCGGCCCGTGGAGGATCGCGATATCCCGGAGGTCGCGAAGGTCGCGGTCGCCAACGGGGAGCAGAGCCGGGGCTCCGGCTCCGATCCCCGGTACGTCGATCACCTGCGGCGGCACGGCGAATTCCTGGTGGCGGAGCTGGACGGCACGGTGGTGGGCTACAGCGGGACCCGGCCGATCGGCGACGCCACGATGCTGTGCGATCTGTTCATCGACCCGGCCCACCATGGGTCTGGCATCGGGCGGAGGCTGCTCGACCACGCGTTGGACGGTCGCGCGGAGATCTTCACCTTCAGCTCGCAGAACCCCCGGGCGATGCCCCTCTACGTCCGGTACGGCCTGGTCCCGCGCTGGCCGCTGCTCTATCTGACCGGCCCGCCCGTGGCGCTGGCCGCGCCCGCGGCCCGCGCCCGCGTGGTCCCCACCGGGCGGGCCGCGGTCACCGAGGGGGAACTGACCGGGGTCGACCGGAGACCCGACTACGCGTTCTGGGCGGCGATGCCGGGTGGGACCGGGCTGATGGTCGAGTTGGACGGCGAACCCATCGCGGCCGGCGCGGGCGAGAGCGCGGATGGATCGGGAGTGCTCAGGCACCTTGCCGTCGCCTCAGGAGCCGACGCGGTCACGGCCACGGTGGCGGCGGTCGCCGGTCTCGGATCCTCGCGGGTGCGGGCCTGTCTGCCCGGACCGCATCCCGCGCTCCGGAGCCTGCTCACGGCTGGTTGGCGGATCGACGACTACGACCACCACATGTCCACCCGGGACGGCCTCATCGATCCCCGGCGGGTGCTGTCGCCCGCCCTCGCCTGAACCCCGGCCCCATGACCGGCCCATGACCGATGGAGAGGGCTCGGGGGAGGGATCAGAGGAAGAGGCCGAGGAGTGCGTCGGCGATGGCGCGGACCTGGGCCGGGGCCTCCTCGTCCGTGCCGTTGCCGGCCAGGGCGTCGCCGGCCCAGCGGTCCACGGCCGTCAGGGCGGCGGGGGCGTCCAGATCGTTCGCGAGATGGCGGCGTACCTCGTCGAGCAGCGGCCCGGCGGGAGGTCCGGCCGGCAGGCGTACGGACTCACGCCATCGCGCCAGCCGGGCCCGCGCGGCCTCGAGCTCAGGAGCCGTCCATTCCCAGTCCGACCGGTAGTGGTGGGCCAGCAGCGCCAGCCGGATCGCCATCGGGTCGGCGCCCCCCCGGCGCAGCGTGGAGACGAAGACCAGGTTGCCCTTGGACTTCGACATCTTCTCACCGTCCAGGGCGACCATGCCCGCGTGAACGTAGGACTTGGCGTGCGGCTGTCGTCCCGTGGCCACCTGGGCGTGCGAGGCGCCCATCTCGTGGTGCGGGAAGACCAGGTCGGAGCCACCGCCCTCGATATCGAAGGACATACCCAGATGCTCGATGGAGATCGCGCAGCACTCGACGTGCCAGCCGGGCCGGCCGCGGCCCATGGATGACTCCCAGGCAGGCTCGCCGGGCCGCTCGGCCTGCCAGAGCAGCGGGTCCAGCGCGTCCTTCTTGCCCCGCCGCTCCGGGTCGCCGCCGCGCTCGGCGAACAGCGGCAGCATCTCCGCCGCGCTCAGTCCGCTCACCTGGCCGAAGTTCGGATCGGAACTCACCGGGAAGTAGACATCGCCGTCCACGTCGTAGGTGGCGCCACGCGCCCGCAGTTTCTCGATGAACTCGATGATCATGGGGATGGCCTCGACCGCACCCACGTAGTGGTCCGGCGGCAGGATCCGCAGTTCCGCCATGTCCTCACGGAACAGGTCGATCTCGCGTTCGGCCAGCTCCTGCCAGTCCTGCCCCGTCTCGTCGGCCCGCACCAGCAGCGGATCGTCGACGTCGGTGACGTTCTGCACATATTGGACCTGGTGACCGGCATCTCGCCAGACCCGGTTCACCAGGTCGAAGGCGAGATAGGTCGACGCATGCCCGAGATGGGTGGCGTCGTAGGGGGTGATGCCACAGACGTACATCCGCGCGGTGGGACCGGGGTCGGTCAGCCGCACAGAGGCCGTAGCGGTGTCGTACACGTGTAGTTGCAAGCCCGTTCCGGGCAGTCCGTTGTCCGCCAGGCGGGGCACCTCGGGTGCGGGCCACGATCGCATAGGGAGAAGCCTATATGTGATCCATATGTGTCATTACGGGAAGATCGCCCCTTCGCGATGGCGGGCGGCCGCGCGGGACCGGCCGCCTGAGGGCCAGGCTCCGGGCGGATCGCCCGGAGCCTGGCTGAAGTCATCCTTCGATGCGGTGCTGCACCCAGAACGACGTCAGGTCGGTCGACGTCGCCGCCTGAGCCGCGGCCTTGAACTCGGCGGTCGTCGAGACGCCGTACCAATGGGCCTGGGCGTAGTTACCCAGCAGCGTGGTCATCGCGGAATCGCCGATCAGCCGCCGCAGGTCGTGCAGCGCGCACTTACCGTAGCCGTACACCACCGTGGAGTAGCGGGACGAGTGCGCGTCCCAATACGCCATCGAATTGGTGATCTTCTCGGCGGACGAGGCCCAGGAGACGCTGTTCCAGCACCCGGAGCCGGTCGTGTTGAAATAGAGGTCGGTCGAGTAGTCGGCGAAGGACTCGTCCAGCCAGGGGCTGTTGTACTCGTCGTCGCCCACGATGCCGTACCACCACTGGTGGGCGAACTCGTGGGCCAGCGCGGTGGAGCTGACCAGGTCGAGTACGAAGCCCGGATACTCCATGCCGCCGAACCAGAAGTTGTTGTCCAGCACCGCGTCGGCCTCGGTGTACGGATAGGCGCCGAACCGCTGGGCGTGCGCGTCCAGGGCCGCCTTGGCCGTGTTCATCATCGACTGGGCCGAGGACGAGCTGATGCCGCTCACCCAGTAGACGTTGACGTTCACCCCGCCCGGCGAGGTGCTGGAGATCTTCTGGAACGGCCCGGCCGCCCAGGCGAAGTCCCGGACCTTGGAAGCCGTCGCCGTCGTCACCGTACGGCCGGCGGAGCCTGGCGTGTCCACGGACGTCCCGGTGGCCGGGACGCTCAGCGACGTCGGGTGGTCCAGCGTCACCGTGAAGTCGCTCGCCAGCGAATAGAACGACTCGCCGTTGTTGGTGTACGGGTCCAGATGCCAGCCCGCGGCGTCGCGGATCGCCAGCAGCGGCAGGGCGTTGCCGATGAAGTTGTACGCGCCGTCGTGGCCGAACCGGTCGGCCCCGCTCGGCACGACGATGTTCAGATCGAAGCCGACCGTTCCGCTCTGGCCCTGGTTCAGCGGCGTCGGCAGGGTGACCTTCAGCGCCGTGCAGCCCACTTCCAGGGCGCCCGCGGTGCCGCCGGTCACGTTGGAGACGGATATCGGCGTGTTCGATGGACAGGCGCCGTGGTAGTTGTCCCACAGCCGCAGGTACACCTCGGAGAGCGGCGTGGCCGAGGCGTTGGTGAAGCCGACGCTCTCGTGCCCGGTCCAGGTGACGCCCGAGGAGTCGCTGCTCAGGTTCACGGTGTAGGAGGGCGCCGCGGGCGTACGGGTCGAGTCACCGGGCGTCGAACCGCCGGAGGCGTTCAGGGCCACGTCGTCGAGCACGAAGCTGGTCTGCAGGCTGGAGTCCTCCACGCCCGTGAAGGCCAGCGTCACGGTCTGGCCCGCGAATGCCGACACGTCGATCGTCTTCTGGACGTAGCCGATGTTCTTGTTGAGGTTGGAGTAGGTGGCGAGGGTGGTGCTGCCGATCTTCGCGGTGAGCTTGTCGTAGGCGGTGCTGGACGTGGTCTCGGAGGTGTCGATGTGCAGCCAGAAGGAGAGCGAGGCGGTGGAGCAGCCGGGGGGCAGGGTCACCGATTGCGAGAGGGTGTCGGTGTGCGTGCCGCCGGTCCCGTCCAGCCGGGCGAAGCGGCTGCCGGCGTGGGCGGTCTGACCCCCGCCAGTGAAGATCACGTTGGCGGAGGCGGACCAGGGTGAGGTGCCGCTCTCGAAGCCGCCGTTGCCGATCACCTGGGCGGGGGTGCAGGCGGCGGCATGGGACACGGCGGGGAGGGCGACCAGTCCTGCGGCGACGGCCACCGTGCCGGCGGCGCCGGCGATGAACGAGATGATGCTTCTCATGATTCCTCTCAGCGGAGTGGGCCCCGGGCGCGACAGTGGCGTCGTGCCCGGGGCCCAGAGGGGCGGGTCAGGAGGCGGTCAAAGCCACGTCATCGACGACGAAGCTGGTCTGGAGGCTGGAGTCCTCCACACCACTGAAGGCGAGCGTCACGGTCTGGCCCGCGAAGGACGAGACGTCGAAGCTCTTCTGGACGTAGCCGGTGTTCTTGTTGAGGTTGGAGTAGGTGGCGAGGGTGGTGCTGCCGATCTTCGCGGTGAGCTTGTCGTAGGCGGTGCTCGTCGTGGTCTCGGCGGTGTCGATGTGCAGCCAGAAGGTATAGGTCCCGTGGCAGCCCGCCGGGATCGTGACCGACTGCGAGGCCGTGTCGGTGTGCGTGCTGCCGTAGCCGTTCAGCCAGGCGAAAGACGTTCCCGAGTGCGAGGTCTCACCGCTGCCGTTGGCGGACACGACGCCGGTCGTGGTCGTCCACGGTGGGGTGCCGCTCTCGAAGCCTCCGTTGCCGACCTTGTCACCAGGCGCGGAGCATCCGCCGCCGACCGGGTTGACCGTCCAGGTGAAGGTGGCCGAGCCGGTGAGGTTCGAGGTGTTCTTCGCCGTGACCGTCACCGTCGAAGTGCCGGCCGTGGTGGGCGTGCCGGAGATCAGCCCGGAGGAGGCGTTGATCGACAACCCGGCCGGCAGCCCGGTCGCGCTGTAGGTGAGCGTCTGCCCGTTGGGGTCGGTGGCCTGGATCTGGAGCGAGGCCGCCGTACCGACGGTGCCGGTCTGGTTGCCGGGGCCGGTGACGGTGGGGGAGCCGGGCTGGCCGGGGCAGGTGCCGGGCACCGGGTCGGAGCCGGTCACGCTGACCGCGGCCCAGGCGGCGTTGACGGTGTTGTACTCGGTGCAGTGCGTGCCGTACAGGTCGGCCGCCGCCTTGAGCGAGTCGGTCCGCGCGGCCGCGTAGTTCTCGTTGCTGTTGGCGTAGGACGCGAGCGCCTTGTACCAGATCTTGCCGGCCTTGTCGTTGCCGATGCCCGTGACGGTCGAGCTGTTGCAGGTCGGGCTGTTGCCGTACCCGTGGTCACCGCTGCCGACGGCGGCCAGGAAGAACCAATGGGCCAGCGGGCCCATCGAGTAGTGCGGGTCGAGGCTGCCGTTGCCGCTGGTCCAGCAGTTGGGCGAGCTGCCGTCGAGCGAGGGGTTGTACATATAGCGCAGCGGCGTGTTGTTGCCGTTGATGTTGATCAGCTCGCCCATGGTGTAGTCGGGCGTGTCCTTGGCGTTGTTGGCGTAGAACTCCACCATCGTGCCGAAGATGTCGCTGGTGCCCTCGCTCATACCGCCGGTCTCGCCGCTCTGCCCCCAGTTGGTCAGCGCGCCGCTGACACCGTGGCTCATCTCGTGCCCGGCGACGTCCAGTTCGACGAGCGGCCGTGCGTTGCCCGAGCCGTCGCCGTAGGTCATCTGGGTGCCGTCCCAGAACGCGTTGACGTATGCGTTGCCGTAGTGCGTACGGGAGGGCACGCCGGCGCCGTTTCCGAAGATGCCGTTCCGGCCCTGCACGTTCTTGTAGTAGTCGAAGGTCTCGGCGGCGCCGTAGTGGGCGTCGACACCTGCGGAG
>JAOPYO010000042.1 GCA_025964575.1 Actinomycetes bacterium
ACCTCCGTCCACCCTCCGTCCAGAGACGAGATCATAACACTCCGGGTGAGTGGGAACTCCTGCTAAGAACCAGGGACGACACGGAACGGTTCGGATCGCCTCAAGATCCAATGCACTGTCATCGGCAGTTGATCGCGTTCGTAGGATGGGCGCGTCGGCGACCGATGCAACTCTTGATTACTCAGAGCTGGACCGTCCCGCCTCCCTGGGGGCGGCGGCCAACGGGAGCCGTCCGGGTAGGCCGTCTCAGACCGTCAGGCCCAGGCGCAGGGCTGCGAAGTGGGACGGTCGGGTTCGTCCGTGAGGGCTGCCGCCGAGCCAGGCTCCGATGCGGTTGAGGTTGATTGCGGCCCCTGTGAGCTGGTGCTGCAGGGACGTCTTGGCCAGGCCGCGGTAGCGCGACCGGCGGAGGTTGAAGCTGCGGACACCCTGCGAGATGGTGGCCTCAATGCCAGCCCGGGGTTGGTAGCGGCATTTCCACTCGGCCGTGGACTGGTCAGCTCGGGCCAGCTGGAGCGCTTCGTGCTCCTCCCGCGGGCGCAGGGTGAGGTTGCGGGCACTTGAAGTGGTGCACTGACTGCGGACCGGGCAGGGTTGGTACCCGGCGGGCAGTCCTTCGGGTGCCGCCACACGATCCGCTCTTGCCCGTCGGTAGAGGCGATGGCGTACTCCTGGACCCAGGTCTGCCGCAAGACCTCTACAGCCTCCACCTGGCGCAGGCGTGCGGGTGCGTCGCTGGCGAACACAGCCGTCATGAGTCGGAAGCCGTCCGCGCCGACCTGTTCGGCAAGCGCGATCCGCTGCCGGTTCCCGGTGCGGGCAGGCGGTACTGCTCCGGGCGGTCGCTGTAGCGGTCGAACCACTCCGCGTCCGCCAGCGTCGCCACCCAGGTCGGCGCCAGCACCGAGAGTGCGTTCAGCGCGGCGCGCATGGTCTCGATGCAGCGTTCCAGCCGGTTGACCTCGCGCACCGCCGTGATGACGTGGGTCGAGTCGGTGCGCTGCTTCCCCCTGGCCTTCACCAGGCCAGACGCTCTAGCCACGTCAACTACAGCAGTGAACACGGCCTGCTCCAGGCCGCCGTTGATCAACCGGGAGCGAAACTCCGAGAGCACTGAGTAGTCGAAGCCTGGATCGGTCAACTCCAGGCCGAGGGCGTACTTCCAGTCGATGCGGGCCCGTACGGCGTCCGCGGCCTGCCGGTCCGCCAGGCCCTCCGCGAACTGCAACACCGACACCAAAGCCAACCGGGCAGGAGACAACGCCGGTTTGCCCCGCGAGGGGAACGCGTCGCGGAACATGTCGTCAGTGAAGATCGGCCCCAGGGCGTCCCGCACCCGCATCGCGGCAGTCCCCGACGGGAACGCGGTCCGGGCAACACGAGCAGTCAGTTCCGGAACCTCACTCAGGTCCATCGGACGCAGCGACACCCCAACCTCCACGACGAACGCCCCGAACATGATCAGAAGAGATCATGCCGGGGCGAGCGTCTACTTCGGAATTCGCCAACAGAGTCCCGGTTCATGCCGGGGCTGCGCTGTTCTGGAGCCATCGGTCAGGCGACCACGTGCGCCGTGGTCGGCGTGGGCGCGGTGGCAGGTACGCGCCGCGCCCCGAAGCCGGCGATGATCACCCAGGCCGGCAGGAGCACCGCAGGGGCGACCACGTACGCGGCCAGCAGGAGCACGGCGACGACCATGCCGCTGATGGCGGCCCACCCCGGGAGCGTGGCGGCTCGGCGCGACCGCAGGCACAGCACGAACGTCACCACGGCGAAGGAGTAGACGCCACCCACGATGACGACGAGCAGCCCGGCATGGGCGAAGGTCTGCGCAATGGGGATGCCGACGAACGGCCGGCCGGAGTTCACCTGCACGCTGGCGGGGGCGAGCGCGATGGCGCCGCCGATGAGGACGGCGGCGGTGCCTATCGATGCCATCCGGTGGGTGAATCCGGTCAGCCGGCCGGGCTCCAGCCGGGAGCCCAGTTCGGTGAAGAACCACATCATCAGCCAGCTACCGACGACGAGTGCCAGATAGAGCCCGAAGGCCGTCGCCCGGTGTGCCGCCGAGTTGTAGAAGTCGGCGAACTGCTGGTCGGTGACGTCGCCGCCACCGGGGATCGTGAACAGCGTGAAGAGTCCCGCGCCGAAGGTGAGCCCGGCTAGTACACCGGCGAGCGGCAGTCGGGAACGGTGGTCAGCCATGAGTGTCTCCGTGTCTTTGACTTGGCGGCGGCGTGATCGGGACGGATCGCCCGGCCGTCGCGGAGGTGCCGAATGAGGTGATCGGTGGAACGGATGGTCATCGGGCGGCGAGCGATTCGCCTCGGCGGTACGGGTCAGCCGATGTGGTTGCCGCGGAAGATGTTGTCGGAACCCGTGCCGTCGTAGCGGACGGCGACCGGTGAGCCGCTGATCCGGTTGCCGGTCACCCGGTTGCCGCTGGGCACCCCACCGCCGGTCAGGTTGGTGGCGTCGAGCACGCCGACGCCGAACCCGGCTAGCGGTGCCGCGGCGCTCGGCGCGTTGCCGATGATCCGGTTCCCGGACACGGTCACGTCGGTGGTACCGAGGAGGATCAGACCGACTCCGCTGATGGGTGGCGCCGAGCCGTCGCCGGGGAAGTAGCGGCTGTTGCCGGTGATGTGGTTGCCGGCGACCCGGATGTTCCCGGTAGGGCCGGGATCGGCGGTGTCGACGATGGCCAGCCCACCGCTGTTGTCGGCCAGGACGTTCCCGGAAATGACACCGGATCGAGTGTCGAGCAAGGCGAGCCCGAGGCCCGTGTTTCCAGTGAAGCGACTGGCGGAGACGCGTACCCGGTGTGACCGGCGCAGCGACACGGCGGCGAACCCTCCCGTACCGGTCATGTGGACGCGGGACAGGACCGTGTCGTCGCCGTACCAGCTCAGCAGCGCCGTGTCGGCGTTGCCGCGGCCGGTGACCGATTCCAGCGTCAGCCCGCGGGTACCGACGGCCTCGATGCCCTCGGTGAAGCGCGCCACGGTCAGGTTCTTCAGACGCACATCGGCAACCGGTGTCACCACGCTCGGCAGGTCACCGTCGCCGGCGCCGGTCGGCCCCAGCGTGCCGAGCACGCAGATCCCCACGGTCAGGGCGGTGCCGGGCGCTCCGGCGTCCGGGTCGTCGGTGCAGGTGTTGTGCATGACCGTTGCAGGTGGTTGCAGCGTGACGGTCCCCTGGCCGGTCAGGGTGACCGGCCGAGTGATGAGCAGATTCTCCCGGTAGGTTCCCGCGGTCACGACGACCGTCGCGTGCGCCGGGGCAGTGTCGATGGCGTGTTGGATCGATTCGCCCGGGTGCACCACGACAGGCGCCGGTCCCGTCGCGCTGCTCGCCGCGGCCGGCGTGGCCGTCGCCCCCATCACCGCCGCCGCGGTGACCGCCGCGGCCACCACCTCCGTCACTGGTCGGATTGTTCGCATACAGGTTCCTCCTTCATCGGTCCGGAGGGCTGAACCTCCGGCCTGGTCAGCGTCTGATCGCCGCCGTCCCCGTGTCTGCGCCCGCGCGTCCCCGATCGTGGGGACGTCCGTCCGATGACGTGGGGACGCTCGATGCGGCATGCTCAAGCACGAGGTGAGGGGAGGCGGGCGTGGCTGACGATCGGGTGACGCGCCGGTCCCGGCGGTGGGCGGTCGGTGTCGCGATCTGGCTGATCGCCGTGCCTGGCCTGCTGTTCGCCGTGAAGGCGCTGCTGCCCAGCGATCATCTGCTGACGGTGCCGCCCGGCGAGGGGGCCGTTGCCAACGCCGTGGTGCTGCAACCCGTCGGGGCGGTCGCCGGAATCCGCCGGGGTGACGTACTGCTGGCCATCGACGGCGTCCCGGTCTCGGCGTACCTGCGCGGCGAACGGCCTGCCCGGTCGGTGCACGCCGGCGAGGTGGTGACCTACCGCATCCGCCACGGCGCACAGGACGGCGAAGTGCCGGTACACGTGTACGCCCACCCAGATCTGGTCGGCCTGGTTGGTGGTGAGCAACCCGACGCAGCCCTAGTGTCCCTGGCGATGCTGGGGCTCGCCTGGTGGCTGCTGTGGCGGCGCCCCGACGAACTCGCGGCCCACGCGTTCCTGTTGTTCGCCGCCGGATGGGCGTCGTCCGCAGTGTCGGGCTGGGCCTGGATCGGGCCGCTGGACCTCCTCGCCCGGCCGTGGGTGTCGATCTGGGCCTACCTCGGGCTGGGCGGTTACCTCGTCACCGGGATCAGCACCCTGCTCTTCGCGTTCGCCTTCCCCCGGCCCGCCGCCCGGTTTCGCCGCCGGCCATGGCTGTCGGCTTCCGCAGCGCCGCTGCTGCTGTGCGCAGGGCTCGCCGGATGGACGGCTGTCCACGGCCCCCGGAGCGACGATCTCGCGCGGCTTAACACCCTGGCCGGGGCGATCTGGGAGGCGTGCACCCTCGCCGCCCTGGTGCTCATGGTCGTCCGGTGGGTGCGGCTGCGTTCCGACGCCGAGGCGCGTCGGCGGGCCCAGATCGTCGTGCTCGGTTTCGCCACGGCGCTCGGCATGCTGCTGCTCGGCAGGTGGATCGCGATTCCGCCGGGCACCTTCGGGTTCGGCCTGGTCCTGCTGATCTTCCCGGCATCGGTTGCGGTCGCGGTGGCCAAGCGTGACCTGTTCGAGCTGGATATGGCGCTGAACCGGGGGCTGGTCGCGGTGGTGTGTGGTGCGGCGCTGCTCGGGTTGTACCTCGGCGCGGCGGCGGTGACCGCCGCGATCAGCGGCCGCAGCGGACCGGTCCCGGCGTTGCCGGCCGCCGGCCTGGTCGCGGTCACGTTCGCCCCGGTCCGTGCCGCCGCGCAGCGGGTCATCACCCATCGGTTGTTCGGCACCGGCGGCGACCCGCAGCTGGTACTGCACCGCCTCGGGCTGCGGTTGGAAGCCTCCGACGATCCAGAGTCGCTGCTGGCCGCCGTCGTCGAGACCGCCGCCGAGAGTCTGCGCCTGCCGTACGTCGCCGTGGAGTTGTGGTCGGGTACCGGATGGCAAGCCACCCGGCAGCGCGGCCGGCGCCCGACGCTCGTGGAGAGCTTCGATATCAGCGTCGGCGACCAGGTCGTCGGCCGGCTGGTCGTGGCGCCGCGGCCGGATGCGAAGACGTTGTCGCCGCTGGACCGGCAGCTCCTGTCCGACCTCGCCCGGCACAGCGGCGTCGCCGCCCGGGTGGCCGGGCTGCTCACCGACCTGCGCGCCGCGCAGCAGCGGCTGCTCGTGGCCCGGGAAGAGGAACGCTTCCGCATCCACCGCGACCTGCACGACGGGCTCGGTTCCTCCCTGGTCGGCCTGACGCTGCATCTGGAGGTCGCGGCGGACCTGGCCGGCGACGGCGAACTCGGCTCCTTGACCCGGCGCATGCACGGCGAGGCCGCCCGCGCCACCGAAGACGTACGGCGAATCGTCCGGCAGCTGCGACCCGCCGAACTGGAGGAGCTGGGGCTCGCCGCCGCGGTGGCCGCGGCGGCGGCACGGTTGCGGTCGCCGAACGCGCCCACCTTCGACCTGGACACGCCGAGCGTGTTGCCGAATCTCGCCACAGAGGTCGAGGATGCGGCATACAAGATCTGCCTGGAGGCGATGACGAACGTGATCCGGCACAGCCGGGCAACCCACTGTCGTATCCAGTTGCGAGACACCGGCAACGAACTGGAACTTGAGATCAGCGACGACGGCCAGGGCTTCGACGTCGACACCGGCGTCGGGACCGGACTGCAGTCGATGCGGGATCGGGCGGCACCCGTCGGCGGGACGGTCACGATCAGCGCCGGCGCCGGTATGGGCACCAGGGTGCTGGCCCGGCTGCCCTTGACCCGGCGGGCGTCACCATGAGCCGGCCGATCACAGTGCTCATCGCCGACGACCACCCCATCGTCCGCGAAGGGCTCCGCCTCGTACTGGAACGCCGGGGGGGCCTTGAGGTGGTCGGCGAGGCCGCCGACGGCCGTAGCGCGATCCGGCTGGCCACCCAACTGCGTCCCGACGTCGCGATCATCGACCTGGACATGCCGCACCTCGACGGGGCGCGGGTCATCGCGGAACTCGCACGCCACCTGCCGTCCTGCCGTTGCCTGGTGCTCACCCTGCACGAGGACGACGCCCACCTGTCCGACGCGCTCGCGGCCGGTGCGGCCGGTTTCCTGGTCAAAGGCGCTGGCAGCGCCGACATCGAACGCGCGGTGCGCGCCGCCGCCGCCGGCCAGATGGTTCTCGCCCCAGAGGTCGGGCCCCGCGTCGCGCGCGCCATGGCTGCCAGCCGGCCGGCGCGGGGCGGGGCGGCCTTCGCCCACCTCACCGAACGCGAGCTGGACCTGCTCGAACTGCTCGCCGAGGGCGCCGACAACCTGACGATCAGCCGTATCCTGCACCTGGCGCCCAAGACCGTGCGCAACCAGGTATCGGCCCTTCTCGACCGCATCGGAGCCCCCGACCGGGCCGCCGCAGGTCAGGCCGCCCGCGCGGCAGGCCTCCGCCGACCCAGCAGATAATCAACGACGTGGCAGGAGGACGTCCGGTCCGGCGTCAGGCCCTCGAGCAACCGGTCGGGCGCAGCGGCTCACACACCTTCATGGCCGCCGGGAGTGCCAGGTCTTGGGCAGATGTTATTCATCGTGAGGGGAGCAGGGAAGTACGGCAACGCCCTCGCCGAGGCCACTGATGGGAGAACCATGCCCTCGGCGACGCGCGGTAGCGAAACCCTGAACTTCGATTTCTTGGGCGGGCGAGGCAACCAGAGGGGACTTATGAGGTCTCTGGTACATGGAAGCTGAAGCGGTGGAACTAATGCACCCCCGCCCCGTGGACCGGATCGGCGATGACGCGACCCATGTGGTGACCGAGCTCTACCGGGGCCACGCGCTGGGGCTGATGCGTCTCGCTCTGATGATGGTCGGTGACCGGCCGACGGCGGAGGACGTCGTCCAGGAGGCCTTCTTTGGCCTCTACCGGCGCTGGCCGCATCTGCGGGACCGAGCCAGCGCGCTCACCTATGTCCGGTCCTCGGTGCTCAACGGCTGCAGATCGGCGTTGCGGCGCCGGAGGCTGCCGTTCCGGGCCGAGCACCTGCCGCCGGTGTGGTCGGCGGAGGCGGCGGCCATGGTCGGCGAGGACCGGCGCCAGGTGATGGCGGCTCTGCACCGGCTCCCCGTCCGGCAGCGGGAGGCTCTGGTGCTGCGGTACTTCGGGGAGCTCGCCGAAGAGGAGATAGCCGAGGCGATGAAAGTCAGCCGAGGCACGGTCAAGTCGACCACATCAAGAGGGGTCGCCGCCCTCGCCAAGATTCTCGAGGAGGAGCAGTGAACACGATTGAAGAGCGCCTGCACGACGCTCTGGCCGCGGTGGGTGAGATCGTCCGCCCCGAGGATGTTCCCTCGCTGGAGCCGTCCCCACGACGTGGGTTCGCCGTTTCCCGGTTCGCGGCGGTGGCCATCGCCGCCTCACTCGCCGTGGTGATGGTCGCCACCATCGTCGTGCTCCGCCCTGATCACTCCGGATCCGGCAACCGGCCCGGTTTCGTGGGACCTGCGAAGGAGACCCAGATCGCGGATGTCGCGATCTTCCTGTGCAACAGGAAGAGCTCGAACCTCGCGTGCGGCAAGTCCGAGGCCACCGCGAAGCAGCTGTCGAGCCTCAAGAAGGAGCTCATGGGCATGCCCCAGGTGCGCACGTTCTGGTACGAGTCGAAGGACGAGGCGTACCAGAGGTTCAAGCAGCGCTTCGCCAGCCAACCAGGATTCCTGAGCTCCACCAAGGAAGGGGACATCTCGTCCTCGTTCAGAGTCGACCTTGCGCGGCAGGGAGACTTCCGCAAGGTCGTCGAGCGACTCATTGGCAGGCCGGGAGTGGACCGGATCGTCGATCTGCGCAGGGGTCAGTGACCGCACCAGCTGCCGCACTCGCCCGCTGGCAGCCGCAGGCCCCGCCTCTGCCAGCGCCGCCACCAGCCGGGACACCGCGGATCGGAGGCGATCCGGGCCGAACAGCTGCGGCCAGCACCGCAGCACCGCCATGTCAGCCAGGCAGTCCCCGTCCAACGCCAGCGCCAGATCCGCCATCGCCGGGTTCACAGGGGCGAGTGTGAGCTCGGCCGCGATGAAGCGTGGCTCCAGACCCGTTATCGACACGGCGTGTGGAAGCCATGGTTCCGCGTGGTCCCACCCCTCGCGGGGGGTACCCGCGCCGTAGCCGCCACCGCGAGTGGCGAGCACGAGGAACTCGCGACCGCCGAGAAAGTCGGCATGGGTCTCGGGGTCGATGGACAGTCCCGGCGCATGAGGTGGTCGATCCAGGCCTTGACGCTGCTGGGCGCACCGTAGTTGTACAGCCGCTGGCGGTCAGATGCGGAGCCATTCCACCCGTGACGGTCGTCGCCGGCTGGCCGCCGCGCACGCCAGGCACGAACGACGGCGAAGAGACGAGGCGACGGCAGCCGATCTTTGACCGGTACGGAGCTGGGCCGTTGCCTACAGGCCTCAGTGGAAAGTCGACAGGTGAACTGATGGGTCACGAAGATAGAGATCAACTTTTGGCTGTGGCATCGAGAATCAGTTTCGTGATCTCTGCGGGGTGCGACACGATCGACAGATGGCTGGAGTCGAGTTCTATTGTCTTTGCTCCCATACGAGCAGCGAGGAACCTCTCAAGATCAGGTGACGTGGTCCTATCGTTCTTCGATACCGCGTACCAGGTGGGCTTGTGTCTCCACGCCGCGACGCTCGTTTTCGACGTGAACAGCGAATCTGAGATACGGCCCTGCACCGCGTAGAGACCGAGCGCGCGCCTTCTGGGAACGTCGCCGGCGAAGTCCTGCAGGAACGCTTTCCTGCTCAATTGCCCGAAGCCGCCCGATTTGACAAGTCCGGCGTTCGCAGGCGGGGCTGGGAACCTTGCTGCGAGAGCTGCGTAGTCCTCGCCGGCGTCGGGTGCGCGAGCGGCGACATAGACCAGACCGGCGACATTCGAGGAAAGCCCCGCCTCGGAGATGACGGTACCTCCCCAGGAGTGAGCAGCCAGAATTGTCGGTCCGTCCTGCAGAGCAAGGGCACGCTCAGTTGCCGCGACATCGTCGGCGAGTGAGGTAAGGGGATTTTGCACCGACGTTACGTTCAGGCCGGCCGCCTGCAGACGCTCGATTACTTCCGACCACGACGAGCCATCCGCGTACGCGCCGTGTACGAGTACGACGTTGCGCACGGCGCGGGTACTCGTCGACGCTTGCGCTGATGAAAGACCGGTTAGCGAAGCTGTCGCTACTCCTAGAGTGAGCGTGGAGAATGTTCGCCGACTGATCATCCACACGTCTCCTTTTCTAGGTCTGTCCACAACATTCCGATCTCCTTGCGTGCACGGCTGGGCCAATTCCTCCCGCTCGGACTCAGACAGTTCCCCATCGGCGTCCTGTTCACGGGCCAGGCGGTCCATCTGCATCCAGTTCGCCAGCGCGCCCGCGTTGATCCCCAGGTCCTTGGCGACTGAGGCGACGGATTTCCCGGTCTCGCGCACGAGGCGCACCGCACCGGTGCGAAACTCCGGATCGTAGCTGCGTCTGATCTCTCCCATGACCCGACCTCCCCCTTAGGTCAGACCTCCACGCTACGAGGGAAGTGTCATAACGGTGCACACGGCACCACCCAATGTCCCCATGTTGCGGGATAGGCATCCTGCAGCTCATGAAGATCATCTGGCAAACGCGGTTGCGTCCATGATCGTGGCCGCCCCTGGGATCGCGGAGACACCTACCCAGGCCCGGTAATCCAATGGCTCCGTAGCATCAGTCATCGTGACGATCTCCACAGCCTGCTTGGCTTGCGACAACAACGCACGTTTCGACTCGCTGCCGCCCCGGGAGCGGATCGCGGCCGATCCGTACTGGCGAGTGGCGCACGCATTCGGCACAGGGTTGCCCGGCTGGCTGGTTCTGCAGCCCCGCCGGCACGTGACGACCATCGCCGAGCTGACCGATGCCGAGGCCGCCGTTCTGGGCGAGGCGACGCACAGACCACCGACGACTGTGTCGAGCGTCATGCTTCTGGCGGTGGATACGCCGATCTTTGGCAGTGAGCACGTCGGTGGCGCTTGAAGCGTCACTTCTAGCCGATGGCCGATGAAATTGACCCTGCGGGTACGCCGTTCCGATCTCAGACGGCAGCCTGGAGCTGTCTGGCCGGTGGTGCGGTTTCCACCGAGCGGCGTTGTCCGGGCCCTGGCAATGCGAGCCGCACGATGCGTTTCCAGACCGATCCTGTCTGGCGGGCCAGCGA
>JAOPYO010000047.1 GCA_025964575.1 Actinomycetes bacterium
TCGATGCTTATTTGACGGTGACGCTCTTGTTGGCCTTGGCCAGGGTGCCGATGCCGTTGGTCGCCTTCAGGGTGAACGTGTAGGTGCCCTTGTGCGTGGGTTTCCCGGACAGGGTCCCGTTGGTGGCGAGTTTCAGGCCGGGCGGGAGTGTCCCGGAGACCCGGGTGACCTTCGGTGTGGGTGAGCCGGTGGTCGCGAATTTGTAGCTGTACTTCTTACCGAGGTGCGCGATCGGTGGGGTGCCAGCCTTGAAGAGTGCCGGGTAGTGGAGCGGCCCCGCCTGCGACGCCGGTCCGTCAGTTCGCCTTGACGACGGCCAACGGGTGCTGATAGGACGCGTTGGCGGATTGCGCGACGAACGCGTACCTGCCCCCGGTGAGATAGAGCGTCAGGTCGTCGGTGACCCAGGAGAAGCTCGTCACCCCCAAATAGGTCTCCTTGCCGTCGCGCAGCGACATACTCCGCAGACTTGGACTCATGGTCGAACTGTCGAGGTAGATCACTCGCCCGGCCTCCACCTGCATGGCATGGACACCGGCCACCCGCGTGGACCAGCGTTCTCGCGCATCGGCCAGGCCGTAGGCGATCACCAGGTTCTTGCCATCCGCAAGCGCTTGGGTGATCAGCAGCCCGTCCTGAACGAAGAACCGGTAGATCGGTGCGGCGGTGAAGCGGAGCGTGTCGGTGTCGAGCTGCCGCCGGCCGTCATCCACCTGGATCGGCTCGGAAGCGCGCCCGCTCGCATCGAAAATCGTCACGGTGTCGGCCCCGCGCAGACCGGCTTCCTGGACGTAGACCACAGCGGGTGCCGCCGACAGCAGGCCGATGTTCGCGGACCCGTTCCCGCTCACCGCCGGACTCTCCCACCGGGTCTTGCCGGTGGCGGCGTCGATCCCACGGATCGTGGGCGAGTGACCGGCACAGTCGACCACGACCACGACCTGGTCACCACCGGCGATGACCTTGTCGAAATGGCACATGTCGGCCGACTTCTGCTGCCAGCGCCGCACGCCCTCTCTCAGGGTGAACCCCTGGAGCGACTTCTCTGTCTGCAGCACCGCCGTCTCCCGGGACACCGCGACGACATCCGCGTACACACTCGGCGACAACTCGGCACCCGGGAGGACCTTGTCCCAGAGTCCTCGGCCGCTGGCCAGATCGACCGCGGTGATGTGGGTGCACGGCTGGTTCTCCGCGGCGTGCCCGATCAACCCGATCCCGCCCTCCACCGTACGGCTCATCGCGCACAACACCTCCGGGCTCAGGATGGTGTACGTCCAGGCCTTGTTCCCAGTGGCGACGTCGTAGGCGCTGACCTCATCGAAGCGCGCCCGCATGACCAGGGAGCCGCTCTGCCAGCTGCCCAGCGCCTCCACTCCGATCGGCCGGTCCGGCGGTGCCGCCCAGAGCGTCCGCAGGCTGGCACCATGAGCCCAGTTGAAGACCGACAGCCCGGGGAAAACACCGCCCACCACACACACCAACGCGACGACCCAGCCGACCGCTCGGGTTCGCGACATTCCGATCCCCACCAGGGCGATGGGCACCACGACGAGCAGGGAGACGAACCCCACCGAGATCATCCAGGTCGTACCGTGTGGACAGGGCCTGCTGTGGGTCCCGCCGCACGATCCGCCGGCCTCCGAGCCGAGCGCTCCCCACGACTTGACCTCCAGGGTCAGCAGAAAGCCCACCCCGATGGCACCGGCCAGCCCGATCAGCAGGGACACGATCCCGACAGGTCGGTATGGTCGTTCGTTCCCGTACATCTCGCCGCAGACCTCGTTCCAGCGTCGACGGCTCGGACGGGATAGGCCCGGTCCGCGAAAAGCCGAAGATCGCACCTCATGAGACTCACGTCCCGGCCTCGGAGTTGTCCGGAATATTCCTTTTCTGTTACCGGCCTTCTGCGGCCGGGCGGTCCCCGACCACGTCCAGTTACCCAACGGGCCTCTCGGCAGGTCCGGGGGCCTATCGGCTCAGTTCGTCCGGAGGGCGGCTCAGTTGCGGGTGGGGTACGACTCCGCGACGACTCCGGGGAGCCGATCGACACGCGGGCCCCCTCGCCCGGGAACGGCCGGACGCTCACCCCCGCCGCCTCGCAAGCGGCGGAGAAGGCCAGGGTGTCCTCGCCCAGCCGCAGCCAGACGAAGGGGGCGTGCAGCGCTGGCAGCCTGTTCAGCACAGAAGTACAGCAACACCACCACACACTCCGCCTCACCGGACCGCACACCAACACACGTCCCGCCCAGCCGGCCGCCCGCCGGGTCTTGGTGAGCTCGATACGGCCTTGCTCGCCTCCAGTGTCCTCAGGATCGAGCTGTTGGCGCACCCATGCGCAGACTTCGTGACGCTGCAGGCGAACCGGGTCGAAGTCGACGGAAGTCACCGGTCGCGCGGGTGGTTGCGGCGTCGCTGAGCAGCCGGGCGACGGCCTCGGCTGCCGCGTGGGCGACCTGCGGTACCACGGTGATGTAGGTGTCGGCGGTCAGCACGATGCTGGCATGCCCCAGCTGGGATCAGGCGGTTGTGACCTGTCCGTCGACGACCTTTACGGGGATCTTGATCAGCGGCGTGTTCGCTGGCCCTCGGGTCACCTGGCCGCTCTGGTCATAGGTGGAGCCGTGACAAGGGCAATGAAAACCGGGCTTGACGTAGGAGACCGGGCAGCCCTGGTGGGTGCAGGCGGCGTTGAACGCTATGAAGGTGTCCGTCGTCGGGTGCAGCAGGTAGGCGGGGGCGCCGTTCGGCGCGGTGAAACTCTTCGATGATCCGACGGCGACGTTGGCGGCGGCAGCGATCACCACCCCGGCACCGGCCGCCCCCGGGCTTGCCGAGGCGCCTGGCGTGGTGGACCCCGGCGGCAGGCTGCCGGGGCTCACGGCGGCGGCCGAAGGGCGCCGCGCGAGCGCCAGAGCGCTGCCTCCGACGAC
>JAOPYO010000496.1 GCA_025964575.1 Actinomycetes bacterium
AGCGCGGCTGCGCCAGGGCGTCGAGCAGGGGGCGAGCAAGGAGCGGCTGCGCACCCTCGTCGAGCAGGACTACGGGTCCACAGCGACGTACAACCAGAAGCTGGAGCTGGTTGAGGAACTGCACGCCTTCCTCTCCCGGATGAAGCCCGGCGACACCGTGTGCACGATCTCCGGCAGACAGTTCTACGTCGGCGAGGTCACCGGGTCCGCCGAGCAGACCGCGTCCGAAGGCGGTCGGTCCAACCTGCGGCGGCCGGTCGAGTGGCAGAGCACCGGGTACGCGTACGACGAGCTGCCCGAGGAACTCCAGCAGAAGCTGTCCGTCCAGCACGACGTCGTCGACCTGGCCGCCGTACAGCCCCTCATCGACGGGCTTGGGCTCACCGACGAGGAACTGGTCGACGGGGCGGAGTTTATAGAGCGCGACCCGAGCGGCGAGATCCCGGCCATCACCGCTCGCCGCGAGCTGGAGCTTCCCGAGCCGCAGCAGGACTTGGCGGACGAGCTATTGGTGCACGACGTGGAGTGGCTGCGAGAGGTCCGCGATCTGCTGTGGGACGAGCGGCAGCTGGTGCTGTACGGGCCGCCGGGAACGGGCAAGACATATCTGGCACTCAAGCTCGCCGAGTTCCTGGGCGGTGGGCCCGAGCAGGTCAAGCTGGTGCAGTTCCATCCGTCGTACGCCTACGAGGATTTCTTCGAGGGTTTCCGCCCGCAGGAGGACCCCGAGACCCGCGAAGTCGCCTTCCGGCTCACCGCCGGGCCGCTGCGCGAACTCGCCGACCTGGCGTCCCGCGAGGGCAACCGGCACATCCCGCACTTCCTGATCATCGACGAGATCAATCGGGCCAACCTCGCCAAGGTTTTCGGGGAGCTGTACTTCCTGCTGGAGTACCGCAACAAGTCGGTGCGCCTCACCTACTCCGGCGACGACTTCGCGCTGCCGCCGAACCTCTTCGTCATCGGGACGATGAACACTGCCGACCGGTCCATCGCGCTCGTGGATGCGGCGATGCGCAGGCGGTTCGCGTTCGTCGAGCTGTCGCCACGCACCGAACCGACCAGCGGACTGCTGCGACGCTGGCTCGCTCGTCAGGATATGGACAGTGAGCCCGCCAACCTCCTTGACGAACTCAACTCCCGTATCGACGATGCCGATCTGCGCATCGGACCCTCGTATCTGATGAAGAAAGGCGTCTACCGGGAGGGCGGTCTGGAGCGGACCTGGCGTACCAAGATCCTGCCGCTGCTGGAGGAACACCACTACGGGGAGGACGTCGACATCGAGAAGCGGTACGGGCTGCACGCGCTGCGGACGGCCATCGGCAAGGGTGGAAGCGAGGGCGAGCTCGCCTCGTGACCGTCGTCGAACTCGCCGAACACGGCCCGGCCGTCACCCGGCCACTCCCGGCCGAGGTCGGCCGGGCACTCGCCGCCTCCCGTATCGTCGATGCCGCCCCCGACCCGTATCAGCAGGGCAGCTGGCGACTACGGGCCGGCAGCAAGGTCGGTGCGGTCGTGCTGCAGGTCCCGCAAGGCGAACCCGTCACGCTGCGCATCACGCCCAAGGTGCCCATCGCCCGGCTGTTCTTCCTTCTCGGATACGCGCTGAACCCCAAAGTGCACCGCGACGGCGCCGTGGATGTCGCCGAGCACACCGAGGTTCTCCCGGCCGTCGCTCACGTCTACGAGCGAGCCCTCGAACGCGCCCTGCGGCAAGGAGTGCTCCAGGGCTACCGGCACACCGAGGAAGCCGCCCTGGTCGTCCGCGGCCGGATCCGGGAGGCTGACCAGATCCGCCGCCACCACGGACGCGCTTTCCCCGTCGAGGTGGCCTACGACGAGTACGGCACCGACATCGCCGAGAACCGGCTGCTGCGCGCCGCGACCGAACGGATCTGCCGCCTGCCCCGGGTGCCCGGCGACGTACGCCGCAGGCTCCGGCACCACCGTGCGCGGCTCGCCGACGCTGAGCCGCTGGTGAGCGGGCACGAGCTGCCGCGGTGGCGGCCCAGCCGCCTCAATGCCCGCTACCAGCCCGCGCTGCGACTGGCCGAAACGGTGCTGCGCGGATCGTCGGTGGAGCATCTGCCGGGGGGTGTCGCCGTCGACGGGTTCCTCTTCGACATGAACAAGGTCTTCGAGGACTTCGTGTGCGTAGCGCTCCGAGAGGCGTTGGCTCCGTACGGCGGGCGGAGCACACTCCAAGCCCGTGGGGTCCACCTCGACGAGGACGGCGCCGTTCGGATGCGCCCCGACCTCGTGTGGTACGAGGACGGAGGCCGACCGCTCGCCGTCGCCGACGCAAAGTACAAGGCGGAGAAACCCGAGGGTTTCCCGGAAGCCGATCTCTACCAGATGCTCGCCTACTGCACGGCACTCGGACTGCCCGAGGGCCACCTTGTCTACGCGAAGGGCAATGCTCCGCACGCCTCACACCGGGTCCGGAGCGCTGGCATCGTCATCCACCAGCACGCTCTGGACCTCGACCAAGCACCGGACGAACTCCTCGTGTCGGTGTGTGCCCTGGCCCACCGGATGGCCAGCGACCTGCGCGTATGAGCACCACCGGCCCATCCGCCCGAGGGTAACGAGCTCCGCCGTGCCGCAGCACGCGTTCGTGGCGGGCGCCCGCGCCGGGTTCCTGCCCGTGCACGGGTGAGCGGGAGAGTCAGGCACCCTCGGGGGGTGGGTTCAGGGCACCGTTCGTGAGGCCTTCGCGGGCGAGGGCGGTGGCCTGTCCGCTGAGCCTGGCGAGCTGCCGAGTGCGTTCCTCGAATTCCTGGAGCGCGCGGAACGCCGCGCCGTAGCGGCGTTGCTCCTGGATGCCCATCTGAGGGATGCGGGAACCACGCGCGTCGACGCGGAAGGCGCCGCTGGTGCTGGTGGAGCGGCGCTTGTTGGCGGGGCTGAGGAGGAATCCGTGAAGGTAATCGGTGTCGAGGTGGTCGCTGGCTGAGGCGGGATCGCCGTCGGTGTACTCGACGAGCCCGGCACGGGCGAGATCGGCGACGCTGACGGACGCGTTGTCGAGGGTGCCGGGGCCGCCGCCGGGGGCGAGTTGGGGCAGCAGGGCTTCCAGGGCGTGGAGTTGGTCCTGCAGCTGGCTGCGGAGGGTCGCGTACTCGGTCAGGTAGTCGCGGTGGGTCCCACGGACGTGGGTGCCGGGGGTCAGGTCGACGGTGTCGTCCAGGAGGTCGATGAGAGGGACATCGACAGCCTGGTCGGGTTCGGGGTCGAGGGGGCCGTCCGGGGAGTTCGTGGTGAGATCCACCATCTGGACGGCTTGTACACCGTCCGGGTTGGGGCGTCGGAGGAACCAGAGGTGCACGGGGAGGGAGGGGGCTGTGGCCGTGCCGGGCGGGAGGGCGACGACCTGGACGAGGATGCCACGGCGGCCGAGTTCCGCGCGGATACGACGGCCGGCCTTGCGGTAGGCGACGGACGCGGGCATCACCAGGATGGTCCTGCCCCCGGGAGCCGTGTGGGCGTAGGCGTGCTGGAGCCAGGCGAGTTCGCCCTCGGCGCGTGAAGGGGTGCCCAGTTCCCAGCGCTGGTCGAGGAGAAGGTCTTCACGGCCCCAGTCGGGCGAGGCGACCGGCGGGTCGCAGATGACGAGGTCCGCTTTGAGGTCGGGCCACTGGTCGTCGCGCAGTGAGTCGCCGGCCCGGACGTCGGTGGGGGTGCGGCCACTGAGGGTGGCGCGGAGCTGGGCGAAGTCGGCCATCGCCGGACCGACTTCCTGGCCGTGACGGGTGGGGCCGGATGCCGGGCCGAGGCAGAGGAGGAGGGTGCCGATCCCGCAGGCCGGGTCCAGGATGCTCGCGGTCTTCGGGACGGGCCCCGCGAAGTGCTGCACAGCCCGGACGATCCGGGGGGAGGTGACCTGATCGGAGCCGGCCCGGCGAGTCGAGTCCAGGAAGCGCTCGCCGAGAGCGGCGATCAGCTCGGTATTCGATGTGTTCCCGGCGATCTCCATCGTCTGCTGGGTGATCTCGGGCGCGAGACCTGGTGGTGGGGTGCCGTCCGCGAGGAGTCGGGCGACCGCGGCGAGCCCTTGGATCAGGTCGTCCCCGTACGCGCCGCGCAGTGACTGCCAGAGCCTGACCTCGTCGGACACATTGTGTCCCTTGCGCTGCTTCGCGAGCCAGGCACGCACCTCGGTGAGGTGGAAGAGAGGACTGTTCGTCCCGCCGCCGGCCGGTGCGGGAAAGTCGTCGTAGCGGCGCCGCCAGTTGGAGACGGCGGCCCGGGTCACTCCTGCCAGCCGGGCGATCTCGGCACCGGTGATCAGCGGATCAGAGGCGGAGCGAGTGTCGTCCTTCATGCAGTCACCGTACACGGCTAAGGGATCGCTCTCAGAGATTAGTTCGTGTTGGCGACGTACACATGCTGTGTATGTTATGGGGCGACCAGGCTGGCGGGGCGGTAGGGAGCCTGCGGGAGCACGCGGGGTCATACCTACAGATGCCGGTGTTTCCGATAAACGGGCATTCGACCCTTGATCGTCAAGCCTCCCAGTAGAGTGAATCGACACCCTGGCGTAGCCCCCGAAGGAGCAGTTCCTTGCCGCAGCTTGCCTTCGCCAACACCTTCTGGGACGAGTACGAAGTCTTGGAGAAGTCCGTCAAGGCCGGGGTGCGGAAGGCGATGAGCAAGTTCCAGAAGCTCACGGTCGCCGAACTGCACGCCGACAAGGGGCTGCATCTTGAGTCGGTTGACATAGCGCGCGACGCCCGGATGCGGACGATCCGGATCAACGACTTCTGGCGGGGCGTAGTCCTGGCGCCGGACGACGGCAGCGACACGTTCCTGCTGGTCAATGTCGTGCCCCACGATAAGGCGTACGAGTGGGCGTCGAAGCGGATCTATACCGTCAATACGGCCACCCGGGGGCTGGAGGTCCGCAATGTGGTGGCGATCGAGCAGCTGACGCCGGTCCTGGAGCAGGCCGCGGCGCAGGCACCGTCGAGGCTGTTCGAGGAGTATTCGGACTTCACACTGCGCGAGCTCGGGATCGACGAGGGCACGCTGCGGGCGATACGGACCATCATCGACAAGCCACAGCTGGAGGCATTCGGGACGCTGCTCCCGGAAGACCAGTTCGAGGTGCTGCAGTATCTGGCCGAGGGCTTCAAGCCCGAGGCTGTCTACCGCGATGTCGTCGCCGTGCGGCGGCCGGCTGACGCCGGACCGGAGCCGACCGAGGACCTGGCCACCGCCATCGCCAACACCAGCAGCCGTATCACCTTCGTGTCGGGACCCGCGGAGCTCGAGGAGGTGCTCAGCAAGCCCTTCGCCGCCTGGCGGGTATTCCTGCACCCGACGCAGCGCCGGGTGGCGTACCGGGTTTCGTACGGCGGACCGGTGCAGGTCACCGGCGGGCCGGGCACCGGCAAGACCGTGGTGGCGCTGCACCGCGTCAAGCACCTGCTGGGACGCTCACCCAACGGCGGGCGCATCCTGCTGACCACCTTCACCAACGCCATGGCCGCGGCCCTGCGGCAGAATCTCGCTCTGCTGCTGGAGGATCCCGCGCTGCTGGACCGGGTCGAGGTCACCACCGTCAACTCGCTCGCCCACTATGTCGTGCAGGAGCGCAAGGGCCGGGCGCCTGCGCTGATCAATGACGCGGACGAGCGGGTGCGGTGGGGGCGGCTCGTCAGGAAGTTCGACCTGGCCTGGACCGAGCAGTTCCTCGCGCAGGAGTACCGGCATGTCATCCTCGCGCAGGACATCAGCTCGTCGGAGGAGTACCTGAAGGCGGTGCGCCGTGGGCGGGGGAGCGCGCTGGGTCCGTTGCAGCGGGCGAAGGTGTGGCGAGCGTTGGAGGAGTTCACCCGGCAGCTGGAATCCGAGGGCAAGCGCACGCATCTGCAGCTGTGTTCCGAGGCGGCCCGGCTGCTCCGTAATGCCGGTCCGGACTTCCCGCGTTATGACCACGTGGTCGTCGACGAAGCGCAGGATCTTCATCCGGCCCAGTGGCGGTTGTTGCGGGCCGTCGTACCGGAAGGGCCTGACGACCTGTTCATCACTGGCGACCCGCATCAGCGCATCTACGACTCGAAGGTGGCACTCGGTTCACTCGGCATCTCGGTCGCCGGCCGGTCCAGTCGGCTGCGGGTCAACTACCGCAACACCGAGGAGATTCTGGTGTGGGCCACCGGCATCGTCAGGAATGAGCTGGTGGAGGACCTCGGTGGCGACGGTATGGAGACCCTGGCCGGCTACCGGTCCGTGCTGCACGGCGCCCGGCCGCGGACCGCGGGGTTCGGCTCGGAAGAGGCGGAGCTGACGGCGCTTGTCGATCAAGTCAGGCAATGGACCGAGGCAGGGGTAAGGACCTCGGAGATCGCGGTCTG
>JAOPYO010000057.1 GCA_025964575.1 Actinomycetes bacterium
CGGACGACGTGCTGCTGATGCTGGGCTTTCTGTGGCGGGTCAGCCCCGGCGAGGAGGGCGAGGCGCGGGCTGCACGGCTGATCGATCTGGTCATCGACGGACTGCGCCTCGGCGCACCGGCCGCCTCGGTCCGAGGTGTTAAGGCCTGAGGACGATCTTGCCGCGGGTGTGCCGCAGCTCGAGTTCCCGATAGGCGTCGCGGACCTCGGCCAGCGGGTAGACCTTGGCGATCGGGACCTCGAGCAGCCCCTTGGCGACCATCCCGGCGAGTTCGGCCAGCACCTCGGCGGTCGCCGCGTTAATGTTCCCCTCGGCCTTGACCCCGTGCTTCTCCACCGCCGCGAAATTGATGATCGTGTCGATCCGGTCGGGTCGCACGCCGAGCTCAAGGGCGAGTTCGACGTAGTCCGCGCCGAAGGTGTCGATGAAGGCATCGACCCGGCCACCGGAGGCGGCCCGGACGCGGTCGGCGACCCCCTCGCCGTAGGCGATGGGAAGCACGCCGTGGTCGGCCAGCCATTTGTGGTTGGCCTCGCCGGCCAGGGCGATCACCGTGGCTCCGGCGTTCTTGGCCAACTGCACGGCGATGGAACCGACCCCGCCCGCCGCTCCCGCCACGACGACCGTGTCGCTCTCGCCCGCCGACACGGCCCGGACCGCCGCGTACGCCGTGGTACCCACGACGAACAGGGCGCCGGCCACGTCCCACGAGACGCCGCTCGGCTTCGGGACGAGATGACCAGCCTCGACGAGGACGAACTCGGCGTGGCTGGCCCGGTCGTGGGTGAAGCCGAGCACCTCGTCGCCCACCGCGAACCCCTCGACCCCGTCGCCGAGTTCCTCCACCACCCCGGCGAGGTCGCTGCCCTGCCCGGAGGGGAATGTCGCGGGCCATCTCTCATGCAGCAGGCCCTTGCGGATGGTCGCCTCGCCGGGGTTGATCCCTGCGGCTTTCACCTTGACGAGGATCTGGCCCGGGCGGGGGACGGGCCTGTCCACTTCCACGACCCGCAGAACGTCGATCCCGCCGTACTCACTGAATCTCACAGCCTGAGGCATGACACCCTCTCCTTCGCGTTCTGTCCAGACGCCCGATCGGCCGGGCAGTCATGACACTTCCACTGTCCGGCACGGATGAGGATCGGACCGCTCTGGCTAGGATCGGCAGTCCGTGGCTACGCAACGCCCCAAGTGGGATTATTTCGGGACATGGATATGGAACGCCGTGAGCTCGCCGATTTCCTCCGCCGCGTCCGGGAGCGGCTGAGCCCGCAGGACGTCGCCCTGGCGACCGGACCACGGCGCCGCACCCCTGGGCTGCGTCGTGAGGAGGTCTCCCAGCTCGCGGGAATGTCGGCCGACTACTACATGCGGCTGGAACAGGCCCGCAGCACGCAACCCTCGACCCAGCTCCTCGCCTCCCTGGCCCGCGCGCTGCGCCTGACCGAGGACGAACGCGACCACCTTTACCTCCTCGCCGGCCACCGCCCGCCCGCGGGACGGCAGGCCGGCAGCCACGTTCGGCCGGGCCTGCTCTACCTGCTCGACCAACTCGATCACACTCCAGCCCACATCCTCAGTGACCTCGGTGATCTGCTCGCACAGAACCGCATGGCCGAGGCGCTGTTCGGCTGTGTGTGCACGGTCAAGGAGCCGGATCGCAACATCGTCTTGCGCTGGTTCACCGACCCCGTCGTACGCGAGGCGTACCCGGCCGAGGAACGCGACCACTACAGCCGGGTCCATGTCGCCGACCTGCGCGCGGCCGTCGGCCGCCGCAAGAACGACCCGGTGGCCGCCGCTCTCGTCGAACGCCTGCGCGCGGCGAGCGAGGAGTTCGCCGCGCTGTGGGAGCTTCACGAGGTCGCCGTACGACGTGGTAGCCGCATGCGTATCATCCACCCGAGCCTCGGCCCGATCGAGTTCGACTGCGAGACCCTGCTCACGCCCACCGAAGACCAGCACCTCGTGGTCTTCACCCCGCCGCCGGGCAGCGGGGGCACCGACTATCTGGAACTGCTGCGCGTCCTGGGCCCCGAACACTTGCACGCCGCTCCGACGAGTCCCTGAACCACCGAGCGGCGGAACCCGGCCAGGCGGCGAACCTCCGCGGCCCTCGACAAACCCGTGAGATCACGATCCTCACAGAATGATCTTTGTCGCGCCCCCGGCCGTCGCTGTCAGTCTCCGATGGGTCCACCGCGCCATGTCGGCAGGGCCCGATGGCCGACGGCGACGTCGAAGGCGGCGCGAGCCAGAAGGCGGGTCGAGTCCAGCGTGGGTAGAGGAGAGGCATCGGGCGTCACCAGGAGCGGAATCTCTGTGCACACGAGGGCGACCGCGTCACAGCCCCGTGCCGCCAGCTGCTCGATGATGCGGACGTACTCCTGGCGCGAGGCCGCGGTGAACACGCCGTTCACCAGTTCCGCAAAGATGATCTCGTTGATGATGTGGCGATCGCCCGCTTCTGGCACTTCGGAGGCCACCCCACGGGCGGCGAATGCCCTGGGGTAGACCGGGCCGTCCATGAGGTACTTTGTGCCGAGCACGCCGACGCGCCTGCGGCCATCGCGAGCGGCGCGGCCGGCGACCACCTCGGCGATGTGCAGGCCCGGAAGGGCGAGCTCCTCTCCCGGTTGCTCGAGAGCCATGTGCGCGGTGTTGTCCGGGCAGACGAAGAAGTCCGCGCCCGCACGGGCGAGCCGCTGCACGCTCACCGACAGCGTGGCTCGGATCGAGTCGTGGTCCCCTTCGTCCCACGCGGGCATGCTGCGTGCCAGAGCGATGCAGTCCAGGGTCACATCCGGATGTTCATGGGGGCCTAGCTCGCCGAATCCCTCCTGACAGAAGGCTCTGAAGCACAGCGCGGCCCCCTCCGTGCTGTGCGCGACAATGCCAAGGTGCTTCATGAGGCTCAGTCCTCCACGGTCGGCTTCACCGGAACCCTCGGGAGATCTCATCGCTGAGGCCAGTCGGCCGACGCCTTTGCCGGTATCCACCGGCTTCCCGAACTGCGGGCGGAGACGCGGATCTGGGCGGAGATCGACGTCAGGGAGCGGTGACGAGGTATTGGGCGTGGCCGGTCTCGCGGGCGCGGAGGGCGGCGGGCAGGCGGCTGGAGACCATGGGTTCTATCATGGCGGTGGCCTTCTCGGCTGGGAGGAACGCGTAGTCGTCCAGTTCATCGGCCTGTAGCCGGACCGTGGCGTCGCCGTTGACGGTGCCGCAGTCGAACAGGAGATACAGCATCGGGCGAAGGCGATCGCCCAGTGGCGGGGTCCAGCCGACGACGAGCAATTTCCCCGGTGTCACCGAGAGCCCGACCTCCTCGGAGAGTTCGCGAGCGCAGGCCTCGTGGGGCGGCTCACCGTCGTCGACCATCCCGCCTGGGAACCCCCAGTGCTCCCTGTAGTTGGGCTTCACCAGCAGTACGTTGCCGGACGGGTCGGTGATGAGCCCGCCTGCCGCGACGAGAACGCTGGGCAGGGAGGCGTACCACTCCGCAGGAGGGACCCACGCGTGATCGGTCATGGTCATAACGGTAGCAATCCGCGAGCCCGGACGCCCCGTTCCATCCGTGATCTTGTAGTTGGTGTCGACACGCAGAGCTTGCCGGCGCGCCCCCGGCATGACGCAAAGATCACGGGGAGGTTTCCTCCTCTTCCCGGCCGGGCCGAAGCAGAGCGGGGTGGAGCAACCGGGCATCGCCGGCGTGGTAGAGCCGGGGCCGGGGGCCGCCGCGGCGGCCGCCCCGGTCGGTGGTCGCGCCGGTGCTTTCGACGAAGCCGGGCACCGACAGGACCTTGCGGTGGAAGTTGCCGGCGTGCAGCTCCTCACCCCACACGGCCTCGTAGACCGCGCGCAGCTCGGGCATCGTGAACTCCGGGGCGCAGAACGCTGTGGCCAGCGGGGTGTACTCCAGCTTGGAACGGGCCCGGTCCAGTCCGTCGGCAAGAATCCGCGCGTGGTCGAAGGCGAGCTTGCGGGTGGTGCCGGGGCGCTGCCCGGCTCGGGCCGCGTCGGCCAGGCCCAGCGCCTCGACCGGGACCCACTCGGCGTCGGCGGCGTCGCTGCCGGCCTCCGGGTCGGGCAGCTCGGGCCCGAAGGCCAGGTAGGCGACGGAGATGACGCGCATGCGCGGGTCACGCCCCGGCGAGCCGTAGGTCCCGAGCTGCTCCAGATGCACCCGCCCGAGGATCTCCTGTGGATCGGCGACTGGCCCGGCGACTGGATCGGCGACGTCCATGACTCGTCCCACAGCGCCGCTCACGAGGCTGTCCTCCTTGGTGAGCAGACCGGTCTCCTCCGCCAGCTCCCGGGCGGCCGCGTGGGCGAGCTCCTCTTCGTCGGCTATCCGGACGAACCCGCCGGGCAGTGCCCACATCCCCTCGTACGGAGGGAGCCCGCGGCGGACCAGCAGCACGTGCAGAACCCCGTCGCGGATCGTCAATGCCACCACGTCGACGGTCACCGCGACCGGATCGTAGGCACGAGGGTCGTAGCTCGCGAGGAACGCACGCTCATCGCCGGATCCCTGACGGGGGCCCGCCCCCTCCTCCTCGTGGCGGAGATCCGAGGTCATGGTGTCCTTCCCGCCTCAAGCAAGCCTCATAAAATGTTCATCTCAATTTGAGAACAACATAGGCCCGGACCTGCCCCATGTCCAGCGCGAAATCGCCACGGCCACGACGCGGCGGCGGGCGCGCGGCTACGATCAACGCCGGGGGGAAGGAGTCGTCCCATGGACCAGGCCTACGTTCAGGTGACCACGACCATCGACTCACGGCAGGAGGCGGCCATCCTGGCGAGATCGGCGGTCGAGGAGCGGCTGGCGGCGTGTGCGCAGCTTGTCGGCCCGATCGCCAGCACGTACTGGTGGGAGGGCGAGATCGAGTCGGCCGAGGAATGGATGGTCGTCTTCAAGACGACGATCGACCGGTTCGAGGAACTCGCAAGGTTGATCACAGAGCGGCACTCCTATGACACCCCGGAGATCATGGCCACTCCTGTGGTGGCCGGCAGCGCCGACTATCTCGGCTGGGTGAGCGACCAGACCGATCAAGTGGAGGAGGACGTGCCCTGATGACGGGTTACTCCGGCACTCCGTTGCCGAAGAAGCTCGGCATCAAGGCCGGCCATCGGGTCCTGCTGGTGAACCCGCCGGCCGGACTCGCCCTGGAGCCGCTGCCGCCGGAGGTCGAGGTGGTCGTGGGCTCCGATCGGAACGATCCGGCGGCGGATCCGTACGACGTGATCCTGAGTTGCTGTTCGGACCGCGCCGCCCTGGCCGCTGTCTTCGACGGCCTGCGCGCGCGGATGCGCGTCACCGGCGGGCTCTGGCTCGGCTGGCCGAAGAAGACCAGCGGAGTGCCGACAGACCTCACCGAGACCGAAGTCCGGGAGTTCGGGTTGGCCGCCGGGTTGGTCGACAACAAGGTGTGCGCGATCGATGAGACCTGGTCCGGCCTGCGCTTCGTCATCCGCGTGGCCCACCGTAGGTGAGCGATCACCAAAAGTGGGACATTAACGCCTTTATGTTTCAATTGTGTGACATCTGCCACAAATCCTGGATAAGCTATTACTTACCGGGCGGGGTGCGTGCTTTCCTGCGGGGAGCGCGGGATGAACGCCTTCCGGCGAGGAGTGGGGGATGGCCGTGGAGGACAAGGATTACGGGCTGTTCGGTCCGGACTCGGTGACCTGGCGGGTCATGGGAGAGCCGGTGCTGATCGTCGGAGGGCTCCGCGCCCTGCTGCTCCAGGCGTTGCATCCCCAGTCCATGTGGGGGACCGCGCAGAACTCCGAACTGATGAACCCCAGGGCCGCCTGGGCCCGGCTGGAGCGCACCGCCGAGTTCGTACGGGTCCGTACCTATGGGACCGCCGAGGAGGTCGACCGGGTGGGCCGCCGGGTGCGCAAGCTGCACGCGAAGTTGTCGGGCCTCAACCTCCGCACCGGCGAGGTCTTCCCGATCGACGACCCGGAGAACCTGCTCTGGGTCCACCTGGGTGAGGTCGACTCCTACCTCGACGTGGCCCGGCGGGCAGGGGTGCCGATCAGCGCCGAGGATGCGGACCGGTTCGTCGACGAGCAGCGCCTGGCCGCCGCGGTCGTCGGCCTGGACCCGGAGACCGTGCCGGCCTCGGTGGCCGAGATGAAGGCCTACTACGAGGAGATGCGGCCGAGGATCTGGGCCTGCAAGGAGGCGCGGGACGGGCTCAAGCGGCTGTTCTACCCGGACGTGCCACGTCAGCTGCTGCCGCTCAAGCTCGCCGCGCCCGCGATCGCCGGGTTGGCCGTGACGACGCTGCCCCGCTGGGCTCGCCGGATGTACGGGATGCCGGGCCTGCCGACCTCCGATCTCGCCGCCACGTTGGTGCTCAAGGGTCTCTACCGGGGCACCCAGCTCATCCCGGCGCAGTACCGCTACTCGCCGGATGCCAAGCGGGCCCGCCAGCTGATCCGCGAGCACGAGACCTTCGCGCTCGCCTCCTGATCAGCCGCGGCGTATGAGCCGGCCGTCCGCCGCCATCAGCTCCGTGGACATCTCCTCAGACCTGCCCTTCGGTAGGGCATAGCCAGGCGTGGCAGCCTGCGGCGTATCGCGCGTCGCCATCTGTTCTGACGCCCGACGTGACCCGAATCTCAGCACCGATGCGTCGTCTCCAGGATGACGAACCCCTAGGGGGTATGTTAGGTTCGCGATATAGATACCCATACCCCCTAGGGGTAATCGGAGGTGGCTTTCATGTGCGGAACCTGCGCCAGTGGCTCGGCTGAGACCGATAGCACCGTCTACACGGTCACGGGCATGACCTGCGGACACTGCCAGGCCGCGGTGACCGAGGAGATCGGCAAGGTGCCCGGCGTGACCGGCGTCAAGGTCGATCTGGCCACCGGCCTGGTCACGGTGAGCGGAGACGGCTTCACCGACGCCGCCATCGGCGCGGCGGTGGACGAGGCGGGTTACCAGGTGGTGGGAACATGAACGCGGAAGACGACCGGCCGGCCTTCACGAGCGACTACCCTGGCCCGGGCGTTTACCGTCTGTGGGTCCGGTGCTCGTACCGTGGTCGCGTGCAGACGGCCGCGTTCTCGCAGGAGGTGGTCCGGTGAACCGGGTGGAACTGCCGATCACGGGGATGACCTGCGCTTCCTGCGCGGCCCGGATCGAGCGCAAGCTCAATAAGATGGACGGCGTCGAGGCGACCGTCAACTACGCCACCGAGTCGGCCTCGGTGTCCTATGACTCTGGCACGGTGACCCCCGAGGATCTCGTCGCCACGGTCGAGGCGACCGGTTACGGCGCGTCCCTGCCGGTCGAGGAGACGGTCGAGGAGACGGACCCGACCCGGCCGCTCCGGACCCGGCTGATCGGGGCGGCGGTGCTGTCACTGCCGGTCGTGCTGTTGTCCATGATCCCGGCACTGCAGTTCGACCATTGGCAGTGGCTCTCGCTCCAGCTGGCCACTCCGGTGGTCTTCTGGGCGGGCTGGCCGTTCCACCGCGCCACCTGGCTCAACCTGAAGCATGCCACCGCCACCATGGACACCCTCATCTCCGTGGGGACCCTGGCCGCCTGGGGCTGGTCGGTGGTCGCGCTGTTCTTCGGGCACGCCGGCATGACCGGCATGCGGATGGGCTTCGACCTGGTTCCGAGCAGGTCGTCGGGGCTGGACCACATCTACTTCGAGGTCGCCTCCGTCGTTGTCACCTTCATCCTGGCTGGCCGCTACTTCGAGGCCCGGGCCAAGCGGAGCGCCGGAAACGCGTTGAAGGCACTGCTGGAACTGGGCGCCAAGGAGGTCTCGCTCCTCGACCCCGAGGGCCGGGAGAGGCGAGTCCCGGCCGACCGGCTCCAGCCCGGTGACCGGTTCGTCGTCCGGCCGGGGGAGAAGATCGCCACCGACGGTGTGGTCGAGGAGGGCTTGTCGGCGGTCGACCAGTCCCTGCTCACCGGCGAGTCCGTGCCGGTGGAGAAGAGGCCCGGCGACGACGTCGTCGGAGCCACGGTCAACGTCGGCGGGCGGCTGGTCGTCAAGGCCACCAAGGTCGGCGCGGACACCGCCCTCGCCCAGATCGCCCGGCTGGTCACCGACGCCCAGACGGGGAAGGCACCGGTGCAGCGGCTGGCCGACCGGATCGCCGCGGTGTTCGTGCCCGTGGTTCTCGTCCTGGCGGTGGCGACGCTCGGCTTCTGGCTGGGCTCGGGAGAGTCGGCGGCGTTCGCCTTCACCGCGGCGGTGGCCGTGCTGATCATCGCCTGCCCGTGCGCGCTGGGCCTGGCCACGCCCACGGCGCTGCTGGTCGGCACGGGCCGCGGAGCCCAACTCGGGCTGCTCATCAAGGGCCCGGAGATCCTGGAGTCCACCCGCAAGGTCGACACCATCGTGCTCGACAAGACCGGCACCGTGACGACAGGGCGGATGGTCCTGGTGGATCTGGTGGTGGCCGACGGAGTGGATCGTGCGGAGGCGCTGCGGCTGGTCGGCGGGCTGGAGCACGCCTCCGAGCACCCGGTGGCGAGGGCCATCGCCGCTGCCGCGCTTCGCGAAGGGGAACCGCCGACTCCCGAGAACTTCACCAACCGGGAAGGCCTCGGCGTGGAGGGGGTCGTCGAGGGCCACGCCGTGGTCGCCGGCCGGCCCGCCCTGCTCGCCGACTGGTCCCTGCGCCTTCCCGAATCTCTGGACGAGGCGAGGAAGGCGGCGGAGACCTCAGGCCGTACGGCCATCGCGGCCGGCTGGGACGGTGCTGCGCGCGCCGTCTTCGTGGTGGCCGACACTCCCAAGGACACCTCGGCCGAGGCGATCCGGAGCCTCAAGGAACTGGGGTTGCGGCCCGTACTGCTGACCGGGGACAACGAGGCCACGGCCCGTGCGGTGGCGGCACAGGTCGGCATCGACGAGGTGATCGCGGAGGTGCTGCCCGCCGAGAAGGCCTCGGTCGTCAAGCGGTTGCAGGACGAGGGCCGGGTCGTGGCGATGGTCGGTGATGGTGTGAACGACGCTCCGGCGTTGGCCCAGGCCGACCTCGGGCTGGCCATCGGCACCGGGACCGACGTGGCGATCGAGGCGTCCGACCTGACCCTGGTCTCCGGGGATCTGCGCGCCGCGGTGGACGCGATCCTGCTGTCCCGCCGTACGCTTCGTACGATCAAGCAGAACCTGGCCTGGGCGTTCGGCTACAACCTGGCCGCCCTGCCGCTGGCGGCGGCGGGCCTGCTCAACCCGCTGATCGCGAGTGCGGCGATGGCCTTCTCCAGCGTGTCGGTCGTCGTCAACGCGCTGCGGTTGCGCCGCTTCCAGATCCACCGCGAGCGGACGGCGGGCTCTGTCGAAGCCCCCACCGAGCCCGCACGCCACCCCGTCAGGGTCTGAGCCTCTCGCCGGTCTTGATGTGAGCCACCTGTCGACGAAACTCGAAGGGTGGCTCACATCAAGATCGGCGCGCGGGTTGCAGGGGTGCGACGTTCCAGGAGGTGATCACCGGGTGGCCGTGTTCGGTGCCCAGGGTCGACATGGTCCCCGTGCCCAGGGCGAACAGCCGTCCGCAGTCGGGTCCCAGGCCCAGCCATCGGGCGGTGAGGATCCGCAGGACATGACCGTGGGCGACCAGCGCCACGTCCCCCTGCGCCAGCAGCGGGCGGACCCGGTCCAGCACCGCGTCGACCCGTTTGCCGACCTGCTCCACGGTCTCGCCCGGATGCGAGGCGTCACCCGGGATGACCCCGTCCCGCCAGAGATAGAACCCGGGCCGCTCTTTGCGGATCTCGGCCGAGGTCAGGCCCTCATAGCCGCCGTAGTCCCACTCCCACAGGTCCGGGTCGGGCTCGGCTGAGCCGAGCCCCGCCAGCTCCGCGGTGCGCCGGGCGCGGAGTGCCGGGCTGGTGAAGGCACGCACGATGGTGCGGGCGGCGACCAGGGAGGCCACCGCACGGGCCTGCTCCTCGCCGCGGGCGGTCAGTGGCACGTCGGTAAGGCCGGTGTGGCGGCCATCCCGGCTCCACTCGGTCTCGCCGTGTCGCAGGACGATCAATTCACCCATGAGGATCACCTTACGGCCTCGACGACAGCGCCCCGAAGGTGGAGGGCATGGGTCCACCTGCGGGGCGCTGTTCGCGCGGAGGCTCGATCAGGAGAACATCAGGAGAGCAGGGACTCCACCGAGACGTACTCCAGGCCGTGGGCCTCGGCGACGTGGCCGTAGGTCAGCTTGCCGTCATGGGTGTTCAGGCCCAGCGCCAGCGCGGCGTCGTCGCGCAGCGCCTGCTGCCAGCCCTTGTTCGCGATGGCCAGGGCGTACGGGAGCGTCACGTTGGTGAGGGCGTACGTCGAGGTGTTCGGCACCGAGCCGGGCATGTTCGCGACGCAGTAGAACACCGACTCGTGCACCTTGTAGGTCGGGTCGGCGTGCGTGGTCGGATGGGAGTCCTCGAAGCAACCGCCCTGGTCGATGGCGATGTCCACCAGCACCGAGCCCGCCTTCATCCGGGAGACCAGTTCGTTGGAGACCAGGGTCGGGGCCTTGGCCCCCGGGATCAGCACGGCGCCGATCACCAGGTCCGCGCCGAGCACGGCCTGCTCGATGGCGTAGGTGTTGGAGACCAGGGTCTTCAGCCGGCCCTGGTAGATGGCGTCGATGTAACGCAGCCGGTCGACGCTGACGTCCAGGATCGTGACGTCCGCGCCCATGCCAACGGCGATCTGGGCGGCATTGAGGCCGGAGACTCCGCCGCCGATGACCACCACCCGAGCTGGGGCCACGCCGGGCACGCCGCCGGGGAGCACGCCACGGCCGCCGTTGAAGCGCATCAGGTTGTACGCCCCCACCTGCGGGGCGAGCCGGCCGGCCACCTCGGACATCGGGGCCAGCAGCGGCAGCGAGCGGTTCGGGAGCTGTACGGTCTCGTACGCGATCGCGGTCATGCCCGACTCGAGCAGCGCGTCGGTGCAGGGGCGGGACGCGGCCAGATGCAGATAGGTGAAGAGGGTCTGATCCCGGCGCATCCGGTGGTATTCGTCCGCGACGGGCTCCTTGACCTTGAGGATCAGGTCGCCCTCGGCCCAGACGTCATCGGCGTTGTCCAGGATCTTGGCGCCGGCGGAGATGTACTCCTCGTCCGGGATGGAGGAGCCCAGGCCCGCGCCACGCTCGACGAACACATCATGTTCGTGCCGGGCGAGCTCGTGCACACCCGCGGGAGTGATCGCCACCCGGTACTCGTGGTTCTTAATCTCGCGCGGAACGCCGACCTTCACGTAATCCTCCACAAACTGGGCCGGTTGGACGGGCCTCCGGCCGGGAGTAAGGCTTGAACTCTGTCTTAACCAGAGTGCGGTCCCGGCCACGGGCTTGCCCACGTGCAGGCTGTATGTGTCTGTGGTGAGTTGCTGACATCGTGTAAGGACAGGTCACGATGCATGGCATCACGGAAGGTGGCGACTCCGTCGCTCAGTGCTTGCGGGCGATCCCGCCGAACATCAGCTTGTGGCCGACGGTGAGCTCGTCCGGCACCGCGTCCTCCGGCCGCCACAGCGGGAGCGCCACCACTCCCGGCTCGAGAAGCTCGAACCCGTCGAAGTAGGCGGTGATCTCCTCCGGAGTGCGGAACCGGCCGGTGCCGAGCAACGCCAGATACTTCTTCTCGGCGTCGCGGGCGTCCTGGCTGGAGTCGCAGAAGTGGGTGACGAAGAGGTAGCTGCCCGAGGGCACGGCGCTCATGTAGGCGTCGACGATGCCCTGCGGGTCCTCCTCGTCGTGCAGGTGGTGGAGGATGCCCACGAGCATGATCGCCACGGGCTGGTCGAAGTCGATGAACTTCCGCACCTCGGGATCGTCCAGCACGCTCCGCGGGTCGCGCAGGTCGGCGGTGACGACCGTGGTGCGATCGTTCTCGGCTAGCAGAGCCCGGCCGTGGGCCAGGACGATCGGATCGTTGTCGACGTAGACGACGCGGGATTCCGGGGCGTGCTCCTGGGCGACGTGATGGGTGTTCTGCACGGTGGGGAGGCCGGAGCCGAGGTCCAGGAACTGCCGGATGCCCTGATCGGTCAGGAAACGGACTCCGCGACCGAGGATCTCGCGGTTGTAGGCCGCCACGTCATAGATCTCGGGTACGACCTTGACGATCTCGGAAACGAAGGCGCGGTCGACCTCGAAGTTGTCCTTGCCGTGCAGGACGACGTCGTAGGCCCGGGCGATGCTGGGCTTACTGACATCGATCCCCTGAGGTGCCCATTCTTTGGCCATCGTGCGCCCTTCGGTCGGCCACAAGGGCCCCGTAAGCCCCTATTTACTTGACTTTCATCGTATAAGCGAGGTCGGGTGGCTGTCTGCGCTTCCTTGATCTCTTTCGTTAGAAGTTCACGGCATCCACATAGCGCTGCCGCAGTGCCGCCGCCCCGTCCGGGGTGAGATCGCCGTAGAGCCGCAGGCGGGCCATGCCGCCGTCGGGATAGACGTCCATCCGGACATGTGAGGCGGGCCGATCGGTCCGCAGCGGGAAGCGGTGCCGGGTGTCGGGCTGGAGCCTGGTGCGAGGGAGCAGCTCGAACCAGGCGTCCTGATCATCGGAGGACGCACCCGGTCGGAGACCGCTCAGGGCGGCCGCTCCCGGCGCGTTCCCGCGGAAGTGCGTCGTGTCCAGCTCTGCCAGCCGTACGACTCCGGGAGCGGCGAGCTGTACCGTCACCCAGTCGTTGGACTCCTCCCAGCGCTCGGTGAACCTGCGCCGGGAGGTCTCCCAGCCGTCGCCCATCACCTGGGCCAGACCAGGGGAGATGAGGTTGTTGGGGGTGGAATAGAACATGTTGGAACAGGCCGTGACCAGTCCGCCGTGCTCCAGCGCGGCCAGGTCGAGCGGCAGCCCGGTCAGCAGGCGCGGATCGGGCACGACCTCGCCGTGGACCCGCACCCGCGCCACCCCGCCGTCCGGGAAGATGTTCAACCGCACGTGGGTGAACCTGCGGTCCACGGACACGGCGAGCACATGCGCGGTGTCGCCCCCGAGCGGGCTCTTCGGCACGATCTCCACCCACTCCGCCGCCGTCAGCTCCTCGGGTGAGGGATATCCTTCGGCGGCGCACGCGTCCACCGATGCATAGGTCGGGTAGTTGCCCGTGAAATGCGCGGTGTCCACGACCACTGCCCGGATCACGCCGGGCAGGCCGAGCCGTACGATCGCCCAGTCGTGGCCCGGCTCGCGCCGCCGGCGGGTCTCCCAGCCGTCGTAGAGCTGGCCCTTGTGGCCGAAGGTGTGCGCCTGGAACAGCGACGGCCCGGCCTTGACGAGGTTCTCCTTCTCGGCGAAGAACTCGTCGTTGGCCGCCACCACCGAGCCGCCGAAGGTGCGGACCGCCAGATCCGGCAGCCGCGTGAAGTCGGTCATGCGTTCCCCCTCGAAAGAAAACCGCCGCGCGGCGCGTCGGTGACCGCGACCCCGCGCAGCCATGTGGTCCGTACGACTCCGGTGAGTTCCCGGCCGGCGTACGGGGTCACCGGGTGCTTGTGATGCAGGGCGGAGGGGTCGACGACGAAGGTCTCGGAGTCGGCGAAGGCCACCAGATCCGCGTCATATCCGGCCTCCAGCCGGCCCTTGTGCTCGAGCCCCACGAGCGAGGCCGGGCCGTACGCCATCCAGCGCACCACGTCGCTCAGTGCGAAGCCGCGCGAACGGGCGGCCGTCCAGACGACGGGCAGCCCGAGCTGGACCGAGGAGATCCCGCCCCAGGCGGTGGCGAAGTCGCCCTTCTTCAGTTCCGGCGTGCAGGGGGAGTGGTCGGATACCACGCAGCGGAGCACCCCATCCGCGAGTCCCCGCCAGAGGGCGTCCTGGTTGACCCCGTCCCGGATCGGCGGACAGCACTTGTACGCGGTGGCGAAGGCATCGGGCACCTCGTCCGCGGACAGCGTCAGATAGTGCGGGCAGGTCTCGGCGGTGATGCGCACCCCGTCCGACTGCGCGGCCGCCAGCGTGGGCAGCGCCTCGCTCGCGGACAGATGGACGACGTGCACCCGGCAGCCGGTCTCCCGCGCCCCCGCGATCAGCTGGGAGATCGCGCCCAGCTCGGCCCCCGCCGGCCGGGAGGCGAGGAAGGCGCCGAAGTCGCCTGACGCGGGTTCGGTCAGCGACTCCGGGTCCTCCGCGTGCACGATCAGGAGTCCGTCGAAGGCGGCGATCTCCGCCATCGCGACGAGGATCTCGGAGAAGGACAGTGCGGGGAACTCGTCCACTCCCGAGGGGGAGGTGAAGCACTTGAAGCCGAACACCCCGGCCTCATGGAGGGGGCGCAGCGAACCCAGATTGGCCGGGATCGCACCACCCCAGAAGCCGGTGTCGACCGAGCACTGCCCGGCCGCGGCCTTACGTTTGAGCTCCAGCGCGTCGAGGTCGACCGTCGGCGGGATCGCGTTCAGCGGCATGTCGACGATGGTGGTGACACCGCCCGCGGCCGCCGCCCGGGTCGCCGTAGCGTAGCCCTCCCATTCGGTGCGGCCCGGCTCGTTGACGTGCACATGGCTGTCCACCAGCCCTGGCAGCAGGGTGACCTGGCCCAGGTCGACCTCGTCGGCGGTCTCCAGAACCGCGTCGTACGGTTCCAGCGCGGCGATCCGGCCTTCTCTCACACACACCGCGAGGGGACGTTCGCCGTCGGGAGTGACGGCGCGAAGGGACCGGACGACCAGGTCGTGCATGCATTACCTCCAAAGGGATTACCGGGGGAGCCACTCGTCGGCGATGGCCACGGTGAGCTGTTCGAGGAGCGGTCCTGCGTGCCGCATGCAACGCGCCACATCGGGTTCGATGTCGGTCAGCGTGTAGGCCGCCTGGATGCGGGTCCGGCGGAGCTGCTCACCGGTGAGACTGCGCCGACCGGCCACCGCGACCACCGGGACCCCTGCCCGGGCCGCAGCGCGGGCCACCCCGATCGGCGCCTTGCCGCGCAGCGTCTGGGAGTCCAGAGAACCTTCACCCGTGATGACCAGCCGCGCGCCCTGGGCCTTCTCGGCGAAGCCGAGCAGCTCGAGCAGATAGGAGATGCCGGGCTCGACCTGGGCGCCGAGGAACGCCAGTGCGGCGAACCCCGCCCCGCCCGCGGCCCCCGCACCGGCCTTGTCCCGGACGGCCCGGCGGGAGGCGGCCTCGGCCAGATCGGCCCAGCGACGCAGGCCCGCCTCCAGGATCCGGACGTCCTCACGGGCGGCCCCTTTCTGCGGGCCGTAGACCGCGGCGGCACCGTCCCGGCCGAGCAGCGGGTTGTCCACGTCACCGGCCACGATCACCTGGACCGTGGACAGATCCAGCAGGCCACGCAGATCGAGGGCGTGCAGCCCCCGCAGCGCGGCCCCGCCCGGGGGCAGCGGCTTGCCGGCGGCGTCGAGCAGCCGCCCGCCGAGGGCCTGGACGATGCCCGCCCCGCCATCGGTGCAGGCACTTCCGCCGAGGCCGAGCACGATGCGCCGCGCGCCCAGCCGTGCCGCCTCGGCGATGAGCTGACCGGTGCCGAGACTGGTGGCGCCGAGCGGGTGGAACCGCCCATCGGGCAGCCGCCGCAGCCCGGACGCCTCGGCCAGCTCGACGACCGCCGTGCCGTGCGCCACGGCCATGGACGCCATGACCGGCCGGCCGATGGGGCCGCAGACCTCCATCTCGACGCGCTTCCACCCGGCCGAGATGGCCGCCTCGACGGTGCCGTCACCGCCGTCGGCCACGGGCAGGAGCACGACCGGCACCTCGGGCCGGGAGCGCCGCAGCCCGGCGGCGACGTGCCGGGCGACCTCCGGGGCCGTCAGTGAACCTTTGAACTTATCGGGGCACACCAGGACATGTCCGTCGGGGGAGACCTCGGGTGTGGACACTGCCGCGCCTTTCGCCAAGTGGTAGGGCTCTTCCCTCTGCATACGTCGGGACGGAACCATTTGACCACCCATTTTGGGTCAGCGGTTTTGCGCCGCGTGACCGGTGACCGCATCGTTGCCCCACGGCAGCGTCCGCGGAATGCCCGTAGGTAACACCGAGCAGGCCCGGGATGCGGTCGAGCGGGCGCGAGTCCACCACGCCCCACCACCATTTCCGTCACCATCTCTGGCCAGGTTCGGGGGATGGACTGAGCTGTGATTGAGCACTGAGTTGGCGGGTCACCACTTGAGCTGGCCGTTGGGCCTGTTGAAGACCGCCGCGTACAGGTCTTCGACGATCTTCTCTTGCTCTGGTCCGGTCGCGCCGTAGTGATCGAGGCCTGGAGTGGCGTTGACCTCGAAGATGACGTAGTCCCCGGACGCGTCCCGGAGGTCGGAGCACGCGAGGTCCACACCGCAGAAACTCAGCCCCATGCATTTGGCCGCCTCGATGGCGAGATTCCTCCATCGCGGGGCGACGATGGCGGTCAGATCCTCGGCGCTGCCGCCCGCCGACATGTTGGAGATGTCGAGCAGCGTGACAATCTCACCGGGCTGCGGCACGTCGGTGATCTTCCTCTTGTCCTGTCGCAGCCGAGCCCGGACATGCTCATGGTGGAGATCCCATCGGATCTCCCTTCCCTTCTCCGCGAACTCCCTCTGTAGCTTGGCCAGTAGGTCTTCGATCGACGTGACTCCATCTCCGGTGACGGACAGGGGCGTCCGCGAATAGGCGAAGATGAGTCGCCCGTCGAGGATGACTAGCCGGTAGTCCGGGAGAGAGACGACCTCTTCCACGATCGCGATCTTGACCCGTTCCCTTGCATACTCATCAAGGATCCGGGAGATCTGCTCCTCGTCGTGACAGTGCCAGACGCCGAGGCCCCGTGCGCCGTCCCCCGGTTTGAGGTACACGGGGAGGCCCAGTTCGGCGTGCACGTACTCCAGTAGCCTGCTGGTGTCGGTCATGGCGTCGAAACCCTGGGCGGCGAGTCGGGGGCGGATCTGGTCGACCCACCAGGGCATGAGGAACGCCCGGCCTCGGGGGCAGGAGAATCCGGCCCGCTCAAGGAGGTATTTCGTATATGCCTTGTCGTTGGCCACCTCGTATGCCGCGGCGGAGTTCAACCCGACGTCGCCGCCCTTGGTGACGCGGATCGTCTCGTTCCTGTACTTGATCTTCGCCACGTGCCCGTACTCGGGCTCGACCTCGACGGATTCGACCTCGGTGAGCCGGCCCTGGCGAAAGAGCTTCAGCAGCTTCCGCGTCACGGAATGATAATGATCTTCACGGGTCATCCCGTTCCACCTTCAACGAGGGCTCGCCGGGTGCGCGTCGCGTTCCGCGCGCATCAGGTCCGCCTGCAGGTTCACGAGGTTGAAACGGCCGGTGAACGCGATGGGGTCGGGCACAGGAACGGCCAGCGGAGCCTCCTCGTTCTGCAGCAGATAGGTGAGATTGTCGCAGCTCGTGAGCGTGTTGGGATGCTCGGCGCCCAGTACGCGGGTTAGCGCCTCCAGAACCGCACGATGCTCGGCCTCGGCCTCTTCCTTCCTCCCCAGTACTCGCAGCAGGCAGGCCAGATTGTTTCGTGTTGTGAGCGTAGCGGGGTGCTCGGGCCCCAGCACACCAGCTCGGGACCCCAAAGTGGCGCGATGCTGGATCTCAGCCTCCGTCAACCGGCCCAGCATCAGCAGTACGAATGCGAGGTTGTTGCGGCTGGTGAGGGCGGCGGGGTGTTCGGGTCCGAGAACGCGGACGCGGGTCTCCAGAACGGCACCGTGCCGGTCCTCGGCTTCTTCCCATCGACCGAGGTATCCCACCACCGCCGCGAGGTTGTTGTGGCTGATCAGCGCGCCCGGATGATCCGTCCCTCGCTCATGGCTGCGCCACTCCAGGACTTCCCGGTGTGCCGCCTCGGCCTCTTCGAACCGGCCCAAGTCCGCCCACACGACTCCGAGGTTGTTGCGGCTGGTGAGGGCGGCGGGGTGTTCGGGTCCGAGAACGCGAACGCGGGCTTCCAGAGTTGCACGGTGCAGCGCTTCGGCCTCCTCCAGTCGGCCCAGCGCCCGCAGGGCGAGCCCGACGTTGTTACGGCAGGCGAGTGTCGCGGGGTGGTCGTGGCCCAGCATGCGGGTGCGGGCATCCAGCGCGGCTCGGTGCTGAGCCTCCGCCTCGTCCAGCCGCCCCAGCGCCAGCAGCACGAACGCGAGATTGTTGCGGACGGTCACCGTACTCAGATGCTCAGGCCCTAGTATCCGGGCGTGCACGTCCAGAACAGCGCGATGCTCGGCCTCCTCCTCCCTCCAGCGCCCTAGGTACCCCAGCACACCCGCGAGATCGTTGCGGCTGGTGAGCGTGTCGGGATGTTCAGGCCCCAGGACACGAGCGCGCACCTCCAGAACGGCGCGATGCTCCGCCTCCGCCTCCGCCAGCCGACCCAGCGTCCGGGAGGCGGCGGCCAGGTCATGACGGCAGTTCAGCGTGGCGGGGTGCTCGGCGCCGAGGAGCAACTCCGAGATCGCCACCGCCCTGACCAGCATCGTATGTGCCTGCTGGCTAGCGCCCTGGGCCAGCATGAACTCGGCGGTCGGGCGGAGCACCGCGCCGAGGTCCGCCGGTTCCCGCTCCGGGGGATAGTGCGAAGCGATCTTCTCGATATGGCGGATCAGGCGATGCCATACCGGCCAGCTCGACACATCGGCGCCGGGATTTCCATCGGGGAGAGCGTCACGGAGCCAGGTGAGCGCGACGTCGCGGGGGTCGGCCTCCAGCACACCAGCTCGGTCCTCCGAACTGGCCGAGTTGAGCACGACTGCCTGAGTGAGACGGTGGAGGCTGACGGCATCGTCGGTCAGCGTCACCATGCTATGGGACGCCAGCACGCCGAGTGCCTCGTCGATGTCCGCGCCCATCTGCTCGTCCTCGCCACCGAGAATGGCGCGGGGCACGTCGTCCGGAGCGTAGTACGCCAGGATCCTCAGAAGCCGTACGGCGCCGGGGGCATTGGCGGCGATGACCTCCATGGTCAGATCCCACAGCCTGGCGATGGTCACCTGCGCCTTATCGCCCTGCGCCGCCGCGTCGTAGAGCCTGGTCGGCTGTTGGCGGAGCAGTTGCAGGTACCGGTCAGGGGGGATACGGGTCTGGCGAATGTACGCGGCGGCCTGATCAAGCGCCAACGGCAGGTATCCCAGTTCTTCCGCGATCTCCTCGGCAGCGTCCCGGTCGGTCGCTCCGGTACGGCCAGTGACGTGGGTGATCAGCGTGACGGCGGCCTCGCGGTCCAGGACGTCCAGCTTCAGGGCCGTCGTTCGACCGGGCCAGCGCACGTCACGGCGGCTGGTGACCAGAACGTGCCCACCCTCGGCGCCAGCGAGCAGTGCCTCGATGTGCGCAGGTTCGTTGACGTTGTCCAGCACAAGCAGCCAGCCTGGATGGCAGCGCAGCCACGCCAGCGCCCACGCTGCGCTGTCCTCGGTCGTCGCCGTAGATGCCGCCTCAGGTACCAGGCGGTAGGCCAGCGCAGCCAGACCGGTGTCGATCTGCTGAGCGCTCTCGGCGGTGATCCACCACACCACCGAGTAGGCCGTTCGCCGCCAATGGGCGTACTTGAGCGCGAGTTCGGACTTTCCCACCCCACCCAATCCGTGCAGCGTCTGCGTGATCACCACGTCCGTACGCTCCGACAGCGCCCGCTCCAGCCGCGCCAATACCGCGTCCCGCCCGACGAACACCGAGGTGGGAGGGCGAGGCAGGCTGACCACCCTCCCGGGCACCTCGAACTGGTCCGGTAGCGGGAACCGCGCCGGCTGCACCACGACTACCCGCGCGTGGTCGCCGGTGACGACGGTACCGCTGATCGTCTCGGCTACGACGGACCGTTCCCCTGATGCGGTAAAGTCCCGCTTCCCGTTCATCTCCGTATGTCGGTCCGTACGTTTCCCATGGAGCTATCGTCGGCCAACCAAGTGCTCACTTACCGTACCCAGTCCACAACTGGCCAGCGACCTCCCAGACCTGATTTCAGCCGCGATGCTCGGCGGCCGACGAAGTTCATCCGGTGCCGAGGAGCCGCTCGATCGGGGAGATGGCGAAGTAGGCGATGAAGAGGACGATCACCGGCCACAGCGCCAGATGGACGTCGCGCGTCCTGCCCTGACCCGCCTTGATCGCCGCGTAGGCGATCAGGCCGGCGCCGATCCCGTTGGTGATGGAGTAACTGAACGGCATCAGCACGATGGTGAGGAACGCGGGGATGGCGATCGCCAGGTCGGACCAGTCGATCTTGGCGACCTGGGTCATCATCAGCGCGCCGACCACCACCAGGGCGGGTGCGGCGGCCTGGGCGGGCACCACGGTGGCCAGCGGGGTCAGGAACAGCGTGCAGGTGAACAGCAGCCCGGTCACGATGTTGGCCAGTCCGGTGCGGGCACCCTCGCCGACGCCGGCCGCCGACTCCACGAACACGGTGTTGGCGGAGGAGCTGGTGAGGCCGCCGATCGCCGCGGAGACACCGTCGACGGCCAGGATACGGCCGAGCCTGGGCACCTTGCCGTCGGCACCGATGAGCCCGGCCTCGTCGCTGATGCCGAGGATCGTGCCCATCGCGTCGAAGAAGCCGGAGAGCACCAGAGTGAAGAGCACCACCAGCGCGGTGATGAATCCCGCCCGGCCGAAGCCCCCGAACAGGTCGGCCTTGCCGAAGAGCCCGAAGTCCGGGACCGAGAAGAGGGTGTGCGGCGCCTTGGGGACGACGGTGCCCCAGGCCTTGCCCGGGATGGTGGCGGCCGCGTTGATGACGATGGCGAGGACGGTGGCCGCCGCGATGCTGATGAGGATCGCGCCCGGCACCCTGCGGGTGTAGAGCACGATCATGAGCAGCAGGCCGAGAGCGAACACCAGCACCGGCCACCCCTCCAGATGGCCGCTCTTGCCGAGGGCCAGCGGCGTTCCCGCGGCCGCCCCGACGAATCCGGCGTCGACCATGCCGATCAGCGCGATGAAGCAGCCGATGCCGACCGCGATGGCGTGCTTGAGCGGCAGCGGGATGGCGTTCATGATGCGTTCGCGCAGCCCGGTGACGGCCAGCACGACGATGACCGCACCTTCGAGGACCACCAGGCCCATGGCCTGCGGCCAGGTCATGTGCGGGGCCGCCTGGAAGGCGACGATCGCGTTGATGCCGAGCCCCGCGGCCAGCGCGAGCGGGGCGTTGCCGATCAGCCCCATCAGGATGGTGGCGATGGCCGCTGACAGCGCCGTCATGGTGGTGAGCTGCGGGATCGACAGCCTCGCCCCGGTGACGTCCTTGGCGCTGCCTACGATGATCGGGTTCAGCAGGATGATGTACGCCATCGCCACGAAGGTGGTGACGCCACCGCGCACCTCCCGGGGGATGGTGGTCTGACGGTCCGTCAACTCGAAGAACCGATCCAGCGCGCCACGGTGCCCAGGCATTGCGTGATCATCGCTGGACCGTTCCACTCGCGTCATTCCTGCTCCGATCACATGCTGTGGCTCGCCTTCTCTTCCGTGATCACGCAATCGATCGACGCAGGATTGTGATCATGAAGGTGGTGGAGGTGGTCCCCGGCGCGCCTTCGCTTGGTTCGTCATGGGCTGGTTCGTCTTGGGCGAACCACAGGTTAGCTGCCCGTGATGTGTTCCGGACGAACCGGTATCCGGGTAAGGGGCTTACCGGATGCGGCCCTGACGGCCGCGACGATCGCCGGGGTCGAGGAGAGCGTCGGCGGCTCGCCGGCTCCCCGCAGACCGTACGGCGCGAACGGATCGGCGTGCTCGAGGATCTCCAGCTTCATCGGCGGCATGTCGAGGATGGTCGGGATCAGATAGTCGGTGAACGACGGATTGAGGACGATCCCGCCGGCGACCTGGATCTCCTCCATCAGCGCCAGCCCGAGGCCCTGGGCCGAGCCACCGTGGATCTGCCCCTCCAGGGCCAGCGGGTTGAGGATCTTCCCTACGTCCTGGACGGCGGCCAGCTCCACCACCTTGACCAGCCCCAGTTCCACGTCCACGTCCACGACGGCCCGGTGCACGCAGAAGGAGAACTGGACATGGGCGTCGCCCTGACCGGTCACCGGGTCCATCGCCCGGGTCGGCCGGTGGCGGAACTCCCGGGTCTCCTCGACGACGGCGTCGCCCAGGATCTCGGCCAGGGTGGCGACGACCCCCTGCGACTCGGACACCACCTTGCCGCCCACCAGGGAGAGCGCCCCCAGGGGCCGGCCCAGCCGGCTCTCGGCGAGGTCGCGGACGCGGTCCCGGACCGCCTCGCAGGCGACCTTGACCGCTCCGCCGGTCATGTACGACTGGCGGGAGGCACTGGACGAGCCGGCGGAGCCGACGTTGGTGTCCGCGGGCGCGACGGTGACCGTCTCCACCCCGAGTTCGGTGCGGGCGATCTGCGCCTGCACCATGACCAGGCCCTGGCCGACCTCGGCGGCGGCGGTGTGCACCAGCACCGCGGGCTCCCCGCCGATGACCTCCAGCCGTACGCGGGCGGTGGAGTGGTCGTCGAACCCCTCGGAGAAGCAGATGTTCTTGATCCCGATGCCGTAACCGACGCCCCGGACGACCCCTTCGCCATGCGTGGTGTTGGCGGCTCCCCCGGGCAGGTTCCGGATGTCTCCGGCATCGGTCGCCGAAGGCATCGGGAAGGCACGGGCCCGCTCCAGCAGATCCACCAGCGGCGCCGGCATGTCGACGATCTGCCCGGTGGCGATCGGTGAGCCCTCGCTGATCGCGTTACGGATCCGTACCTCGACCGGATCCAGCCCGCAGGCCTCCGCCAGCCTGTCCATCTGTGATTCGTAGCCGAAGCAGGCCTGCACCGCGCCGAAGCCGCGCATCGCGCCGCAGGGCGGGTTGTTGGTGTAGACGCCGTAGGCGTCCAATGCGATGTTGGGCACCTCATAGGGCCCGATGCCCAGTGAGGCGGCGTTGCCGGTCACCGCCGGGGTGGTGGAGGCGTACGCTCCGCCGTCCAGGATGATCTCGGCCTTCACGTAGACGAGCTTCCCGTCGCGGTCGGCGCCATGCTCGTAGCGCATCAGCGCCGGGTGCCGGTGGACGTGCCCGAAGAACGACTCCTCCCGGCCGTACACGATCCTGACCGGCTTGCCCGTGTGCAGGGCGAGCAGGCACGCGTGGATCTGCATGGACAGGTCCTCGCGGGCACCGAAGGCGCCGCCAACCCCGGACAGCGTCAGCCGCACCTTGTCGGACGGCAACGCGAGGCAGGGGGCGATCTGCTCCTGGTCGACGTGCAGCCACTGGGTGGCCACATAGAGATCGACGCCGCCGTCCTCGGCAGGCACCGCCAGCCCCGACTCCGGCCCGAGGAAGGCCTGGTCCTGCATGCCGACCTCGTACTCGCCGGTGACGACGACCTCGGCCCGCGCCGTCGCGACGTCCCCGACCCGCATCGGCTGGTGCCGTACGACGTTGCCGCCGGGGTGCACCTTCGCGTAGGCCGGGTCGAGTGCCGCCCGCCGGGCGTCGATGATCGGCTCGAGGAGCTCGTAGTCGACGCGGATCCGGTCGCAGGCACGGCGGGCGATCTCCGGATGGTCGGCGGCCACGATGGCGACGGCCTCGCCCTGGTATCGCACCTCGTCGATGGCGAGCACCGGCTGGTCCTGGCGGTCGAGCCCGTACCTCTTCTCGCCGGGCACGTCCTCGTGGGTCAGCACCGCGTGCACGCCGGGCAGCTTCAGCGCCTCGGTGATGTCCACCCTGAGGATCCGGGCCCGCGGATGAGGACTGCGCAGCGTGGCGCCGTGCAGCATTCCGTCCATCCACAGATCGGAGGAGTAGGCGAACTCACCCGTCACCTTGAGCGTGCCATCCGGCCGCGGCAGGCTGTCGCCCACGCCGCCTCGGACCGGCGTGCGGAACTGAACGTCGGTCATGAGCCCTCCATGATCGCTCGATGGGCGGCGGCTCCGGCCGCGCCGAGAGCCTCCTGGGAGGCCGTCCGGAGGGTACCGTCCTCGACGACGGTGCGGCCTCCCACCAGCAGCCGCTGGAGCGGGGGAGTGGGGCCGTGGACCAGTGCCACCACCGGGTCGTCGATGGCGGCGCGCATGCCGTCGACGCGCCAGAGCGCGATGTCGGCAAGCTTCCCCGGCTCCAGGGTGCCGACCTCGTCCTGCCGGCCGAGGCACCGGGCACCACCCAGCGTGCCGAGCTCCAGGGCCTGGCGGGCGGTCAGTGCCGTCGGGCCGCCGACCGCGCGCTGGAACAGCATCGCCTGCCGCATCTCGCCCGCGAGCGGGGTCATCTCGCTGGAGGCGGGGCCGTCGACGCCGAGCCCCACCGGGGCGCCCGCCGCCAGCAGCGCCGAGATCCGGGCGATCCCCGCGCCGAGGCGGGCATTGGAACTCGGGCAGTGTGCGACCCCGGTGCCGTGCGTCGCGAGCCGGGCGATGTCTTGGTCGTGCAAGTGGACACAGTGCGCGAACCAGACATCCTCGCCGAGCCAGCCCAGCTTTTCCATGTAGTCGACCGGGGTGCAGCCGAACTGCTCGACGCAGTGCTGCTCCTCGTCGAGGGTCTCGGCGAGATGCGTGTGCAGCCGTACGCCCTTGCGACGGGCCAGCGCGGCCGCCTCGGTCATGAGCGTTTCGGTCACCGAGAACGGCGAGCACGGCGCCACCGCGACACGCAGCATCGAGCCGAAGGAGGCGTCGTGGTAGGTGTCGATCGCCTCCTCTGTGGCGATCAGGGCCGCCTCGGTCTCCTCGACCACCTCGTCCGGGGGCAGCCCGCCGTGCGAGCGGCCCCGGTCCATCGAGCCGCGGCACGGATGGAACCGCAACCCCACCTCATGGGCCGCCTCGATCTCCGCCGCGAGCAGATCCCCTCTCCCTGAAGGGAAGACGTAGTGGTGGTCGGTGGTGGTCGTACAGCCGGACAGCGCCAGCCAGCCCAGCCCGGCGCCCGCCGCGCCGCGCACGACCTCCGCGTCCATTCGCGCCCAGATCGGATAGAGCTCGGTCAGCCACTCGAAGAGGGTGCCGTCCTTGGCCATCCCCTGGGTGGCCCACTGGTAGAGGTGATGGTGGGTGTTGACCAGCCCCGGTGTGGCCAGGCACCCGGAGGCGTCGATGTAGTCGAACCGCTCGCCCGGTGGCATCAGAGCGTTCGCCCGGCCCACCGAGAGGATCCGGTCGCCCTCGATCACGATGTGCCCCGAGGCGTACTCCTCGCCCGAGACCGTAACGATCGCGCAGTTCTCGATCACGGTCTTCATCGCAGAGCCGCCCTTTTGGTGGCCGCCAGCCGGACGGCGTCGAGGATCTTCTCATAGCCGGTGCACCGGCACAGATTGCCTGCCAGCGCCTCCCGGATCTCGGGGTCGGCGGGGACGTCCCCGCCGGAACCGACGGTGCGTTCCAGCAGGTCGTGGGTCTGCACCAGCAGGCCCGGCGTGCAGAACCCGCACTGGACGGCGCCCGCCTCGACGAACGCCTCCTGCACCGGGTCGAGACCCTCTCCGTTGCCCAGTCCTTCGATGGTCCGGACGGTGCGGCCTTCGGCCTGGCCGGCCGCCACCAGACAGGAACAGACCGGCATGCCGTCCAGATAGACGGTGCACGACCCGCACTCGCCCTGCTCACAGGCGTTCTTGGAGCCGGGCAGCCCGCACCGATCGCGCAGCACGAACAGCAGCGACTCGCCCTCCCAGACATCGTCGGCGACCTGGGTCTGGCCGTTGACGGTGAACGTCACGCGCATAGGAGCTCCTTCCAGGTCCAGGTCAGCGTGCGTCGGGCCAGCACCGACAGTGCATGACGGCGGTACGCCGCGGTCCCGCGCACGTCATCGATGGGGCTGGCGGCGGCGGCGACCAGTTCGCCGAACCGGCGGGCCACCTCCTCGTCCAGGGGGCCGTCCCAGTCCGGTTCACTCGTCAGGAAATCCTCGGCCTCCCGCGCCCGCACCGGCGTCGGAGCCGCCGAGCCGATGCCGGTGCCCGCCCGCCGTTCCCCGGGGTTCAACGCCAGCGCGAACGAGCACACCGCGATCACCATCGCGTTGCGGGTGCCGATCTTTGCGAACTGCTGGGGCCCGGCCGCCACCGGCACCCGGACCGCACGGATCAACTCGTCCGGCTCCAGAGTGCTCCGCCTGCGGGGCGCCGTCCCCCCGGATGGGTGCCGCGGGGCCACGAAGAACTCGCCGATCGGGATCGTGCGCGCGCCCCGTACCGACTCCACCTCGACGGAAGCGCCGGTCGCCAGCAGGGGCGGGTGTGCGTCACCGGCGGGGGAGGCCGAGCCGAGATTGCCGCCGACCGTGCCCCGGTTGCGGATCTGCGGCGAGCCGACCGTGCGGGAGGCGATGGCCAGCCCCGGCAGGACGTCCCCGAGTTCATCGATGATCCGGGTGTACGGAACACCGGCGCTGAGCCGCACGGTCGCACCGTCACGATCCCAGGTGGACAGCTCGGGGATCGCGGTCAGGTCCAGCAGCGCCTCAGGGCGAGGCCGGCCGAAGTTCATCTCCACCATCACGTCGGTGCCGCCCGCGATGGGGCGGGCACCTGGCCGCTCGGCCTTCGCGGCCAGGGCCCCCGCCCAGGTGGCCGGTCTCAGGAACTGCATATTCGTGGCCTCACGTGTCCATGGCGCTCGCTGCGCTCGCGCGGTTCGCAGCCGCCTTTACGCGGCGGCTTCCCTCGTCGTGTGCTCGCTCGTACCTCGCTGCGCGCGCTCCTCAGTCCAGCCACCGCGCGCCTGCTCACGGTGCTCAATTGCCTCGCTCCGCTCGGCGGTTCCCAGCCGCTTTACGCGGCGGCTTCCCTCGTCGTGTGCTCGCTCGTACCTCGCTGCGCGCGCTCCTCAGTCCAGCCACCGCGCGCCTGCTCACGCTCACCACCATGCCTGCTCTGCGGAAGGTACGTCGTCGCGGAGTACGGTGCCCTCGATCAGCCCGTACGGACGGTCCGCGGCGAAGAACACCTCGTTCGGATTGTCCAGGCCGAAGGGCTCCAGATCGACCACGAAATGGTGTTTGTTGGGCATGGCGAACCTGATCTCGCAGATTCCCGGGTGCTCCTCCAGTACCCGGCGGCCCATCGTGTGCAGCGTCTGCTGCAGCGACAGGCTGTAAGTGCCGGCGAACGTCTCGATCAGCAGCGCGCGCACCGCCGCGTGGGAGGCGTCCCAGGTGGTGGAGGCGTCGCCGCCGTGTCTCCACTCAGCGGTGATGGCCGTGGCCAGGATCCGGTCCCGGGTCTCCTCGAGGGTGGTGTACTCGTCGGTGGCGTATCCCCAGAACTCCGAGCCGGCCGAGTTCAGCACCACCAGATCGCGTAGCCCGGACACCACGTGGGTCCCGGCATCAGTGTGGGTGACACGGGTGGTCCGGATCTCCTGGCCGCGCCGGACGAAGGAGTGGCCGGTCACCGGAACCCGGTCCCAGGCGTACTCCTCGACGCTCACCCGGGCTCGCAGGATCGTCGGCTGTGAGGACACGAAGTGCCTGGCCAGCAGCAGCGCGAACTCCTCCGGGGAGGCGATGCCGTGCTTGCGCGCGAAGGCGTACACGGTGTTCTTCTGCGAGTCGGTCGGCAACGCGGAGGCGTTGTCACCGGACAGGTAGACCTCGTCCAGTTCCCCCGCCAGCGCGACGCTCACATTGAGATCCCGGATCTCGTGGGTGTCTCCGTCCCGGCTCACCCGCACCACCCGGGTCTCGGCCTTGCCGTACTGGTTGGCGCCCAGCACTATCGTCACTTAGCTCCCCCTATAGGTGGAATAGCCGTACGGGCTGATGAGCAAGGGCACGTGGTGGTGCTCTCCCGGATCCGTGATCACGAAGACGACGCTCACCTCCGGATAGAACGTCTCCGTGCCGGCCGCGGCGAAGTAGGGCCCGGTGCCGAAGCGCAGCCGGTAGGTCCCCGCCACGCTGTCGTCGGAATCGCCGGGCAGGAGTCCGTCCAGCCGTCCGTCGTCGTCGGTCACGGCCTCCGCGAGCGGCCGCCAGGTGCCGTCGTGTCGATCCAGCCGGACAGGCATCCCCGCCGCGGGCCGGCCTTTGCTGGTGTCGAGGACATGTGTGCTGAGCGTCATGGGCGTTCCAGCAGTTTCGTCAGGCGGAGTTGGACGATTTTCATGAGTTCGGCACGGACGGCCCGCCGCTCGGTCTCCTCGTCGTTGCCGAGCCGCTCGCGCAGGGCGGCGAGCATCTCGCCGGCCGACCGACCCGTCGCGTAGATGAGGAAGACCCGGCCGAACCGCTGTTCATAGGCGATGTTCCCTGTGTGCAGAGCCTCCACCACCTCCTGGCCCGCGTCGTCGACCCCGGATTGCTCTGCGCGGGACCACGCCGACTCCCGGCCGGCGCCTTCGGGCCGGTCGCCGATCCTTGGGTGGGCGCTCAGGGCCTCCTCGACGTCGGGCCACTCCAGGGCTTCGAGGGCCGCCGCCGCTGTGGTGGCCAGAGCACCGGCGTCGGCGAACGGGCGGGCGGCACCGACCACGCCGGCCCAGGCCGCCGAGGCGCAGCAGGTTCGCAGCTCGTGCTCCGCGTCATGGGCGGGGAGGGCATTGAGCCACTCCAGCGCCAGGGAGGTCCCGGTCATCGCTCTAGTAGATCAAGCTGCGCCGATGGTCTCTACCGGCGGATGTCATCAAGGGCCTGGTGCGTCAGGGCCACCCCTTTGGAGATTCCTACAAACCACCTGGCTAACCTGAACCCGTGCGGCTGCGGGATCTGTTGGACATAAGTGAGCTGCGACTCGTTCTGCGGAGCGGGACGGAGGCGCTGGACCGGTCGATCCGGTGGGTCTACACGACCGAGATCGTCGAGTCCGGCCGCTACCTCAGCGGCAACGAGCTCGTGCTGACCGGGCTGATGTGGCACAAGGGCCAAGAGGATCCGGACGGCTTCGTGGCCACGCTCGTCGACGCCGCGGTGTCCGCGCTGGGCGTGGGTATGGCGGTGCACGGGCAGGTGCCGCCCGACATCGTCGCCGCCTGTCGCCGCCAGGGCCTTCCGCTGATCGAGATTCCGGCCGACGTGTCCTTCGGCACGGTCAGTGAGGTGGTCACCCGCAGGCTCACCGCGGAGCGGGCCGCGGGTCTGGCGACCGTGCTCGGCCGGCATCGCCGCCTGATCGCCTCGGTCGCGGAGGGTGCCGGACTGGACTCCGTCTTCACCGTCACCAGGCAGGACCTGGGGCGCGGTTGCTGGGTGCTGTCGCCGACGGGCCGGATCGTGGTGGGAGCGCAGGCGGGACCGGAGCTGAGCAAGGCTCAGGCGCGGTCGCTGGCCGCCGAGTTCCTGGCCGCCGAGCGGCTGCCCCACGTCGTCCGGATGCAGGCGGGGGCGTTCACCCTGCTGCCGATCAACACCAGAGCAGGACATCGGATCGCCAGCTGGTTCCTGGTGTGCGAGGGCGAGCTGGTCGAGAGCGGTGAGGAGATCCGTGAGACCGCCTATGAGCTGGCGGCCCTGGCGGCCCTGGAGCGGGCCCGGCTCGAGGAAGGACGCAGGGTCGAACGCCGGCTCGTCGCCGAGCTGGTCGAGCTTGCCGCCCGGAGCGACCCGGCCGAGGTGATGGCCCGGATGCGGACCTGTGGCCTGTCGCCGACGGTCCCCTATGTCGCCGTGTCCGCCGCGGTCAGCGATGTCGCTCATCCAGCCGAGGTCAGTTGCGCGGTGCTGGAGGAGGTGCTGGGGGAGGGCGCCATCGGCACTCTCGGCGCGGAGGCGGTCGGCCTCATCCCCGTCCCGCCGGACGGTGCGCCCGTCCTGGTGGCCAGGCTGCGCGAGGCGGTCGGCAGGCTGGCGCCGGCGCTGACCCGTGAGCGGCTCACCGTCGGGGTCAGCGGCCCGGCCCAGGGCCCGGGCGGGCTCGGCGGGATGGTCGACGAGGCCCGGCACACACGCAGGCTGGCCGGTCTGCGTCCGGGCCGGGCCCAGGTGGTCACCAGTGACGAGATCCATTCCCATGTGCTGCTGCTGGCCACCGTGCCCGAAGGAGTGCGGCGGTCGTTCCGGGAGCGGTTGCTGCGCCCGCTGTACGAATACGACGCCGAGCACCACTCCGACCTCGTGCACACCCTCGATGCGTTCCTCGACTGTTCCGGTTCCTGGAATCGGTGCGCAGCGGAACTGCATGTCCATGTGAACACGCTTCGCTATCGAATCCGGCGAATCGAGGAACTCACCGGACGGGATCTTGGCACACTGGAAAACCGCGTCGACTTCTTCCTGGCCTTGCGTGCCACCTGAAACGGCAGCACGCTGTGCTAGCAGCAATGGACCCGGGGGCCCTCGTTGGCCACAGCGGTCTTGATCGCGGGAGCGACCAGGGTGAAGACTGCGGCGGATAGGGCGATGAGAGCGGTGATCCGCTTGAAACGGGACATGCGCGGTTCCTTCGGATATGGACATTTGGTAGTCGAATAGTTACAAGGAGTCAGGGTGGCCGGTCAAGAGAGCCTCGGGCAGCGCATCCGGTTGTTGCGCATCCGAAAAGGCGTCAGCCAGGCCCAGTTGGCCTTTCCCGAGCTCTCTGACAGCTATATCTCCTTGATCGAGAGCGACAAGCGGGTGCCCGCGCCGAGCGTGATCGATCTGCTGGCCACCAAGCTCGACTGCTCGGCGATCTACCTGGTCAGCGGGGTCAGCGAGGACGTCGCCGACGAGCTGCGGGTCACCCTGGAGTACGCCGAGATCGCCCTGCAGAACGGCGCTGCCGCAGAAGCCCGCACCCGTTTCGGCGAGGTGCTCGAAAGTTCGGACGCTGCGGCACTGCCGGAACTCATGCACGAGGCCCGCTGGGGGCACGCACTGGCGATGGAGGCCGCCGGCGACCTCGAAGAGGCCATCATCGAGTTGCGGGAGCTGACGGCGGGCGCCTCCCTCGAAATCGACCGGGAACACTGGGCCAGGGTTCATGTGGCGCTGAGCCGCTGCCTGCGGGAGCGTGGGGACCTCAGCGAGAGCGTGCAGGTGGCCGAGGACGCGATGCGCCGCCTGACCGCCACCGGTGGGGAGTTCACCGACGCGTCGGTGCACCTCGGGGCCACCCTGCTGGCGGCCTTCATCGAGCGCGGTGACCTGGTCCGCGCCCGCCAGCTGGCCGCCCAGCTGATCGAACGGGCCGAGCGGATCGGCAGTCCGAAGGCACGGATGGCCGCCTACTGGGAGGCCGCCTACGTCGCGGAGATCCGCGGTGAGTACGACGAGGGCGTGGCGCTCGCCGAGCGCGCCCTGCTTCTGCTGGGTGAGGAGGAGGATCCCCGCAACCTCAGCAGGCTCCGGCTGGCCTACGCGAGCCTGCTGCTGCGCGCCCGCCCCGCCGAGGCGGAACAGGCCCGTCAGCTGCTCCTGCGAACCCGGGACGACATCGCGGCCAGCTCGGCCGGCGAGATCGACACGGCCTGGTGCCTCACCGAGCTGGCCCGCGCCGAGACGGCGCTCGGTCGGCCGGACGAGGCCGTCGAGCTGGCCGGAGAGGCGATCGCGATGCTCGGCGAGTCTCCTCGCCGCGCGGCGGCCTGGGCGCTCACCGTGCTGGGCGAGGCCTATGTGCGGCTGGACCGACGCGCCGAGGCGGTCGACGCGCTCACCCTGGCGGCGACCCATCTGGAGGCGATGGAATCGTCCCGGGACGCCGCCCAGGCCTGGTTCGACCTGGCCGAGCTGCTCGGCGAGACCGGGCAGGCCGGTGGGGTCGAAGGACAGCGCCTCGCGGCCTATCGCCGTGCCCTCACCTGCGTGGGTCTCTAGACATGTCCTGAATCGTCTCGGGAACCGGGACGACTCCGATCACGTCAGTTGATGATGCGCTCGGGCTGGCGAGGGGAGTCGTAGGGGATGTTCGGACTTGTTCGGCCATGTCGGCATGGCATGTGCGCGTCGCTGTTCAAGGAGTGGATGGCACATCTGTGCGGCCTCTGCCTGACCCTGCGGACCGAGCATGGGCAGGCCTCGCGGCTGGTCACCAACTATGACGGGCTACTGGTATCGGTGCTGGTCGAGGCACAGAGCCGGGACCGGTCGCCGCACCGCAAGGCCGGTCCGTGCGCGCTGCGCGGCATGCGCACCGCGGAGGTGGTCGACGCCAAAGCCGAGGGTGCCCGGTTGGCCGCCGCCGTCTCGCTGCTGCTGGCCGCAGGGAAGACCCGAGACCACGTGGCCGATCGGGACGGCGCTTACGCACGCAGGCTGGTCGCCTCGACCGCGGGCCGGGTGGCGAGCCGGTGGGACGAGGCAGGTGCCCGGACCAGCGTGGCGCTGGGTTTCGATCCCGCGGTCCTGCGCGACGCCGTCGAGCGCCAAACGCTGCTCGAGGCGGCTTCCGGGCTGGCGCTGCTGGACCTCACCGAGCCGACCGAGACCGCGGTCGCCGCGGCTTTCGCGCACACCGCCGTGCTCGCCGGACGGCCTGGCAACTCCGAGCCGCTGGCCGAGGCCGGCCGGTTCTTCGGTCGGCTCGCCCATCTCATCGATGCCGTGGAGGACCTCGAAGCGGACCGCGCCGCCGGCGCGTACAACCCGCTGCTCGCCACCGGCACCGATCTCACCGAGGCTCGCCGGCACTGCGACGCCGCGTTGCACGGGCTGCGACTGGCGCTCGCCGAGGCCGAGTTCGAGGACCGCCGGCTGGTGTCGGCGCTGCTGGGCCGTGAGGTGCGCCGGTCGGTGGACCAGGTGTTCGCCGGCCATCCCCAGGGGCCCGGCGGGCCGGGGCCCTACGGTCCGCAGCAGCCTTATGGTCCGCAGCAGCCCTATGGTCCCGGTCAGTATCCGCCGCAGTACCCAGGCCGGCCACCGCACGGGCCCTTCGGGCCGAAGCGCCCGGGCGCCGGTCTGCTCTGCCTGGCCGGCTCGGCGATCTTCTGTACCTGCGGGATGTGGCAGCCACCCTGGAGCCCGCACAACGGCCGGTCGTGCGGAGATCGCTGCTGGTGCAGCCGGAACTGCGACGGAGGTTGCGACTGTGGTGACTGCAGCGGCTGTGGCGACTGCTGCAACTGCTGCGATTGTTGTGACTGTGATTGCGGCTGCGACTGCTGATCACGGTCGTCGGCCTGCCCAGGAGAACCGCACGTGGTGATCACGCGGTGGAACCGAGAACCATTGCGTGATCACGAAACGGTCGGGCCTATTGACCAAGCGCCTGCTTGGTGTAAGGCTCAGTCGCCGTGGAGAGCGGGAAGAATACTTTCGCGCGGCTGTTGCTGGCGCGGGCCGATGACGACCATCCCGGACTGCTGTTCGAGGACGAGCGCTACAGCTGGGCCGAGGTCGTCAAGGCCGCCGAGACCCGGGCCGAGCTGGCGATCATCTCGGCGGCACAGGCCCCGCGGCCCGCGGACCGGCCGTTGCACATCGGCGTACTGCTGGACAACGTCCCCGAATACGTCTTCTGGATCGGGGCGGCGACGCTGGCGGGGGCGACGCTCGTCGGCATCAACCCGACCAGGCGCGGTGCCGAGCTGGCGGCCGACATCAGGCACACCGACTGCGATCTGATCGTCACCGACTCAGAGCACGCCGGCCTTCTGGAGGGCATCCACACCGGGGTGCCGGTGGAGCGCCTGCTGCTGGTCGACGGCCCCGCCTATCCGTTGAGTCGTGGCGTGTCCCGCACCGCAGACGCCTTGGTGGGCGGGACACGCCACGAGCCGACGGCGGAGGACCGGCTGCTGCTGCTCTTCACCTCGGGGTCGACCGGCGCCCCGAAGGCGGTGGCCTGCAGCCAGGGCCGGCTCGCGGTCATCGCCGACCGGGCCCATCTCTTCGACATCACCCGAGAGTCGGTGACCTATATCGCGATGCCGCTCTTCCACGGCAACGCGATCATGGCGAATCTCGCCATGGCAGTGGGTGTAGGGGCGACGGTGGCCCTCCGGCGGACGTTCTCCGCCTCCGGTTTCCTGCCCGACGTCCGCCGTTACGGCGTGACCTATTTCAACTACGTCGGTCGCGCGCTCGCGTACATCCTCGCCACGCCCGAGGGGGCCCGGGACACCGCGAACACCCTCCATACGGTGTTCGGCACCGAGGCGTCCGCCCAGGACATGGCGCGCTTCGGCACCCGGTTCGGCTGCCGGGTCATCGAGGCGTACGGCTCCAGCGAGGGGGCGATCGCCATGCACAAGACCGCCGACGGCCCGCCCGACACCCTGGGTCTGCCGCAGCAGGGCATGGAGGTGGCCATCCTCGATGCCGACACCGGAGCCGAATGCGCCCGGGCCAGGTTCGACGAGGCGGGCAGGCTGCTCAACCCCGGGGAGGCGGTCGGTGAGATCGCCGGGCTGAACGTGGCCGCCGCGTTCGAGGGTTACTACAACAACGCCGAAGCCGATGCTCAGCGCATCCGGCCCCGGTTCCCGGCAGGGTCGGGAACCGGGGTCGAACGCGTCTACTGGAGCGGTGACCTGGGATATCGCGATGAGTCCGGCTACTTCTATTTCGCCGGGCGTGGGAACGACTGGCTTCGCGTGGACAGCGAGAACTTCGCGGCCGCCCCGGTGGAGCGGATCCTGTCCCGATGGGCGCCGGTCATCATGTGCGCGGTGTATCCGGTGCCCGACCCCCGTACGGGTGATCAGGTGATGGCCGCACTCGAGGTCGACGGGGAGTTCGACCCCGGCGGGTTCGCGGCCTTCCTCGGGGCTCAGGCCGATCTCGGCACGAAGTGGGCGCCCCGGTTCGTGCGGGTGATCCCGGCCATGCCGCTGACCTCGACGAACAAGGTCGACAAGCGCCCGCTGCGGGTGGAGCGCTGGGAGTGCGCCGACCGAGTGTGGTGGCGGCCCGGCCGGGAGCCGGTCTACCAGCCGCTCACTCCGGAACTGGCCGCCGCCTTGCGCGCCGAGTTCACCGCGCACGGACGCGGCCATGTGCTGTCAGGGATCTGACGGCCCGTTAGGCGACCTGCGCGCGGACCACTTCAGAGGGTCACTATGGTTAATGGCGTCCCCGGTCCCGATCTGATCCCTTCATATGACTATGACTCTGCGTAACCGTATTCGCCGCCTTGGTCTCGTTGCCGCGATCGTTGTCGCGTTCGGTGTGATCTTCACGGTCCCCGCCTCCGCCCACACCAAGCTGCTCAGCAGCACGCCCGCGAGGGGCGCCAAGGTCACGTCACCGACCGAGGTGACGCTGGTGTTCAGCGAGAACGTCACGCTGGCGAAGGTCCTGGTCCGTGACGCCAAGGGCGGCAGGCACGAGTCCGGCACGGCCCAGGTGGAGGGCGCGAAGGTGACCCAGAAGGTGGCCGTGGGGCTGACCGCGGGCCCCTACACCGTCGACTATCGCGTCGTCTCCGCGGACGGCCACCCGGTCGAGGATTCTCTGCCGTTCACGATCACCGGCACCGCCGGCGTGGCCACTCCGGCCCCGAACGGGCTGGACGCGAACGTCAAGCCGGATGGTGAGATCACGAAGGGCAACGGGGCGACCGTCGTGCGCAGTGCGGGCACCGGCGACTCCGGGGGCTCGGCGAAGTGGCTGGCGGTGGGTGCCGGGCTGCTCGCCGGCATCGGGATCGGCGTGGGTTTCGTCTTTCTCCGCAAAAAGAATCCGGCCGATGGAGAATAGACCGTGAGCAGACCCTCCATCGGCACCTACCGGCCCGCGGCGATCGCGGTGGTGATCGCCGCCGCCGCGGCACTGACCGCACTGGTGATCGCGGCGCTGGCGGGAGGGGCGGTCACAGAGAAGGTCATCCCCGGGCTGGGTGATGCGGGCACAGTGACCCGCTGGGGCCTTCCGGTGGCCCGGTTGGCTCTGAACGTGGGCGCGGCACTGACCGTGGGCGCGCTGCTGATGGCCGCCGTGCTGATCCCGTCGGACAAGGGCCGGCTGGACCCCATCGCCATCCGATACGTCCGGGCGGCGTCGTGGTTGGCGGCCGGCTGGGCCACCGCCGCCGCGATCACCCTGATCCTCACCGTCTCCGACATCCTCGGCGAGCCGGTCGGCCAGGTCGTCGGCGGCAGCGAGCTGAGCAGCTATGTCGGTCAGCTGCCGCAGGGCACCGCGCTGATGCTGGTGGTCCTGATCTCCGTGGTGATCGCCCTGCTGACCCGGACGACCACCACCCCGGGTGCCGCGCTGGGTCTGCTGGTGCTGGCGGTGATCGCGCTGATGCCACCGCCGCTCACCGGGCATTCGGCCGCCTCACCCAATCATTCGGTGGCCACCGTCGGCCTCGCCCTGCATCTGGCGGCGGTCGTGCCGTGGGTCGGCGGACTGGCCGTGCTGGGCTGGCACGCGCTGACCGGCGGCGAGCGGCTGGGCGTCGCGGCCGGGCGTTTCAGCCGGCTGGCGCTGTGGTGCTACATCACGGTCGGGCTCAGCGGGTTCGCCAACGCGGTCACCCGGCTGCCCGACCCCACCCAGCTGGTCACCAGCGACTACGGGCGGCTGATCCTGGTCAAGACCGTCGCGTTCGTCTTCCTCGGCTGGCTGGGCTGGGCACACCGCACCCGTACGCTGCCCGCGGTGGCGGCCGGCAAGCCACGTGCCTTCGCCCGGCTGGCCGCCGTCGAAGCGGTGGTGATGGGGAGCACGATGGGTGTCGCCGTCGCGCTGGCCCGCACCGCACCTCCTGTGACGGGCGCTCCGGAGAGCACCGTGAAGGGCCTGCTGGGCTACGACCTGCCGCAGGCGATCACGGTCGGCCGGCTGCTCACCCTGTGGCGCTTCGACCTGTTCTTCGTCGTGCTGGTGCTCGTCCTCGGCGGGGCCTATCTCGGCGGGGTGCTACGGCTGCGCCGGCGCGGGGACACCTGGTCGTCCGGCCGCATCGCCGCGTGGTTCATCGGGCTTTTCACCATCGTCATCGTGACGATGAGCGGGGTCGCGACCTACTCCCCGATCCTGTTCAGCGTGCACATGGCCCAGCACATGGTGCTGGCGATGCTCACGCCGATCTTCCTGGTGCTCGGCGCCCCGATGACGCTGGCGCTGCGGGCGCTCAAGCCCGCCACGATCAAGGGTGACCGCGGGCCGCGCGAGTGGCTCATGGTCATCCTGCACAGCCGGGTGATCAAGGTCCTCAGCCATCCCATCGCAGCAACGATCATCTTTGTGGCCAGCACGTATGCGCTGTACTTCAGTCCGCTGTTCGAGATGGCGATGCGCGCGCACCTCGGGCATATCGCGATGCTGACGCATTTCCTGCTGACCGGTGGGCTGTTCTACTGGGTGATCATCGGCATCGACCCCGCGCCGCACAAGCTCCCGTACGTCGGGAAGCTGTTGGTGCTCTTCCTCACCCTGCCGTTCCACGCGTTCTTCGGTGTCGCGCTGATGAACATGAACGATCTCGCCAACGGCTGGTACACCTCGCTGCACCGGCCCTGGGGCGCGTCCCTCGCCTCCGATCTGCACACCGGCGGTTCCATCGCCTGGGCCTTCGGCGAGATCCCCACCTTCATCGTGCTGCTGGCCATCGTGTTCCAGTGGTTTATGGACGAGCAACGGCTGTCCGTCCGCCTGGACCGAAAGGCCGATCGGGCCGTGGCCAATCAGGAGGACGACGAACTGGCGGATTACAACGCCTACCTCTCCAATCTGGACAAACGCTCCCAGCGGGCCGGCGAGTAGCGATTTCCCCCGTACGGGGGAGAGCGATCGGGGCTTGCGGGGGAGTCGGCACCCTCAGCGGTTCTGCCAGGATCGGAGCGTGTCCCGGCTGTTGCGTCTCCTGATCGCCCCTGCCACCTGGCGCAGGTGGTGTTACCTGATCCTGGGCGGCGCGCTGCTCACCCCCTATCTGATCGCCTCCATGGTGGTCGCGGGGTTGTTCGAAAAAAGCGCGGTGCTCTACGGCGGGCTGACACTGGTGGCACTCATCGTGCCGATGGTGGTGACCGGGCTGGTGCCCGCTGTCCGTGTCATGGAGGGGACGGCCGCGAGAGAGCTGCTGGGGGCGCCGGAGACCATCGGGGAGGGCCGACCCTGGCGGGCGCGGCTGTGGACCTCCGCCTGGTTCACCGGCCATCTGCTGGCAGGCGGTGCGATTGGCCTGCTCAGCCTGGGCCTGCCCGCCAGCGTGGTCTGGCTTTTCACGGTGCCGTTCCGGCACGAGGGCACAAGGTTGATCTTCTTCACCGTCCGCCCTGGCTGGACGGCGAGCTGGCTCCCCGCCTCGGGCCTGGTGCTGCTGGTGGCCTTCGTCTACTCGATCGCGGGCGTCGGCGCGCTGGCGACCCGGCTGGCGGCCATCGTTCTCGGCCCGTCCTCCGCGGACCGGCTGGCGGAGGTGGAGCGGCGCGCCGCCACCCTGGCCGAACGCAACCGGCTCGCCCGCGAGCTGCACGACTCGGTGGGGCACGCCCTCAGCATCGTCACAGTCCAAGCCGGTGCCGCCGCCCGCGTGCTGGACACCGACCCCGAGTTCGCCCGGCAGGCGCTCGCGGCGATCCAGGAGTCGGCCCGGCACGCGCTGGATGACCTCGACCACGTTCTCGGCCTGCTCCGCGAGGAGAACGCGAGCACCGCGCCACAGCGCACGCTCAAGGATCTGGACGGACTGCTGCGAACGACCCGGATGGCCGGGGCGGAGATCGACGCCCAGGTGGAGGGAGAACCGGGCCAGCTCCCGGCGGCCGTGTCGCGTGAGGCGTACCGCATCGTCCAGGAGGGTCTCACCAACACGCTGCGGCATGCGGGCAAGGTGCCGGTCACGCTCCGCCTGGTGGTGCTGAGCGATCAGCTGGAGGTAGAGATGATCAACCCACTGGGAGCACGGGGCGATGGCCGGCGTGGCGGAGGCCGTGGCCTGCCCGGCATCCGCGAGCGCGTTACCGTGCTGCGAGGTCAGATGACGGCCGGACCCGGCGACGGGCACTGGCGCGTCTCAGTCACCATTCCGCTTCGAAGGGGCAGCCAGTGAGCACGACCGTGCTGATCGTGGACGACGAACAGCTCATCCGCGCGGGGTTGCACGCCATCATCGACGCCGAGCCCGATCTGACCGTCGTGGGGGAGGCCGCCGACGGCGCAGCGGCGATCACCGAGGCCGCCCGGCTGCGTCCGGAGGTCGTGCTGATGGACGTACGGATGCCCATGGTGGACGGCATCGAGGCGACCCGCCGGATTCTGGAGCGGCTCGCCGAGCCCCCCAAGATCCTGGTGGTCACCACCTTCGAGAACGACGACTACGTCTATGACGCCCTGCGCGCCGGGGCCAGCGGCTTCCTGCTCAAGCGGGCACGCCCCGAAGAGATCGTGCAGGCGATCCAGATGGTGGTGCACGGTGACACGCTGCTGTTCCCCGCCGCGATCCGTGCGCTGGCCGCACAGCACGCCCCGGCGGCGCGGGCGGGGGTCCGGTGGCACGCCCAGCTCACCGAGCGGGAGGGAGGGGTGCTGAGGCTGATGGCCAAGGGCCTGTCCAACGCCGAGATCGGCGAAGAGCTGTTCGTCAGCCCGCAGACCGTCAAGACCCACGTGGGGAACCTGCTCGCCAAGATGCAGGCCCGGGACCGCACCCAGGCGGTCATCTTCGCCTACGAGTCGGGATTCTTGATCCCAAACCAGAACCAACCCCCCGAAACAGGCTCCCAACGTCGGCCGTGAGCCCCGCCTACGAGTCGGGCTTCATCATCCCGGGATAGTGGTTCCGCCGGCCTGATCAGGAGTTCGGCAGCTGGCCGAGCGTCACGTCGACGGTCTTCTGACCGCCGTCCGGACGTGTGATGGTGACCTTGGCGATGTCACCCGGTTTGAGACCGGCCAGCACTTCGGCCAGCGCAGACTGGTCGGGTGTCGGGGTGCCGTTGATCGAGGTGATGGTGTCCCCGGGCTGGATGCCCGCCTTGTCGGCGGGGCCGCCCTTGGCGACCCCCACGACGCCCAACCCGTTGGGATGGCCGGTGTCGTCGATGGTCGTACGGATCGACACCCCGAGCGCGGCGCGCCCGGAATCGGTCACCCTCCCGCTCTTGATGAGCTGCGGCGCGATTCTCTTCACCGTGCGGCTCGGGATCGCGAAGCCGATTCCCTGCGCGGCACCGCCCAGCTGCGGATCGGCGGCGGACGAGGACGGGATGCCGATGACCTCGCCGGTCAGGGTCACCAGCGCGCCGCCGCTGTTGCCCGGATTGATGGCTGCGCTGGTCTGGATGGAGTCGGCGATCGTCGCGCCGGGGAAGGGGCCTTCCTGCTTGGAGGTGATCGTGCGGCCGAGGGCCGAGACGATGCCCTGGGTCACGCTGCCCCTCAGGCCGAGCGGATTGCCCATGGCCATGACGATCTGGCCGACCTTGAGCGCGGCCGAGTCGCCGAACTGGGCGGCGCGAAGCGACGAGCCGTCCACCCTGATCACTGCCAGGTCGTCGGCGTTGAACGCCCCGACGAGGGTGCCCTTGAGCGCCTTGCCGCCGCTGGCCTGGGTGACGTCGAACCGCTTCGCGCCCGCGACCACATGGGCGTTGGTGACGATGTCGCCCTTGTCGTCGTAGACCACGCCCGAGCCCTCGCCCAGGTCGGTGGTGATCTGCACGATCGACGGCAGCACGGCCTGGACGACCTGTACGTACTGGGCCTGAAGCTGTTCTGCGCTCGCCCCCGTCGCCACGGTAGGTGTCACGGTCGCGACCACGTTCCTGGCCTTCCTACTGTCGCCAACGCAACCGGCGAGCAGAGTGAGGACGGCCAAGGCCACCACGTGGGCCTGGATCCCTGGTGTTCTGCGCACGAGTATTACCTCCCGTACACGGTCTTCCCTCTTTCCCCGGAAAGAGGTGCCACCAGTTTGTGATCTTGGTAGGGCCTTTACCCGGCGTGCCCGGTCGTCAGCCAGTCGGTCGCCATATCCCCGAGGGCCGAGCGGACCGCGAGGATGAGGATGATCACGGTGATCACCGGGGTCACCACCCAGCGTTCGACGGTTCCGTTGGTGCGGGGGACGAGCGGCACGCCGATCCGCCATGGCGCCGGCCAGAACACCGGACACCCCTGGGGTGTGAGGCAGTCCCCGACCACATGTGCCACGCAGCCCAGCACGACGGCATAACCCACGAAACGCATGTCGAGATGGCGCATGAGGTAGACCAGCGCGACCGCGAGCACGGCGTTGAGCAGACCCGTGAAGTGGTCGTTGTCCTTGAAACCGATGCCGATGCCACGCAGGCCCAGGCCGACCACCAGGAACAACATGACCCACCAGCCCACCACCACAACGGGCGAGGGCTGGTTCCCATGGGGCGGGTTGAAGGCGTGCGAGGCCATCCAGTGCGTGGCGAATCCCGCCCCGATGGCGAAGGCCAGCGAGTGGGTCGCGTGCCGGTGCCCGCCGGAGATCTTGCCGACGACCTTGCACAGCAGCTGGGTGACGACGCCGTAGGTGTTGGCGATGGTGCCGTCATGGTGGTCGATGTCGGGCAGCATTGCCGCCCCCGCACAGACCAGGGTGCCCGCCGCCACCTGAGCGGGGCTGAGCGTGACGGCATAGTCGCCGAGCAGCCCATGGTCGGTGACGAGCGGAATGGTGGCGAGCCACGTCGCCGCGCCGGTCAGCGCATGTGTGTGGCCCATCATGTGGCATTCACCCAATTAATCGACACGGCGGGACTGTAACGCGATCATGGTCGTCCGACGAGTCGCCGCGCCGATTCAATTCCGTGACTTACTGGACATGTCCGGTTACGAGGGGGCGATGGTCCGTCGTACTGTCCGCGCGCGGAGTTCCGCGACGTGTACAAGAAGGAGTCGCTGGCCCAGGGCGACCTGCTGGAACTGGTCCGGTCCGAGTTCCAGGACCTCGACTGGACCTACATTTCGCCGGCCGCGGTGATCGAGCCCGGCGAGCGGACCGGGACCTTCCGGCTCGGCGGCGACCAGCTGCTCGCCGACGCGGAGGGCAACAGCCGCATCACTGCCGAGGACTACGCGGTGGCACTGGTGGACGAACTGGAAAAGGGCGCGGCCATCGGCCGCCGCATCACCGTCGCCTACTGACCCCCGCGGGAGATCAGGGGAGGAACAGGCCGAATTCGGCGAGGTCGGCGGTGAGCGCGGGGGGCAGGGCCGCCACCGCGGAGAGTTCCTCGGCCGAGGTGAAGCCGCCGACCTCGGCGCGCACCCGCTCGATCCGCGCCGCGAGCTCGTAAGTGATCCCGGGCAGGGTCTCCAGCGAGGGGACGGGGGCATGGTTCACATCCACGAGCCCTCCGTCGTCATACCGCCGGGGCAGGTCGGGGCGCCCGATGCGGAGCTCACGGGCCAGACCCGGGTCCCCCTGGGCCAGTTCCCGGGCCTTCTGGCGGAGCAGGCGTTGTCGGCGCACCCACTCGATGGCGGCCTCGTTGCCGCCCATGCCTTCGGATCCGGAGGGGTCGAACACCCGCCGCCGGATGATGAACGCGTGAGCGCACGCCACGATCGCCTGAACGAGGACGCAGGCTCCGAAGATCGCCCGCGATCGGTGGTCATGGTCGATGTCCGGATAGACGACGATCTGCAGGGCGAAGACCCCGACGTAGACCAGTGCGGCGGTGACGACATGCGGAGTGCGCCGCCACAGGGCCGCGGCCGCGAAGGTGAACGGCGTGGCCCAGCCCAGGGTGAGGAAGGGCAGCGCCGCCCAGGAGACGCTGAGTGCGGCCCGCCCGGGCGGCATGGTGTCCGATGGCACCCGCGGCTCATAGGGGGCGGGCCCGCCCTCGCGCGGAGCGGGCGGAGTCGCTGGGGGGTTCATGTGCACTTCCTCCGCCCGGGGGGTTCCCTGACCACCACTTACCCGCGAGTCGCCCGCGGGGGTCAGGGCAGGGTGAGGATCTCGTGGCCGTCTTCGGTCACCAGGATGGTGTGCTCGAACTGGGCGGTGCGCTTGCGATCCCTGGTGACGACCGTCCAGCCGTCCTTCCAGATGTCGTAGTCGATCGTCCCGAGGGTGAGCATCGGCTCGATGGTGAACGTCATCCCCGGCTGGATGAGCACCGTGGCGTTCGGGTCGTCGTAATGCGGGACGATCAGCCCGGAGTGGAACGTCGTGCCGATCCCGTGGCCGGTGAAGTCGCGGACGACGCCGTAGCCGAACCGGCGGGCATAGGACTCGATGACCCGGCCGATCACGTTCATCGCCCGGCCGGGGGCGGCGGCGCGGATGCCGCGCATCATCGCCTCCTTGGTCCGCTCGACCAGCAGCCGGGACTCCTCATCGACGTCCCCGACGAGGTAGGTCGCGTCCGTGTCGCCGTGCACGCCGCCGATGAAGGCGGTGATGTCGACATTGACGATGTCGCCGTCCCGCAGCACCGTGTCGTCCGGGATCCCATGGCAGATCACCTCGTTGACCGAGGTGCACAGTGACTTGGGAAAGCCTCGGTAGCCGAGCGTCGACGGGTAGGCGCCATGATCGAGCATGAACTCGTGCCCGATCCGGTCCAGCTCGTCGGTGGTGATGCCGGGTCGTACGTGCCGCCCGACCTCATCCAGGGCCTGACCGGCTATCTTCCCGGCCACCCGCATCTTCTCGATGATCTCCGGAGTCTTGACGTCCGGCTCACCGGTCCGGGGGGTCTTCTTCCCGACGTACTCCGGCCGTGGGATGGTCGTAGGAACCTTGCGCATAGGTGAAACGTGGCCGGGCCGAAGTTGCGTCGTCATGTGTCCCGAGTGTAGTTGCCCGGATCTGGGGACGATGTCGACACGTAGTCAAGATCGGAGGTCTCATGCCTGACGAGGATGAGAAGTGGTGGTTCTGCCTCACGCACCAGCGGGTGGAGCACGGTGTCGGCTGCCCGGGGAAGGACCGGATGGGACCGTACGACTCGGAGGAGGCGGCGGCCCACGCCCTGGACCTGGCGCGGCAGCGCAACGAGGCCTGGCGCCGGCAGAACGGCGACGATTGAGCGGCCGGTCACGTGGCCGCCGGGTCAGTCGGGTACCGGGCCGCTCACCACGTCGAGGATCTTGGCCAGCCGGTCGCGAAACGTCGGGCGGCCGCCTCGGAGGCGTTCGAGGGGCCTCCCGGCCGCGGCGCTGATCAGATGCTGGGCGCCGTCGAAAGAGATCAGCCCGTCCCGCTGTGGGACCGTCAGGGACTCGTGGGCCAGGCCCTGCAGTTCACGGTCGCCGCCGTCGAGGGTCAGGATGACCGCGCCGGTCCGGCGCGCGTCGTCGACCCGCTCCAGCAGTGGGACCGGAGCCGACTCCTCGGCGACCACGAACAGCGTCTCGCCGCGCCGCGCCGCGGCCAGCCGGTCCAGGCCGATCCGCAGGTGCGGGGGCGCGTCCGGCGGTGGCTCCCAGCGGACCAGCGTGGGCATCAGCTCGGGTATCGCGTTGAACCGGCTCTCGTCGTCGAGGTGCGCGGCCAGATGCCACGGCTCTCCCTCTGGAGTGCCGAGGAGCATCAGTCCACCCGGGTCCCGGGTGGAGGTACGCAGCGCGCGGGCGAACTGGCGGGTCTGCTCCAGCCATCCGGTGGCGGAGAGGACCTCACGCAACATAGCGACCTGATCGGCGTCCACGCCCTCATGGTGCCGTAAGGAACACGGTACGGACGGTGATTCGACAGGGTTCGGCGGGCCAGTGGAATGTCGTCGCGCCGGTCCTGGCAGGATCAGGACATGACGCAGCAGCAGAAGACTCCCTATGACCTGCCGGACGTGAGCGGTCTGTCGATCGGCATCCTGGGGGGTACCGGAGACCAGGGCAAGGGCCTGGCCAGGCGGTTCGCGCTGGCCGGGCACCAGGTCATCATCGGCTCGCGCAACGCCGAGCGGGCCCGGCAGGCCGCCGACGAGATCGGGTCGTCCGTGGGGCATGGGGGTGCGACACCGCGCGGCGCGGAGAACGCCGCAGCGGCGACCGAGGCCGACGTCGTGATCATCGCGGTGCCCTGGGACGGCCACAAGGCGACGATCGAGTCGCTGCGCACGGAGCTCACCGGGAAGATCGTCATCGACTGCGTGAATCCGATGGGCTTCGACAAGCAGGGGGCCTTCGCCCTTCCCGTCGAAGAAGGCAGCGCCGCCCAGCAGGCGGCCGTGGTCCTCGCCGGGAGCCGCGTCGTGGCCGCGTTCCATCACGTGTCCGCGGTGCTGCTGCTGGACCCCTCGGTCGAGCTGATGGACCTCGATGTGCTCGTCCTCGGCGAGGACCGGGAGGCCACCGACCTGGTCCAGGCGCTGGCCGGGCGGATCCCGGGGATGCGCGGTGTCTACGCCGGCCGGCTCCGCAACGCCCACCAGGTCGAGGCGCTGACCGCCAACCTCATCTCCATCAACCGCCGCTACAAGGCCCACGCGGGCTTCCGCGTCACCGACGTCTGACGCCGTCTTCCGCGCCGATCAATTCCAGCCGATCGCATCGAGTAGGGCGACGTCCCTGCGGAACCGGGCGCCGCGTTCTACCATCTGAGAGGTACGCCCCGCACGGGGGTGCAGTCTCTCCGAACGGGTGCCACGATGCGACAGCCCCATTCAGCCGATCCGTGGAGCACCTTCCTCGATCCCTCTGACGACCGCTCCGGCGGGCCGAGGACTCCGGCCGCCTTCATCGCCGAGGGACACCGACACGGCGACGACACCGGCACCAACGACACCGGCACCGACGCGGGGCTCTCCGAGCCCGGCCGCCGGGTGCTGGATCTCCTCGGCGCGGACCGAGAGGCGCTTCCTATCGAGCAGGTGGCGGAGCGCCTCGACATGGGGCTGCTGGCCGCCGCCGAGACCGTCCTCGACCTGACGACGAAGGGGCTGATCCGGGTCCGGCAGACCGGTGCGAGGGAAACGGTCGAGCTCATCGAACGTGAGCCCGGCGCCTGACGCATGAGTTCCCTGGGTCCCTATCTCATCGCCGCCGCGTTGGGAGCACTGGTCGGTGCCACCGAGCTCATCTCCCGCTATCGCGATCGGCCCGCCTCGTTGATCAGGGTCATCAGCACCTGGGCCTATGTCCTGATCAACGCCGCCGCCGGGGCGATAGCGCTGCTCCTCATGCACATCTTCGGCTGGGACTTCGGCGCCACCGACGCCGGGGCCCGGGGCGCCACCCAGGTGCTGGTCGCCAGCTTCGGATCGATGGCGCTCTTCCGCAGCGCGCTGTTCACCGTGCGAATCCACGATCAGGACGTGGCGGTGGGCCCGAGCACCCTGCTGACCGCGCTGCTGGCCGCCGCCGATCGAGGGGTCGATCGCATGGTCGCCCGGAACCGGTCCACGGAGGCCCGGCGCATCATGGTGCACGTCTCCTTCGAGAAGGCACAGCTGGCGCTGCCCACCCTGTGCCTGGCGCTCCTGCAGAACGTTTCGGCCGGGGACCAGCGAGACCTGCGTACGGCCGTGGACGCGCTGGCCGCCAGCTCGATGACCGACAGGCAGCGGGCGCTCAACCTCGGTTTGCTGCTGATGAACGTCGCGGGACCCGATGTGGTGCGCGCCGCTGTCGACGCCCTGCAGGACGAGATCAGGGCCGACCCCGCTCCGGCGCGCCTCCGTGATCAGGCGATGGATTCGAAGACCGTCGCCTGATCACGAAAGGTTCGCGGAGTCAGCGGTAGGTGTGGTCGGGGGTGGGGAAGGCGCCGCCGACGACCTCGTCGGCGAACGACTTGGCGGCGTCGGACAGGATGCCCGCCACATCGGCGTACTTCTTCACGAACTTGGCGGTGTGCGGGGTCAGCCCGGCCATGTCCTGCCAGACCAGCACCTGGGCGTCGCAGCCGTTGCCGGCCCCGATGCCGATGGTCGGGATGGACAGTGACGCGGTGACCCGTGCGGCGAGGTCCTTGGGCACGCATTCGAGGACCACGGCGAACGCGCCGGCCGCCTCGAGCGCCTTGGCGTCGGCCATCAGTTCCTCGCCGGCCTCGCCGCGGCCCTGCACCCGGTAGCCGCCGAAGACGTTGACCGACTGCGGGGTGAGGCCGAGGTGGCCCATCACCGGGATGCCGGCCGCGACCATGGCCTCGGCCTGGGGGAGGACCCGGCGGCCGCCCTCGAGCTTGACCGCGTGTGCGCCGGTCTCCTTCAGGAAGCGGGAGGCGGTGGTCAGGGCGTCGGCGACACTGGTCTGGTACGAGCCGAACGGCAGATCGGCGACGACCATGGCGCGTTTGGAGCCGCGGACGACCGCGGCGGTCAGCGGGATCAGGTCGTCGACGGTGACCGGGATGGTCGAGTCGTAGCCGTACACGACCATCGCGGCCGAGTCGCCGACGAGCAGGACCGGGATGCCGGCCTCGTCGAAGACGCGTGCCGTCAGGGCGTCGTACGCGGTGAGCATGGGCCACTTCTCGCGCCGGTCCTTGGCGGCGGCGATGTCGCGTACGGTGACCCGTCGCGCGCTCTGGCCGCCGTACAGAGTGGTCGGCTGAGCAGGATTGGAGAAAGACACGTCGACCTCCACAGTCTCGAGGCGCCACGGTGGCGTACCCGGACGGAACCGATGATCCCACGGACAAAACGGATCTGGTAGTCCCCGGAATTCCCGATCCGTGTGATGTGGGCCGCGGTCCGGGAATGAATTACGAAACGATACGGTTGCGTATCGATGGAATGCCGCGTACGCTTCCGCTGTTTACGAAACGCAGTCGTATCGTTTGAATTTCCGTCATGCTTCGGAGGACGAAGAATATGGACCCGCAGCCGTCGTCCCCAGGGCCGGGATCCAGTGTGCACAACCGGCGCTGGTACATCCTGAGCGTCCTGGTCGTCAGCCTGCTCGTCGTCGTTCTGGACAACACGATCCTGAACGTCGCACTCAAGACCATCGCCGACCCGAAGGAGGGCCTCGGCGCCACCCAGAGCCAGCTCGAGTGGGCGATCAACTCCTACACGCTGGTCTTCGCCGGCCTGCTCTTCACCTTCGGCGTCATCGGCGACCGGATCGGCCGCAAGCGCATGCTCGTCATCGGCCTGCTGCTGTTCGGCCTGTCCTCGCTGATCTCGTCCTACGCGACCAGCCCTGAACAGCTCATCTGGGCCCGCGCGGCCATGGGCCTCGGCGGGGCGGCGATCATGCCGCAGACGCTGTCGATCATCTCTAACATCTTTGAGCCGCATGAGCGCGGCAAGGCCATCGGACTGTGGGCGGGTGCCGTCGGTATCGGCGTCGCCATCGGCCCGGTCACCGGCGGCCTCCTGCTCGACCACTTCTGGTGGGGCTCGGTCTTCCTGATCAACGTGCCGGTCATCATCGCGGGTGTCGTGGCGATCGTGCTGATGGTGCCGGAGTCGCGCAACCCGAGCCCGGCCAAGATCGACTTGGTCGGCGTGCTGCTCTCCATCGCCGGCCTGGTCCTGGTGACCTACGGCATCATCGAGGGCGGCGACAAGGCGTCCTGGACGGAGCCGAGTGTGCTCGGCCCCATCGTCGGCGGCCTCCTCGTGCTGGCCTTCTTCGTCTGGTACGAGTCCCGCATCGATCACCCGGCACTGAACGTGAAGTTGTTCCGGGACCCGCGCCTGTCGGCCTCGGTCGGTGCGATCGCACTGGTCTTCTTCGGCATGGCCGGGGTGTTCTTCTTCATCTCGATCTACCTGCAGAGCGTCCGTGACTACAGCCCGCTCCAGGCCGGTCTGCTGACCCTTCCGTTCGCCGTCGCACAGCTGATCTTCTCGCCGCGCAGCGCCGCCATGGTCCAGCGGTTCGGTGCCAAGGCGACCACGACCACGGGTCTGATCGTGGTGTTCGTCGCGATCCTCAGCTATCAGCTGGCGGGCACCCACTCACCGATCTGGATGCTCGAAGTGAGCTTCTTCCTGCAGGGCGCGGGAATGGCTAATGTCATGCCGCCCGCCACCAACGCCGTCATGTCCGTGCTCCCGCGTGAGGAGGCCGGTTCGGGCTCGGCCCTGACCAACGTCTCCCGCCAGGTGGCGGTCGCGCTCGGCGTCGCCATCCTCGGTTCGGTGGTCTCGTCGATCTACCGTCATGAAATGACCCCGCACCTGGCCGGGCTGCCCAAGGCGGCGGGCGACTCGATCGGTGCCACCACGGGCATCGCGGAGAAGCTGCACCTGCCCGCGGACCGGCTGGTCGACTATGGCCACACGGCCTTCGTCCACGGCATGCACGTGGCTTCGGGGATCTCGGCGGTCATCGCGCTGGCCGGCGTGCTGGTCGTCCTCAAGTGGATGCCCGGCCGCGCCAAGACCGACGCGGCGGATTCAGCGTCGGCTCAACAGCGGGAAACCGCAGATGTATGAGAAGTTGATTGATGATGACCGAGACGACTGAACGCTCCGCTCCCCGGCCTCCGGGCCGGCCTCGGAGTGAGCGCGCCGAAAAGGCGATCATCGAGGCGACGCTCGACCTCCTCGTGGAGGAGGCGGGCGTCGCCGGGGTGACGATCGAGGCGGTGGCCGCCCGAGCGGGGGTCGGCAAGACGACGATTTACCGGCGCTGGGCCAACAAGGAGTCGCTCATCATCGACGCCCTCGCCACCCTCAAGGCTCCCATCCCGGAGCTGACCGGCCGCTCGGCGCGGGACGACCTGATCGCGCTCACCGAGGCGGTCAGGCCGGCCGGAGACCGTCGCTTCGACTGCGTCTGGAACGTCGTGGGCGGGGCTGCCAAGCACCCTGAGCTCGCCAGCCGGTTCCGGCAGGACGTCGTGGAGCCTCGCCGAGAGGTCTTCCGCAGCGTGCTGCGCAGAGGGATCGCGACCGGCGAATTCCGGTCGGATCTCGATGTCGAGGTGGCGATGTCCATGCTCGTCGGTGCGGTGACCCTGCAGACGCGTGGGCTCGCCCGGGACGAGACGCTGCCCGAGGACTTCGCCGGCCGGGTCGTGGACACGGCTCTGCGCGGGTTCTCAGTGCGGTAGCACCACCTGGTCGCCGGTGGCCAGGCCCGAGCGGATCTCCACGTACTGATCGCCGCGTACGCCGATTTGCACGGTACGGGTGGTCGTGTTCTTGCCGCGCCGGGCCTGGACGGCATAGGACCCGTTCGAGCCGGAAGTGACGGCGGCGGCCGGGACATAGAGCGTGCCGTCCGATTCCTGGACCGTGACCTGGGCGGTTGCCGTCTGGCCGACCAGCATCCCCTTCGGTACCTCATCCAAGGCGATCATGACACCGTACTGGACCAGGGTGCCGCTGGTCGTGGCGGCGGGGTCGATGTGAGTGACGGTGCCGTTGTACGACTCGCCCTGCCGGGTGGCGAGGGTGATCTTGGCGGACTGTCCGATCTTCAGCTTGGCCACCTCCGTCTGCGAGAACTTCGCCTGGATCTGCAGCTCGTTCAGGTCACCGATCGTGACGAACCCGCTGGAGCCCGGCCCGCTCACCTGGCTGCCCACCGTGCCCGCGACCGTCAGCACGGTGCCGTCGATCGGAGCCTTGATCTTGGTCCCGGAGAGGGCGCGCCTGGCCTGGGCGAGGGTCACTTGGGCCTTGACGACCTGGGTTTCGGCCTGTGCCTTGGTGGTCGCGGCGCTCTGCTGGCCGCCAGAGCCGCCAGAGCCGCCAGAGCCGCCTGAGCCGCCCGCACCGCTCTGCTGGGTCTGTGATGACGTGCCGCTCTTGGCCCCGCATGAGCTCGTGCCACCCTTGGTGGATCCGGATGGAGCGGTGGACTTCGTGGGCTTCGTGGATTTGGTCGGCCGTGGAGTAGCCGCCGAGGTCGGCGTCGGTGTGGCCGTGGTCGTGGAGGTCCGGGTCGGCGAGGCCGCCGGCCGCGGTGACTTGGTGACGGTGGCCGGGGTGGAGGCCTTCCCCGGGGTGGAGGCCTTGCCCGACGTGCAGGTCGACGGCGACGCGCTGGTCGTTCCCGCCGTGTCGTAGGTCGCGTTGGCGGCCGCCAGCGAGGCCACGGCGGCGTTCACCTGCTCCTGGGCCTGGGTGGCGTCCAGCAGGGCGAGGACCTTCCCGGCCTTGACCACTTGCCCGGCCTTGACGCTGACCTTCGTGACCGTTCCGGAGGTGCCGAAGCCCACCTCGCGGATCTTGGCGCTCTGCACGTTGCCGGCCGCGCCGACCGTGGCGATGACATCGCCCTGGCGGACGCTCGCGTACGAAACCCGTACCGGTGAATTGCCACCTCCGAACGCCATTAGCGAGCCGCCTGCGATGACCAGAGCACCAAGAGCGACGACGAGCGTCGCCTTGGGGCCTCCCGGCGGACGGGGAATCTTGAACGCGCGCGAACTCATGAGGCTTCACCATGCCCACGGCATGTCACAGGGCGCTGAAGCAAACCTGGGAGTTTCCTGTGGACCACGGACTCACAGCAAACTTTCAGGCACACCCCAAGTTGGCCCAAGCCGGGCCGTGAAGGCTGCGAGCCGTGAAATCCCCCCTCCATCGCAGGACCATCGTGGTGAACGGCACGCTGGGAGTGCTGCTGATCGCCGGCGCCGGCTATGGCTACCTCTCGCTCGCGGATGACGGCAACGCCAGTACCCCGGCGACGCAGACGGGCACGGTGGCCCGCGGGACCGTGCTCTCCTCGGTGTCGGCCTCGGGTTCGGTCGAGAGTGCCAAGAGCCAGGACTTGAGCTTCGGCACCTCTGGCACAGTCAAGAAGATCGAGGTCCAGACGGGTGACAAGGTCGTCAAGGGTGAGGTGTTGGCGAGGCTCGACGACACCACGGCCCGGGAGAACGTGACCGTGACCAAGGCCAGCCTGGACGCCGCCTCCGCCAGCACTTCGACCGTTCAGACCTACTCCGCCTACGTGACGGCCAAGAACGCCTACAACGCGGCCCTGCGGCAGCTCGACGGGACGGTCCTCAAGGCACCCTTCACCGGCACCGTGACGGCCGTCAACGGCACCGTGGGCGGCTCGTCCGGCGGTTCGTCCAGCTCCTCCTCGAGCTCATCGTCCACTTCCTCCGGCTCCACAGCCGGAGGCGGCGGGGGAGCCGGGGGAGCCGGAGGAGGTGGCGCCGCCTCGGGCTCGTCCGGTGGCTCCAGCGGTTCGTCCACAGCGTCCTCCTCGTCGAGCGGCTTCATCACCGTGGCCGACACCGGCAAGCTGGCGGTCACCGGGAACTTCACCGAGGCGGACACGACCAAGCTCAAGATCGGGCAGCCCGCGACGATCACGTTCGACGCGCTCACCGGCGTGACCGCCGCGGGCAAGGTGGCGGCCATCGACATGTCCTCGACCACCACCAACAACGTGGTGCAGTACGGCGTGACGATCTCGCTGACCAGCAAGCCCGCCGGCCTCCGGCTCGGTCAGACCACCAGTGTCCAGGTGACCGTGTCCAAGGCCGCCGATGTCCTGTACGTCCCCACCGCGGCCGTCCGTACGGTCGGTGGGCAGAGCACCGTCACGATCCTGCAGAACGGCAAGCAGGTGATCAAGACGGTCGAGATCGGTGTCAAGGGAGACCAGGGCACCGAGATCAAGTCAGGGCTGACCCTGGGTGACCGGGTGGTGCTGGCGGCCGCCACCGGCACCGGAGGCGTGCAGCTGCCCGGAGGTGGCAGGTTCCCCGGCGGCCTGGGCGGTGGCGCCGGCGGTGGCCTCGGCGGTGGCGGTGCCCGTACGGGTGGCGGTGGACGCGGATGAGGCCTGCACGGGACGCTCCCGTCCTGGACGTACGGCACGTCACCAAGGTGTACGGGGCGGGCGATACGGCCGTGCACGCCCTCCGCGGGGTCTCGATCACCGTGGAGCGGAGCGACTATGTGGCGATCATGGGAGCGTCGGGATCGGGAAAGTCGACTCTTATGAACATCCTCGGCTGCCTCGACGTCCCCACGGGGGGCCAGTACCTGCTGGACGGCACCGATGTGGGGTCGCTGGAGGAGCGGCAGTTGTCGATCCTGCGCAACCGCAAGATCGGGTTCATCTTCCAGTCGTTCAACCTGATCCCGCGGATGACGGCGCTGGCCAACGTCGAACTGCCGCTGGCGTACGGCGGGGTCAAGGGAGCACAGCGGCGCCGCCGGGCGCTGGCCGCGCTGGACCAGGTCGGCCTGGCCGATCGGGTCGGCCACGAGCCGAACGAGCTGTCCGGCGGCCAGCAGCAGCGCGTCGCGGTCGCGCGGGCGCTGGTCACGGCCCCGGCACTGCTGCTCGCCGACGAGCCCACCGGCAACCTCGACACCAAGTCCACCCAGGACGTGCTCGGCATCCTGGACCGGCTCAGCCTGAACGGACGCACCATCGCGGTGATCACCCATGAGGACGACGTCGCCACCCACGCCAAGAGAGTGATCCGGCTGGTCGACGGGGAGATCGTCGAGGATCGGCGGCAGGCTCCCGTCGATGGCCCGCCGCCTCGCTTCTCCATGCTGGGGGACGGAAGCCGATGAGCTATCTCGAGATCCTGAGGTTCGCGCTGCGCGGGCTCAGCGCCAACAAACTGCGCAGCGGGCTGACCACACTGGGGATCCTGATCGGGGTCGGTGCGGTGATCCTGCTGGTGGCCGTGGGCAACGGCTCGTCGCTGGCGATCCAGAAGAACATCCAGCGGCTCGGGTCCAACTCGCTGACCGTCATGAAATCGACGACCGGCGGCGGCCGGGGCGGCGGTGGAGGCGGCTTCGGCGGCTTCGGCGGGTTCGGCGGGGGCGCTCAGCAGCAGCAGAACACCGGGCCGCGCACCCAGGCGCACGACCTGACCGTGGCGGACGCCAAGGCGATCACGGATCCGTCCGGGGCTCCCTCGGTGAAGAGCGCCTCCCCGGTGGTGAACGCGTCATCGTCCACCGCGACCTACGAAGGGTCGAGTCACTCGATCTCCCAGTTCGTCGGTACCTACCCGGGCTATTTCGAGGCGGCCAACAAGGTCGTCGCCAAGGGGGTGGCCTTCTCCACCGACGACGTCACCAGCGCACGCAAGGTCGTCGTCATCGGTTCCACGGTCGCCACGGACCTGTTCGGCGCCGTGGATCCGCTGGGCAAGCAGATGAGTGTGGGCGGGGTGCCGTTCACGGTGACGGGAGTGCTGAAGACGCAGGGCGGCTCCGGCTTCCAGGACCCGGACGACGTGGCGATCGCCCCGCTGTCGGCCGTGCAGCAGAGCCTCACCGGCTTCGCGGGACTGAACCAGATCGTGGTGCAGGCCAAGAGCGCGAGCACGGTCGACTCGGCACAGTCCGAGGTGACGGCGATCCTCAACCAGCGGCACGGCATCGGCGGTTCGGTGACCGCGGACTTCCAGATCCTCAACCAGGCGAGCCTGCAGTCGACGGTGGCCTCGTCCAGCCAGACCTTCACCGTGCTGCTGGGCGCGGTGGCGGCGATCAGCCTGCTGGTCGGCGGGATCGGGATCACCAACATCATGCTGGTGACCGTCACGGAACGGACCAGGGAGATCGGCATCCGCAAGGCCATCGGCGCCCCGAAGAGCGCGATCCTCGGCCAGTTCATCGCCGAGGCGACCGTGCTCAGCCTGGTCGGAGGTATCCTCGGCGTCGCCGCCGGGGTGATCGGCAGTCAGTTCACCATTGTCGGGGTCGAACCCGTGATCGTGCCTTCCTCGGTCGCGCTGGCCCTCGCGGTGTCGATCGCGATCGGACTGTTCTTCGGCAGCTATCCAGCCAACCGCGCCGCCAAGCTGCGGCCGATCGAAGCGCTGCGGCATGAGTGAGCGGCGCCGAGCCGCGCGCCGGTTCCCGAGAATCGGGGCGCTGCGTCATGAGTGATCGTACGAGTCGTACCGGACAAGGGGAGACCAGCGTGGGGACCAGGCGGCGTGCGGCGGAGGAGCCGGGTTCGATGACGGCGGAGGAACTGCTGCAGACCTCGCCCTTCGAGGGAGACCTGGACAGAGAGCTGGCGGCCCGACCGGCCCGGCGCAAGCTGCCCAGCGCCACGGTCTACCTCGGGGCCGGAGTGCTGCTGGTCGCCGGGTTCGCCGGTGGTGTGCAGGCGGACAAACACTGGGGGAGCAACGGGAGCTCCTCAGGGACCGGCGGATTTCCTGGGGCGGCCGGCGGATTCGGCGCGGGTCAGCGGCTCGGCGGAACCGGCCAGCGGCAGGGCGGCCAGCCAGGTGCCCTGCCTGGAGGCCAGGGTGCCGGGGGAGCGAACGCCCCCGGTGGTGCCGCAGGTGGCGGGACCTTCGGTACCGTCAAACTGGTCGACGGCAAGACGATTTATGTGCAGACCAGCTCGGGGGTGGTGCAGGTCGCGACGAACGGCTCGACCAAGATCCGCGTCTCCAAGGACGGCAAGGTCAAGGATCTCGCCCCCGGTTCGACGGTGATCGTGCAGGGAACGGCCGGTAAGGACGGCACGATGACGGCGACGAGCATCAACCAGGCCGGAGGTCTCTCCGGGGGCTCTCCCGGCGGCGGGCGTGGAGGGAACTGAACACCATGAGCTGGCAGGGCGCCGCGGGATCGGCGGGTGGGGCGGCTGAAGCGCGGCTGCTGATCGTGGACGACGAGCCGAACATCCGGGAACTGCTGTCGGCGAGCCTGCGCTACGCCGGGTTCGAGGTGCTCACCGCGGCCGATGGCCGGGAGGCCGTGCAGATCGCCGAGCGCTCCCGGCCGGACCTCGTCGTCCTGGATGTGATGCTGCCGGACATGGACGGCTTCGACGTGATCAGGCGGTTGCGCTCCGGGGCACGGCCGCTGCCGGTGGTCTTCCTCACCGCGCGGGACGCCACCGGTGACAAGGTCACCGGGCTGACGCTCGGCGGAGACGACTACGTGACCAAGCCGTTCAGCCTGGAGGAGGTGCTGGCCCGGATCCGGGCCGTGCTCCGGCGGACCCGTGGTGACACCGCGCTGGTGGGTCGGCTGCAGGTCGCCGACCTGGAGCTGGACGAGGACGGCCATGAGGTGCGGCGGGCCGGTGAGCTGGTGCATCTGTCGCCGACCGAGTTCCGGCTGCTGCACTTCCTCATGTCCAACGTCGGCCGGGTGCTGTCCAAGCCACAGATCCTCGACCACGTCTGGGAGTACGACTTCGGCGGCGACAGCAACGTCGTCGAGTCGTACGTCTCGTACCTGCGCCGCAAGGTCGACCAGTCCGAGCCGCGCCTGATCCATACGCTGCGCGGGGTGGGGTACATGTTGCGCGCGCCACGGGACAGCTGAGCCCCATGTGGAACCGGCCTGGGGGTGCGGGGCGGGCGCCGCTGCGTACCCGGCTGGTGCGAGCACCGCTGTGGGCCAGGCTGGTGGCCGGAACGCTGCTCCTGGTGGCGGTGGCGCTCGTGCTCACCGGCCTCGTGGGCACCCGGATGCTGCGCGGCTACCTCACGGACAAGCTGGACCAGCAACTCCAGTTCGCGAGCCACTCGCGCGGCCCGCAGCCGGGTGGTGATCAGCTCGGCGGGCGTCCACCGGACCAGCTGCGGGGACGCAGGTTCATGGGCATCTACGCCGTGATCCTGAACGCCGACGGCACGCTCGCCGAGCCGCTGGCCGACCCGTTCACCGACGATCGACCGGCTCTTCCCACGCTGTCCGCCGGCGAGGTCGCCGCCCGCCACGCGCACCCGTTCACGGTGGACTCGGCCAACGGGAGCGGCGGCCGATGGCGGGTGGTCGCCAGGTCCGAGGGCGACGGCCGCACTCGGGTGGTGGCGATGAGCCTCGCTGAAGGCGACAGCACCGTGGCCCGGCTGGGGCTCATCGATGCGGGGGTGGGCGCGGTGGTGCTCGCCTGTCTGGCCGTGGCCGGATATGTCCTGGTCCGGGTGAGCTTGCGGCCGCTGGTCGAGATCGAGGACACCGCGGAGGCGATCGCCGCCGGGGATCTGGCGCGCCGGGTCCCGGAGCGGGCGGTGCCGGCCGAGGTCGCCCGGCTCGGTGGCGCTCTCAACGGCATGCTCGCGCAGATCGAGTCGGCCTTCCGGGACCGTGAGTCCTCGGAGGTGTCCGCCCGGCGCTCCGAGGACCGGATGCGACGCTTCGTCGCCGACGCCAGCCACGAGCTGCGCACCCCGCTGACCTCGATCCGCGGCTTCGCCGAGCTGTACCGGCAGGAGGCGCGCGGGCGCGGTGACGCCGCGGATCCGGAGGCGGCCAAGGTGTTGCGCCGGATCGAGGAGGAGGCCTCCCGGATGGGGCTGCTGGTCGAGGACCTGCTGCTGCTCGCCCGGATGGACCAGCAGCGGCCGCTGGATTCGCGCCCGGTGGATCTGCTCAGCCTGGCGGCCGGTGCGGTCTTGGACGCCCAGGCGCTCGCCCCGGACCGGGAGATCGACCTGATCCGGCTGGACGCTTCCGATTCGCCGGTGACCGTGATCGGTGATGAGGTACGGCTCCGCCAGGTGATCACCAATCTCATCACGAACGCACTGACCCACACGCCGGCCGGAACTCCCTTCCGGGTCGGCGTCGGGATCGCCGAAGAGGGGAACGCGGGGCTCGCCCGCTGGGGCGACAAGAGGGTGGTGCTGGAGGTCGCGGACGAGGGGCCGGGGCTCCCCGCGGCGCAGGCCGAGCGGGTCTTCGAGCGCTTCTACCGGGCCGAGCAGTCCCGCAGCCGCGCCCATGGGGGCAGTGGGCTCGGCCTCTCCATCGTCGTCGCTCTGGTGCACGCGCACGGTGGCTCGGTGGAACTCGAGACCGCGCCGGGTGAGGGGGCGGTCTTCCGTATCGTTTTGCGTGGTGTGTGAACCCATCGACCGGGCCACGCCGACGATCTCGTCGTTTCCCCTGTCCGCGATGCCCTTTGTTCGGATAGGCTCCCGCCCGCTTGCTGGTACGAGGGTTCGCGGCGAAGGGGCATCGGTGAAGGACACGGCGAGGCTGATGGGCGTCCTTGCCGTGGCGGTCGGGTCGCTGCTCTGCGCGGGTTGCGGCGGAGGCGGTGGCACTGCCAAGACGGCCGGTGGGGCGAGCCCGGGCACGGTCTCGAAGGCGCCGCCGACCGCGACGACGGGTCAGGGTTCCGTCCCCGTGCCCAAGGGGGCTTCGGGCGGAGGCAGTCTGTCCTATCCGGTCCTGAACGCCCAGTCGAAGTTCGCTCTGTGCCTCCGGCAGGAGGGCATCTCGCTGTCAGCCGTCAAGCGGCCGGGGATGTCCCCGCGACAGCAGATCGCGGTGCGGAAGTGCGGCACCTATCTGCCCGGTGGTGTGAATGGCGGTGTTCTGCCCGCAGTGGAAAAGTTCCGCGCCTGCATGAAAAAGCACGGCGCGCCGCTGCCTCCAGTGAACCGGCCCATCGTCTTCAAGACCGAGGATCCCAAGGTCGCGGCGGCTGTGAAGGCCTGTAAATCGTTGCTTCCGTCCGCGGGCGGGACAACATGATCGGAACCAAAAGAAATCCCATAGATCTGATCTTCCGTCTCGGAACGCTCCCATGCCCCATACTTGGCCAGGGAGTGGTACGAGGGCCGGCTGTCAGGAGCGCGACAGGTGAGATCCGTGATGGCGCGAAAAAGTAATGCGCCCACCACTGATACAGCGTCGAGAACACTCGTCCTCGGCATCGATAATTCAGGGCAGATTGTCCAATGTGGGCAGAATGTCCAGAGTGTTCTCGGGCGGGATCCGGAGGACGTGCTCGGTCTCCATCTCGGCGAGATCGTCGACGATGCCAAGGAGCAACTCGACGCGCTGCTGGAGGCCGTGGGCTCGGGGCAGGAGCGCAGTTCGGTGCTGCCCGTCAGACGGGCCGACGGCGAGGTCACCGACGCGGTCGTCACGGCTCAGCCGATGGTCGTCGCGGGGCCGGCCCTGACCGCCGCCCTGATCTTCATTCGCGTCGCGCTGCAGTCCAGCGAGCGGTTCCAGGACCCCGCGCTGATGCGCCGGGCTCTCCTCGACGATCCGCTGACCAGATTCGGCACCACCCTCGACCTGGACCAGACCTCCAAGGCGCTCATCGACGTCATCGTGCCGCACTTCTGCACCACCGCGACGCTGGTCGTGCTGGAGAGCCTTGTCGCCGCGGACGAGGTGCACGGCGCCGCGACCGATGGTGCGGCGGTTCTGCGCCGGCTCGCGCTGGCCACCGACGACGGCAATCCGATGTGGTCGTCCACCTTCCCGATCGGCGAGGTGCTCGTCTATCCCAAGGACACCTTCTACCGGAATTGCCTCGACTCCGCCAAGCCGGTTCACATTCCGGTGGTCGAGGCCGAGGTGGCCCGCAAGACCGCCCGCAAGTGGCGTCGCAAGCCGGTCGCCGAACTGCTCAGCGGCGCGTCCATGGTGCTGCTGCCGGTGATCTCCCAGGACACCCTCCTCGGCATCCTGATCTGCACCCGGATCCCCGGCTTCCGCCGCTTCGACGCCTATGACGTCGAGATCGGCATGGAGTTCGCCACCCGGGCCGCGATCGTGCTCGACAACGCCCGCCGGTTCAGCCTGGAACGCGCCACGGCACTGACCCTGCAGCGCAGCCTGCTGCCGACGAGCCTGTCGGCGCCGTCCACCGTCGAGGTCAGGCACCGTTACCTGCCCGGCAGCAAACTCGTCGAGGTGGGTGGCGACTGGTACGAATCGATCGCTCTGCCCGGCGCCCGGGTCGCTCTCATCGTCGGCGACGTGGCCGGCCACGGTGTCAAGGCGGCGGTGACCATGGGCCGGCTGCGCACGGCGCTGCACACGCTCGCCAACCTCGAGCTGCCGCCGGCCGAGGCGCTGCATGTCATGCACGAGCTGATGGTCGAGCTCGGTGAGCAGGAACCGCACTTCGCCACCTGTGTGTACGCCGTGTACGACGCGACCACCGGCATCATCGAGATCGCCTCCGCCGGGCATCTGCCGCCGCTGCTGGCCCACCCCAACGGCACCAACGAGCTCCTCGAGATCCCGCCCGCCCCGCCGCTGGGCGTCGAAGGCGGCGCGTCGATCGAGAGCCGGGAGTTCGTCGTCGAGGACGGCAGCCTCTTCGTCATCTACACCGACGGTCTGGTGGAGAGCCGTGGCCGCGACATCGATGACGGACTGGCCCGGTTGTGCAGCATCTTCGACGCCGAGGCGCACACCCGGCCGATGGAGGATCTCGCCAAAGCGACCCTTGACGGCGTGTACGGCGATGAGCACCGTGACGACATCGCGGTCCTCATCGCCCGGTTGCGCCGGTTGCCGGAGGACCAGCGGGTGTCGTGGTCGCTGCCGGCCGACCCCGCGGCCGTCCGGAGGGCCCGCGGGCTGGTCCGGTCCCAGCTGAGCACCTGGGGCCTGGAGGACCTGTCCTATTCGACGGAGCTGCTCGCCTCCGAGCTGATCACCAACGCGCTGCGCTATGCCCCCGGCCCGATCGAGCTGCGCTTGCTCAAGGAACGCACCCTCATCTGTGAGGTACTGGACGCCTCCGCCGCGCTGCCCCGGCTCCGCCATGCGACCGACGATGAGGAGAACGGCCGCGGCATCTTGGTCATCAGCCAGTTCGCCCAGCGCTGGGGCACCCGGCGAACCGCCACCGGCAAGGTCGTCTGGTGCGAACAGCACATCCCGGGAGTCGATCCAAGCCCCGCCCAGCCCGCCGGAACCTGGCCCGGGGAACTCCACCACCGTTAGAGATCTATGTTCTGCTACGCCTCACGACGGACGAGATCCACGGGACACGCCTTGCGGCAAGTCCCGTGGATCAGTGCCGTCCGGGCGGTCAGCCCAGCTCTGACGGTTCGCGCCAGCGGTTGGTGATGGGGAGACGGCGGTCGCGGCCGAAGTTCTTGGGGGTGATCTTCGGGCCGGGTGGGTACTGGCGGCGTTTGTACTCCGCCCTGTCGACGAGGAGGATCACTCGTTCGACGAGTGCCGGGTCGTGGCCGGCGGCGATCAGCGCGTCGTGGCCCAGGTCCCGCTCCACATAGTCGACGAGCAGGGGGTCCAGCACGGTGTAGTCCGGCAATGAGTCGCTGTCCAACTGGTCCGGGCGCAGCTCCGCGGACGGCGGCTTGTCGATGATGTTCTGCGGGATGGGCGGCACGGGGAAGGCGTGCAGGAAGGGGCTCAGCACACCGATCTGGGTGTTCCTCCAGCGGCACAGCGCCCATACCAGCGTCTTGGTCAGGTCCTTGATCGGCCCGAAGCCGCCCGCGGAGTCGCCGTACAGCGTGGAGTAGCCGGTCGCGATCTCGCTCTTGTTGCCCGTCGTCAGCACCAGATGGCCGTGCTGGTTCGACAGTCCCATGAGGATGGTGCCGCGCACCCGGGCCTGCAGGTTCTCGGCCGCCAGCCCGGTCAGCTCCAGCTCGGCCTCAAAGGCCTCGACGATGTCGCGGATGGGCACCGTACGGCCGTGCAACCCCTGCCGCTTGACCAGATCCTCCGCGTCGGTGATCGAGTGCTCGCTGGAGTGGCGGCTCGGCATCAGCACGACGTGCACGTCGTCGGGACCGATGGCATCGGCGGCGATGGTGGCCACGAGCGCCGAGTCGACACCGCCGGACAGACCGAGGATCACCGACCGGAAGCCGTTCTTGCGCACGTAGTCGCGGACGCCGAGGACCAGCGCCGAGTAGACCTCGCCGCAGTTGTCCGGCGCGGGCGCCACCTCCGGCTGCGACGCCTCGTACGCCGGGAGCGGGTCCTGCGAGAGCACCCGCCGGTCCACGGTGATCGTGGTGCCGTCGTGGGCGTCCACAGGGAACTCGCCGGCCTGCAGCGACGGGTGGGCGGGCGGCGCGACCAGGTCGGCGACGAGCAGGTGCTCCTCGAACTGCGGGGACCGGGCGACGAGGTCGCCGTCCTTGGTGACGATGATCGAGTCGCCGTCGAAGACCAGCTCGTCCTGGCCGCCGACCATGTTGACGTAGGCGAGGGCGCAGCCCGCCTCCTGGGCCCGTCGGGCGCACAGTTCCAGCCGGACGTCGTCCTTGCTCCGCTCGTACGGCGAACCGTTGATCACCAGCAACAATCCGGCGTGGGCTGACCGGGCGACGCTCACCGGGCCGCCGTCCTGCCACAAGTCCTCACAGATCGCCGTCGCGATGTCGACACCGTGCAGCCGGACGACCGGCAGCCGGTCGCCAGGGACGAAGTAGCGGAACTCGTCGAACACCCCGTAGTTGGGCAGATGGTGCTTGGCCGAGCGGGTGACGACCTCGCCCTGATGCAACCACGCCAGGGCGTTGAGCGGCGCCCCGGCGGGCTGGCCCAGCTTGGCCAGGCTGACCGTGCGGCGATCCAGATAGCCGACGACCACCGGGAGATCGCCGAGACCTTCGTCGTCCAGCCGGCGGGCGGTCGCCTCCAGCGTGCGCTGCGAGGCCTCGACGAAGGACGTGCGCAGGGCGAGGTCCTCCACCGGGTAGCCGGTCAGCATCATTTCAGGGAAGACCACGAGATGCGCGCCCGCCTCGGCGGCGCGCCTGGCCCAGGAGACGATCAGGTCGGCGTTGCCGGCGAGGTCGCCGACGGTCGGATTCACCTGTGCGAGTGCGATACGGAGCTGTGCCACGCCCCTAGCGTAGGCAATCGGAGATCGGCACTCGCGATCCGGTCGGCTTCGGCGATCGATCCGGGTCTCGTACCGGCTTTGATCCTGGCTTTGATTCCATTCGCCTTGCTAGCGCCGTTGATGTCCGGGAAGATCGCCTATCGTGTGGAAGCTTCCCCTGACTCGTACCCTTGCCGCCGCGCTGGTCGCCGGCGGCCTCGTGCTCTCCGCGACCGCCTGCAGTGGTGGCGGTAAGGATCCGAAACCGTCCGGCGGTGCCGCGGCGGGCGGGAAGGGCCTGGCGATAGGGAAGCTCTCGATCGCCGCCCCCACCGGCTGGCAGGTGAAGCAGGCCCAGTCCCCGGACAGTTTCCGCGTGGTCGTCAGCGGTAGCTGCCCCGACGATCCGGACAAGCAGAGCACCTGCAAGGGGTTCCAGCTGCTCGGGGTGTCCCACGTGCAGCCGGACGAGAATGAGGGCCTGCCGATCCAGCCGTACCAGCTGGGCGAACCGCACGCCGCGCAGTACGTCCAGGACGAGGGCTACGACTGCCCGGCCGATCCCAAGCTCCGCGGGGCCGACAAGAGCCTCGGGGCCCGCCTGGTCGGCCAGGGCACGGCCACCGTCGGCACCCAGAAGGCGGAGTACCGAGAGTGGAACATCCCCTGCTACACCCGTGGCCCGAACATCGGTGAGCCGGACAAGAAGACCACCGTGTCCTACACCGAGCGGGACTGGTACCTGGCCGCTTCCAAAACCCTGATCGTCGACGAGTGGAACACACCGAACCTCAAGACGCTCCTGGCCAAGGCCACCTGGAGCTGAGAAGAGGGTTCCTCACGTCGGAATCCTGGCGCGGAACGACTCCTCGTGGATTCGGTAGCGGCCCGACTCCAGCAGCCACTCGAGGTGGGCGCGGGGGGCGGTCAGGAGGGCCTCGGCGATCCCACCGGTCCGGCTCGCGACCGCGGGGTCGAGCCCGAGCCGGGCGAAGGTGGCGGGCAGCTGACGGGCGGCGGCCTCCACGTCGGGTGCGCGTTCGGCGATGCGGTCGACGACCCAGGTGCCGGTCTGGTCCGGGGTCAGGCCGAACGCGTGCGCGAAGACGGTCACGTAGTTGTGCGTCGCGCCCTGGGAAGCCTCCCGGGTGTAGGAGGCGACGTCGTTGCACCAGGCGATCAGGTCGGCGGTGCCCTCGAGCAGGCCCTGCCACGCGGGGGATCGGATCACCGCCGCGGGCAGCTCGACCCCGAGGACGGGTTCGGCGAGATCGAGCATGAAGGCACCACTCGTCCGGCGGCGCAGAGCCGGATACCGCTCGGGGGACGGGATGTGCCCGGTGCGGCGGTTCACCGCCTCCTCGGCACAGGCGGTCCGGTGCTCCTCCAGGTGACTCAGGAAACGGCACCGCCATGACCGGCTCATCACGGGTGAGGTCGCCCGCCACAGTTCGGGGAGCGCGACCTCCAGCGGGCCCGCCCCCGGGCGGGAGCGGCCGCGCCGCAGGGCTCTGAGCAGATGGGTGTACATCGCGTCCACCGCGGTGGCGGATCCGCCCAGCGGGCCCTCGTCCCGGGCGTCGTCGAAGGCGAACAGCCAGATCAGCCACTGGGTGAACAGTGTGACCCGGTCCTCGTCGGCGTCGGGGAACATCCGGGCCGCCAGCCATGCGAACCGGGCCCGGCCCAGTAGAGAGGCGTCCGCGTTGCCGGTGATCAGTCCACCCCGCCGGGCCCAGGCGTCGGTGTTCTCGCCGATGGACCTGACGGCGGGATGGAGCCTGCAGGGAACGGAGAAGAACGAGGCTCGGTCCGTGAGCGGGAGAAGGAGCGTCGCATCCACCCCTCCACGTTAACGATCTCCGCCGTAAGGAGCCGTGAGCGCCGCGTCAAGGACGGACCATGAACTGGTGGAGCGAAACGTGCGAGGTTCCCCTGTCGCCATCGCCGGTCCGGGGAGTGAGCGCCGGAACGTCGCGGATCAGGCACTGCGACGGCGTACGGCGGGGGCGAGGGCCGCCCTATCAGCCGGTGGTCAGCTATCCGCCGTACGGGGTCGCGACGCTGCCGGAGTCGGCTCCGGCGCCGCCGCCGGATGCCCTGGCGGCGCTGCTCGGCCGCAATCGGGCCGCGCTGCTCATCGCCCTGGGCTCGCCCGCCGCCACCACGGAGCTGGCCCGCCGCCTGGAGGTGACTCCGGGAGCCGTCAGCCAGCATCTGGGGGTGCTGCGCGCCTGCGGGCTGGTCGTGGGTCATCGGGTCGGTCGCAGGGTGCTCTACGTCCGTACGGACGCCGGGGACGCCCTCACCGAGGGAGCGGCCGGATAGCCCATTTCTCGCAGATCAAGATCGGAAAGTTGCTCTCCCGGTGGTAAGGCGCAAGGATCGTTGTCACTCCTGTGCCGGTAGTCCGGTTGATGCCCAAGTTTCATCTGGTTTCCGGTTGAACGTCGGCTTCGGGTGCACGGATAGGTCTGTAACGTTGTGGAAACAGGACCAGGGCAGACTGGTGAGTATCCAGATGTGTCTGCCACCGGCGGAAACGTCGATCGAGCATCGAGGGGGATGTGGCTTTGGACCGTCAGCAGGAGTTCGTGCTCCGGACGCTGGAGGAGCGCGACATTCGCTTCATCCGGTTGTGGTTCACCGACGTGCTCGGATTCCTCAAGTCCGTGGCCGTCGCCCCGGCCGAGCTGGAGGGTGCCTTCGCCGAGGGCATCGGATTCGACGGCTCGGCGATCGAGGGCTTCGCCCGGGTCTATGAGGCGGACATGCTCGCCAAACCCGACCCATCGACGTTCCAGGTGCTGCCGTGGCGCGCGGAGTCGCCGGGGGTGGCCCGGATGTTCTGCGACATCCTCATGCCGGACGGCACCCCGAGTTTCGCCGATCCCCGCTACGTCCTCAAGCGGGCGCTGGGCAAGGCCGCCGATCTCGGATTCACCTTCTACACCCACCCCGAGGTCGAGTTCTTCCTGCTGAAGGAGCGCCCGGAGGACGGCAGCGAGCCGGTGCCGGTCGACCAGGGTGGTTACTTCGACCACACCCCGCACAGCACCGCACACGACTTCCGGCGTAACGCGATCATGATGCTGGAGTCGATGGGCATTTCGGTGGAGTACAGCCACCACGAGGGCGCCCCGGGCCAGCAGGAGATCGACCTGCGCTACGCCGACGCCCTCACCACCGCGGACAACATCATGACCTTCCGGCTGGTCATGAAGGAGGTGGCGCTCGAGCAGGGCGTCTTCGCCTCGTTCATGCCCAAGCCGTTCACCGACTTCCCGGGCTCCGGCATGCACACCCACATGTCGCTGTTCGAGGGCGACCGCAACGCCTTCTACGAGCCGGGCGCCGAGTTCCAGCTGTCCAAGGTCGGCCGCGCCTTCATCGCCGGGGTGCTGAAGCACTCGGCGGAGATCACCGCGGTCTGCAACCAGTGGGTCAACTCCTACAAGCGGCTCTGGGGCGGTGTCGGCGCCTCGGCGGGCGCCGGCGGAGAGGCCCCCTCCTACATCTGCTGGGGGCACAACAACCGGTCGGCGCTCATCAGGGTCCCGATGTACAAGCCGCAGAAGGGCCACGCGACCCGCGTCGAGTTCCGCTCACTCGACACGGCCTGCAACCCCTATCTGGCGTTCGCCGCGATCCTCGGGGCCGGTCTCAAGGGCATCGAGGAGGGGAACGAACTGCCCCCGGGCGCCGAGGACGACGTGTGGGCGCTCAGCTCCGCCGAGCGTCGGGTGCTCGGTATCGAGCCGCTGCCGCAGAGCCTCGACGACGCCATCCAGGTGATGGAGCGCAGCGAGCTGATGGCAGAGGTGCTCGGTGAGCACGTCTTCGACTTCTTCCTGCGGAACAAGCGCGCCGAGTGGGAGGACTACCGCCGGCAGGTGACGGCCTACGAGCGAAAGCGCCTCATCTCGGTCCTGTAACCGCCTTCCGGGCGGTCTGGGGGTCCGCCCCCAGAGACGGCTCTGACTCCTCTCGTGTGGCCCGTGTCGGATCGGGCCACACGAGGACGCCGCGGAGCGAGGCGGCGTGGCGGTCTCTTTGGCCGGCCGGGAAACTTTCATTGACGTCGGGTTGAGATCAGTTTGCCTCCAGGCGCCGTCTTGTCCGGTTACGGTGGGGCCGTGAGCGCGCCCTGGAGTCCCGATCGCCGTCCTTCCCTCACCGGTCGCCTGGCCCGGCTGGGCTTCTCGGACGCGACCCGAGCCGAGCGGCTGCTGGCCGACTCCGAAGCCGACGTCGGGGACACGCTGATCGACGCGCTCGGCGGCACCGCCGACCCCGATCTCGCGCTCAGCGGGCTCGTCACCCTGCTGGAACGGCTCCAGGACCCCACCGAACTACTCAACGCGCTCGACGACGACGCGGACACGCAGGAACGGCTGCTGACCGTCCTCGGGGTGAGCGCGGCGCTCGGCGACCATCTGGCCAGGCATCCCGACCATTGGAACGTGCTCCACGGGGAGGCCGGGGTGACGAGCCCCGGCCCGGGCAGGCTCCGCACCGACCTGCTCCGGGTGGTCGGCGCGGACCCCGCCGACCAGGCGCCCCGCGCGGAACTGACCGGGCTGGACGCACAGGTGGCGCTGCGGGTCGAATATCGCCGCAGGCTGCTGCACCTGGCCGGCCGGGACCTGACCGGGGTGGTCGGCGTGGGAGAGGTGGCGGCCGAACTCGCCGATCTGGCCGCCGCGGCACTCGAGTCGGGGCTGGCGATCGCCCGGGCGGAGACTCCGGACGCCGACGGCTGCCGACTGGCGATCATCGGCATGGGCAAATGCGGCGGCAGTGAGCTCAACTACGTCAGCGACGTCGATGTGATCTTCGTGGCCGAGCCGGAGCCGGGCCGTCCGGAGGACGTCGCCCTCCGGACGGCGGCACGGCTCGCGGCCGGAGTGATGCGGGCCTGCTCGGCCAGCACGCACGAAGGCTCCCTGTGGGAGGTGGACGCGGCGCTGAGGCCCGAGGGCAAGTCGGGGCCCCTGGTGCGGACCCTCGCCAGCCACCGCGCCTACTACGAGCGCTGGGCCAAGACCTGGGAGTTCCAGGCCCTGCTCAAGGCCCGGCCGGTCGCGGGCGACCCCGAGCTCGGGCAGGCCTACCTCGACGCCCTCATGCCGATGGTCTGGAAGGCCGCCGCGGGGGAGAGCTTCGTCGAGGACGTCCAGGCGATGCGCCGCCGGGTGGAGGCGCATGTCGATCCCGATCAGGCCAAGCGGCAGCTCAAGCTGGGGCCGGGCGGCCTGCGTGACGTCGAGTTCGCCGTCCAACTGCTCCAGCTCGTCCACGGCCGGGCCGATGAGACCATCCGCAGCTCCACGACGTTGGAGGCCCTCACCGCACTTTCCCAGGGCGGCTATGTCGGCCGGGACGACGCGGCCGCGCTGGCCTCCGCCTACCGGTTCCTGCGCCGCGTCGAGCACCTCGTCCAGCTGCACCGGCTGCGCCGCACCCACCTGGTCCCCGACGACGAAGCGGGACTGCGCAGGCTCGGCCGCGCCCTCGGGCTGCGGACCGACCCGGTAGCGGAGTTCACCGCGCTGTGGCGCCGGCACGCCCGTGGCGTGCGGCGGATCCACGAGAAGCTCTTCTACCGGCCGCTCATGCTCGCCGTGGCCCGGCTGCCCGGAGAGGAGACCCGGCTCACCCCAGAGGCCGCCAGGACCCGCCTCACCGCGCTCGGCTTCAACGATCCGGCCGGGGCACTCCGGCACATCGAGGCGTTGACCAGCGGGGTCACTCGCCGGGCCGCGATCCAGCGGACCTTGCTGCCGGTGATGCTCGGCTGGTTTGCCGACGCTTCCGACCCCGACGCCGGGCTGCTCGGCTTCCGCCAGGTGAGCGAGGCGCTCGGCACCACCCCGTGGTACCTGCGGCTGCTGCGCGACGAGGTCACGGTCGCGGAGCGGATGGCCCGGCTGCTGGCCTCCAGCCGCTACCTCACCGACCTGCTGCTGCGTGCTCCGGAGGCGGTGGTCATGCTCGGCAGCGCGGCCGAGCTGACCCCCCGGCCCTACGACGCGCTGATGGCCGAGGCGCGCGCGGCGGTCCAACGCCGGGCCGACGACCAGTCCGACGACCAGACGGACAAATCCCCGCACGAGTCGGCCGAGGACGCGGTCGCGGCCGTGCGGGCCCTGCGCCGCCGCGAGCTGTTCCGCATCGGCGTCGCCGATCTGCTCGGCCTCGCGGACGTCCGCACGGTAGGAGAGGCGCTGACCGACATCACGGCGGTGACGATCGAGGCCGCCCTCCAGACGTCCATCAACAAGATCGAGATGGAGCGGCGGGGTCCGCTGGGCACCCGGATGGGAATCGTCGCCATGGGCCGCTTCGGCGGCCACGAGCTCGGCTATGGCAGCGACGCCGACATCATGTTCGTGCACGACCCGCTGCCCGGCTTCGACGAGCGTGAGGCCGCCTTCGCCGCGCATGCCGTCGCGGAGGAGCTACGGCGGCTGCTGGCGCTCCCCGCCCCGGACCCCGCGCTGATCATCGATCCCAACCTGCGCCCCGAGGGCAAGTCGGGGCCCCTGGTCCGCACGCTCGCCTCGTACGCCGCGTACTACAAGCGGTGGTCGGCGTCCTGGGAGAGCCAGGCCCTGCTGCGCGCCGACCCGATCATCGGCGACCGGGAGCTGGGAGAGCGGTTCCGCGCCATCATCGACCCGATGCGGTGGCCCGAGGACGGCATCGACGACAAGGCGCTCCTGGAGATCCGGCGGTTGAAGGCCCGCATGGAAGCGGAGCGGCTGCCCAGGGGCGTCGACCGGAGGGTTCATCTCAAGCTGGGGCCGGGCGGGCTGTCCGACGTCGAGTGGGTCGTCCAGCTGCTGCAGCTTCAGCATGCTCACGAAGTTCCGGGGCTGCGTACGACCCGTACGCTCGCCGCGCTCGAGGCTGCCGTCGAGGCGGGGCTGCTCACCGCGGCCGACGCGGTGGCGCTCGGTGACGCCTGGCAACTGGCCACCCGCATCCGCGGTGCCCTCATGCTGGTCCGCGGGCGGGCGTCGGATCTGCTGCCCACCGATCATCTGCGCGAACGGACCGGGGTGACCCGGGTGCTCGGCTACCCGGGCACGGGAGATCTCCTCGAGGACTGGCGCCGCCACGCCCGCCGCGCTCGCGCCGTGGCCGAGCGCGTCTTCTACGGCCATACTTCGTGATCACACGATCGTTCGCACCGGTACGAGTTCAGGAGCCGCGCGCCGTGGTCGGCATTCTGCGGGGCTTCAGCCCCGGGACGTCGGCACATTGATGACCACGGTGTTGGCGGCGCGGTCGTGGAGGCCGCGATAGTCGCGGTCCCAGATCAGCGCCGGGATGACCAGGATCAGCAGCAGGGTGCGGACCAGCGAGTAGAGCAGGCCGACCGGCTTGCCGTCGAGGCGTACGACTCGCAGGCCGAGGAGCCGCTTGCCGGCGGTGAGCCCCAGCAGCCCGGTGAGCAGCCAGACCTCCACGCCGAACTCCGCTACTGGCAGGAGGCTCCCCTTGCCCAGCTTCCATCCGTAGACCCGGACCTGGAAGAGGACGGCCAGCCAGGCGAGGCCCAAGACGATGAAGAGAGCGAGGAGCCGGCGGCCGTAGCCCGCGGCCGAGCCGGCGCCCTCCCGAGGGAGGCCGAGCCGTTCACCCGGGAAGCCGAGATCGACTCCGGCGGAACGCACCCCGCCGAGCCATGAACCGGCCGTTCCGACACGCCGGGTCTGCTGCTGTTCGGGCTCGCTCATGCACCCACGCTACCGCCGTCGGACACTCCGCATTCCGATGGCCCGGGTCCACGCCGCGCAGCGAGGTCGGAGCGTACGCTTCCCCTACGGCATCAATGGTCCCGGCCACCTCGACCATCACTGGACACAGCCGGGGCCTGGCCTGAGCGTGGGCTACGTAACACAGCGGAAACACATGAGACACGGCCGAGAAACCGCCGAATCGTAGCGTTTCATCAGCCAAAAGCGCCCCAAGGAGGATGGATGTTCAGTAGCGCCGGAGAGGTCCTGAGCTACATAGAGAGCGAAGGAGTGCGGTTCGTCGACTGTCGATTCGTCGACTTGCCTGGATCGGTCCAGCACTTCACGTTTCCCGTGGAGAACTTCGGTGAGAGCGTCTTCACCGATGGCCTGATGTTCGACGGATCCTCGATCCGCGGCTTCCAGGAGATCCACGAGTCCGACATGCTCCTGCTGCCGGACCCCACCACCGCGGTCATCGACCCGTTCCGTCAGCACAAGACACTGAACATCACGTTCTTCGTGCACGACCCGCTCACCGGCGAGCCGTACAGCCGTGACCCGCGCAACATCGCCAAGAAGGCCCAGGACTACCTCAAGAGCACTGGCATCGCCGACACGGTGTACTTCGGCCCGGAGGCCGAGTTCTACATCTTCGACGACGTCCGTTTCGAGACCAAGCAGAACGCCGGTTACTACTTCCTCGACTCGATCGAGGGCGCCTGGAACACCGGGCGCGAGGAGGCGGGCGGCAACCTCGGTGCCAAGCCCCCGTACAAGGGCGGCTACTTCCCGGTCGCGCCGATGGACCACTACACCGACCTGCGGTCGGAGATGGTCCAGAAGCTCATCGGGGCCGGCATCGACGTCGAGATGCAGCACCACGAGGTGGGCACGGCCGGTCAGGCGGAGATCGACATCCGCTTCGACTCCATGCTCAAGTCCGCCGACAACCTGATGCTCTACAAGTACATCGTCAAGAACGTCGCCCGCGCGGCCGGCAAGACCGTCACCTTCATGCCGAAGCCCATCTTCGGTGACAACGGCTCCGGCATGCACTGCCACCAGTCGCTGTGGAAGGACGGCTCGCCGCTGTTCTACGACGAGGTCGGCTACGCCGGTCTGTCGGACATGGCCCGCTTCTACATCGGCGGCCTGCTCAAGCACGCCCCGTCGCTGCTCGCCTTCACCAACCCGACGGTGAACTCCTACCACCGGCTGGTGCCCGGCTACGAGGCCCCGGTCAACCTGGTGTACTCGCAGCGGAACCGCTCGGCGTGCATCCGCGTCCCGCTCACCGGCTCGAACCCGAAGGCCAAGCGCATCGAGTTCCGGGTGCCGGACCCATCCTGCAACCCCTACCTCGCGTTCTCGGCTCAGCTGATGGCCGGTCTGGACGGTATCAAGAACAAGATCGAGCCGCCCGAGCCCATCGACAAGGACCTGTACGAACTTCCTCCGGAGGAGGCCCGTAACATTCCGCAGGTGCCGGGTTCACTCGAAGGCGTCCTCAACGCGCTCGAGGCCGACCACGGTTACCTGGTCGAGGGCGGTGTCTTCACCGAGGACCTGATCGAGACCTGGATCACCTACAAGCGCGAGAAGGAACTGGACCCGATCCGGCTCCGCCCGCACCCGCACGAGTTCGAGCTCTACTTCGACGTGTGATTAAAGGGGGTGTGCTCACCTGGTAACACATCAGGTGGCCTCCCTCTGAGTCCGCACAGAGTCCGCAGAACCGGCCCGGTCCGCCAGCACAGCATCCACGGCGGACCGGGTCGATTCGTCTTTGTCGGGCCAGAGATGCCCGTAGACGTCGAGCGTCGTCTTGGCCGAGGCGTGCCGGACGCGTGCCTGGACAACCTTCACGTCCGCGCCAGAGGCGATCAGCAGCGACGCGAAGTAGTGCCGCAAGTCCTGGAACCGGAACTCCTCCGGTAGGCCCTTGACCTTCTTGCGCGCCGTCCGGTAGGCGCGCTCCAGCCGCCAGGGCTCCAACTGCCCGCCGGCCGGTTCTGCGGTGAGCACCGTCTTGGCACGCCACCGCTCGACGTGCGGCGCGATCCACTCGGTAGCGAGCGTCCGGGAGATAGGCACGGGCGTCTTGGACGTCTCGGTCTTCAGCGGCTCAGCCGGG
>JAOPYO010000066.1 GCA_025964575.1 Actinomycetes bacterium
TGAGGGTTTGGTTGCCGGTGTAGGAGTACTTCAGTGTCCAGCCGGTGATCGCCGTGCCGAGGTTGGTGATGGTGAGGTTGGCGGTGAAGCCGGTGCCCCAGTCGTTCTTGGAGTAGTCGACCTTGCAACCGGTCGCGGCGGCCTCGGCGCCCGTGACGGCCAGGCCGGCGATTCCGGAGCTCATGACGAGCGCCGCGGCGGCCGCGGCGACACCGCGGTTCACGGCCGAGCGCCGGGTCCCGCGTCGGAGGTGGATTCTCACGTTGGATTCTCCTCGTGACATCTCATGGGGGTGGTCCCTTCCGGCTCCGGTACGGAGTCGTGACGGCATGGATGTGGGAGCGCTCCCAGACGATAGGCACGGCCCTGTCCAGCGGTCGAGTAAGCCGGGCCTTTTCCGGGATCTTTCATGGTCAGCTGCTGGCGCAGGAGAGGGTCGCGGGGACGCCGTTGGTCCCGGACTGGCTCGCGGTGAAGCCGAACTGCGTGGTCGCCTTCGCCGCGAGGTTGCCGTTCCAGCTGAGGTTGGCGGCGGTGACGGCCGAGCCGGTCTGGGCCAGTGTGGGGCCTCGCCCATGTTGCCGTACTGGTGTTGGTCGTCGTTGATTCGCACCCAGGACGAGCCGGCGTCGTCGGACCGGAAGACTCCCGTCACGAACGTGTTCGGGTTCACCCTGTGTCACCTGCGGACGCGTCGCAGGAGCATGAGAACACGGAACGTCGAGCCGCAACTCACGCGGAGAGGGCGTGCCGGTGGTCAGCTGCCCTCTCCGCGCGAGGTCCACCCGGTGCGGGCCCGGCTCCCACGCTCTTAGGCCCGCACCGGTGTTTGGGTGCCCGTCCCGGGAGAGCGTGGCTGGGGCGGGCCGGGAACGCTTGGCGCGGCGGAGCTCCATCAGCGTTTCCCAGCCCCTAGTCGTTCCTCAGAGGCGTGAGGTTGCCGTGTTCTTCAAGATTCTTTTCAAAGATTCTTTTCCGGGGGGCATGACCCCATCCTCAGATCCAGCTGTTGAGCCACATCCGGGCGTGCCAGGAGTCGTAGGGGATGACCTGTGCGGCCAGTACCGGGTACAGGTAGAAGAAGTTGGCGAGCACCACCAGGACGTAGGCTCCGGCCGCGGCCGCGCCGATGACCCGGCGGAGTCCGGTTTCCTTGGCGGGCCCGATGATCATCCCTAGCATCAGCACGATCGCCAGCACCATGAACGGCAGCATCGGTGTGGCGTAGAACAGGAACATCGTCCGGTCGGCGAAGGCCGGCCAGAACCACGGGATCCACCCCGCCGCGTAGCCCAGCAGGATCGCTCCGGCCCGCCAGTCGCGTTGCAGCAGCCAGACGATCAGCACCATGACGAGCGCGACCACGGCGGCCCACCAGATCGCGGGGGTGCCGATGCCCAGGATCTCCCGGGAGCACTTGGCGGCACCACAGCCGGACTTGGGCTCGGTGTAGAAGAACGCCACGGGCCGGCGCAGGACCGGCCAGTCCCACGGCCAGGATTGGTACGGATGCTTGGCGTGGAGGTTGGTGTGGAAGTTCCACATCTCCTTGTGGTAACTCCACAGATCCGGCATCGCCTCGAACGGGCGCATCAGCGGGTTAGAGGCGATCTTGCCGCGTCCCCAGCCGCCGGCGGTGAAGATCCATCCGGACCAGGAGGCGATGTAGGTGACGACGGAGAGAACGACCATGGAGAAGAAGGCGGGCAACGCCTCCATGACCAGCGTGCCGCGGACCGGGTGCTGGACGCCGGCGGCACGCCGCGCGCCCCAGTCCCAGACCACCACCATGAGGCCGAACGCGGCGAGGTAGAAGATCCCGGTCCATTTGGTCGCGATGGCCAGACCGAGGCAGAGGCCCGCCGGGATGCGCCACCAGTGCATGATGAACGGGCCGAGTCCCCAGCCGAACCCGCCGGAGGCTTCGACTTTGGCGGCCAGCCGGGCCCGAGCCTGATCCCGGTCGATGACCAGGCAGCCGAACGCGCAGAGAATCCAGAACATCACGAAGATGTCGAGCAGCGCCGTGCGGCTGGTCACCAGTTCCAGCCCGTCAAGCGCGAGGAGCAGTCCGGCGGCGCAGCCGAGCAGCGTCGAACGCGTCATCCGGCGGGCGATGCGGGCCAGGATCAGCACCGACAGTGTGCCGATCAGTGCGGGCATGAAACGCCAGCCGAAGGGGGTTGCGCCGAACAGCCACTCGCCGATCGCGATCATCCATTTGCCGACCGGCGGATGGGCGACGAAGGCCCCGCCGCCCTGCCAGATCTGGTCGACATGGCCCGCGAGGAAGAGCTTGTCGGCCTCGCCGTGAGTGCTGTCGATCGTCGAGTGCTCATAGCCGAACTTGAGGAGCGCGGCGGCGTCCTTGGCGTAGTAGGTCTCGTCGAAGACCACGCTGTGCGGGATGGCCAGCCGGTCGAAGCGCAGGAACGCCGCGAGCGCGGTGACCAGCAAAGGTCCCAGCCAGCCCACCAACCGGCTGCCGGGAATCGCCGTGGTAAGCCAATCCCGCAGGTCGGGTCGGTGGGGTCGCTCCATCGGCTGTGTCTCCGGCCGGATTTCCGTCATCGCCACCCGGCTATCGTAAGGGTGAGCCCATCATTCCGGGAGAATGGGCGTCATGCGCGGACAGTTGATACTGGCGGGGGCACCGATCGGGCGGCCCGAGGACGCCTCGGCCCGGTTGCGTGACGCGCTCGCCGCGGCTGGGATCATCGCGGCGGAGGACACCAGGCGGCTCCGCCGGCTCGCCTCCGATCTGGGCATCGAGCTCCGGGCCAGGATCGTGTCCTACTACGACCAGAACGAGCGGGCCCGGGCCGAGGAGTTGCTGCGCGACCTGCTGGACGGGCACGACGTGCTCGTCATCACCGACGCGGGGCTGCCGGGGGTATCCGACCCCGGCTACCGCCTCGTGATCGCCGCCGTGGCGGAGAACGTGCCCGTCACCGTGCTGCCCGGGCCGTCCGCCGTCACCACCGCGCTGGTGGTCTCCGGACTGCCGTCCGACCGGTTCTGTTTCGAGGGGTTCCTGCCGCGCAAGCCCGGGGAGCGCAGGGCCCGGCTGTCGTCGCTGGCCGCCGAGCCGCGCACCATGATCTTCTTCGAGGCCCCGCACCGGTTGGCCGCCGCGCTGCTCGCGCTGGCGGAGGCGTTCGGAGAGGAGCGCCCCGCCGCCGTCTGCCGCGAGTTGACCAAGACGTACGAGGAGGTACGCCGGGGCCCGCTCGGGGAGCTCGCGGAGTGGGCGGCGGCCGGTGTGAAGGGTGAGATCACCGTCGTCGTCGGCGGAGCCCCGGAACGCGTGGGCCTCGAGGACCCGGTCGAACTGGCCGCCGAGGTCGCTCGCCGCGAGGCCGTGGGGACGCCCCGCAAACAGGCCATCGGTGAGGTGGCGAAGGAGAACGGTCAGCCCAAGAGAGTCGTCTACGACGCGGTGCTGGCAGCACGTTCCTGACGCTAAGAAATGGTCTGATTACTGTGCGATTGCGGAGCAAGGTGCACGCTTAGGTCATGGAAGTCGCATCAAAAGGTCAAGTGTAGGTAGATCTACGTCAAAGTATGCAAGATACATTCGTGGCCATCTCGTAGAAAACCATTCGCGGCCCCACACTCAGGGCGGATCCGGATATGCGGGCTCAGAGCCCGCGGAACCCACGGATTCCCCACGAGCGACGGGGGTGCGGCATGCGAGACACCTGCGTGACGACGGAGATCTGGGGCTTCCAGTGCCAGCGCTGCGAGCGCCGCTGGGAAGAGGTCTACGAGGCGTGGCACGCCAACGACGGGCACGGTGGCGACGCTGTCACCTGGCGATACCACGGCATCGTCTGCTGCCCGCCTTGGTGCGATCCGACCTGCCCGAGCTGCGGCGGCCTGGGGGCGAAGGTCCTGCCCTCCCACTGGCACGACCAAGACCAAGACCAAGGTCACGCTCACGATCACGGTCCCGGACGAGAGGCCGGCCACGGCTACGTACCCCGGCCCCGCAGGTCGGCCTGAAGCCTGCGGGTGCCACGGACGGCTCGCCGGCCGGCCGGGCCGAAGTCACGATGCCGTACTGGCCGCGCGTTCCTCCCCGATCACAGAATCGGCGGAGGGGCGGGCGAAGGTGAGGGCGGCGGCGATGCAGGCGAGCGGGACCGCGGGCAAGATATAGCGGTAGTCGAACTCGGCGGTCGCCGCCGGGGCGAGCAGCAGCCCGACCGAGGTGATCCAGGGCAGCAGCGCGGCCCCCGTCACGCTCTGCCAGAACCTGGCGCGGCGGCCCGTTCGGCGGCGGACGGGAAATAGGCCGATCAGGAGGATCACGCCTAGCAGCGTGCCGGGCAGCCGGAAGACCGCCTGATATCCGCGCATCACGGCCGCGAAGGGTTCCACGATCTTGGTGTGGGCCGGCCCCCGCTCGTACGCGGCGGCCTCCTGGGCGGCCGTGGTGTTCGGGGTCACCGACCACTGGCCGAGGTCGTCGGGCCTGGTACCGAACCGGTACCGGTTGAAGGTCGCATAGTCGGGATAGACCGTACGGTTCCACTGGAAGACGCGGAAGAAGTCCTTGGCCACCACCCGTAGGTAGTCGCCGGGCTGGGCCAGGATGGCCCGCTCGGCGAAGTCACCGGCCAGCGTGTTCTGGCCGGCGCTGAACGTCAGGTCCGGAAGCCGGTGCAGGGGAGCGTCGCGGGCCCACAGGTAGTTCTGCGAGGGCGGCCGCTTGTCCGGGGGCGTGGTCGTGCACAGCGGCAACTCCTGCACCGGCGGATCGATCTTGTTGCAGTCGGCGAACGCCATGACCCGTACGTACAGGAAGACTCCGTCGCTGCGGGTCAGCGCGACCTTGCCGTGCTCGGCATAGAACCACCCCGCGTACATGCTCAGCGGGAGTGCCGCGGCGGCCAGGACCGCGCCGATGGTACGCAGCCGTACCCGGCGGACCAGTAGGTAGCCCACCGCGGCCACGATCACCGCGAGCCCGAGCGAACGGGTCAGCGCTGCCAGCGACAGCAGCCCGCCGGCGGCGGCGCCCGCCCGCCAGGAGGGCCGGTCCCGCCAGAGCAGCACCGTGATGGCGGCGACGATCAAGAAAATGAACGGCGCGTCGGAGAGGATCAGCTGTTCGAGTTGGATCTGGTACGAGTCGAACATGATCGGTACGGCGGCGAGGGTGGCTCCCCAGCCGGGGAGGCCGAACCGGCGGCGGAGCAGGAGGTAGATCATCACGGCCGTGCCCAGACCCATCAGGTGCTGGACGCCGGTTACGAGAGCGAAGCTGTGGAAGGGCCTGAGCAGCAGCAAGAGCAGGCCGTAGCCGCTGGGCCGGATCGGATCGGGACCGGGGTGTAGCGCGACATGGACATAGGTGAAGCTGTCGCTGAACCACATGGAGGGGCCGTAGCCCACCATCGCGATGATCCGCAGCAGCGTGGCGACGCCGAGTGCGGAGAGGAAAAGCCGATGGGCGCGGATGCGGTCTCGTACGGTTCTCTCGGGCATACCGGTCACAGGGGCCCGCATTTTCTGCGATGCCGCCGCTATAGCGGACCTCAATCCGTCGTCAACCGCCAAGTCGTCCTTCGCCACCCGGTAATCATCAGACCTTTTCGGGGATCAATTCCCCGGCCACCGGCGAGACTGTCTCCTCATCCCGGTTGTTCCGATCATTCCGCCCACCGAGTTTACGTAGTTTGAGCAGCCGGTACGTCGGAAGGTCGCGCAGGGCGAGTCCGGCCGCGAGGCAGGCCATCGGGATCGCCGGGACGACATAGCGGTAGTCGAACTCCGCGGTGGCGGCAGGAGCGACGAGCAGAGCCGCGACAGCGCCCATGGGCAGCAGGGCAGGGCCTCCCCAGCGACGCCACGCCCTGGCCATACCGGCCAGGCCGATCAGAAGGATCACGCCGAGCAGTGTTCCGCGCAGAAAGAAATATTTCTGATAAAAATGCATGAACCCGGCGAAGGGCTCAACGATCCGGGGTGTCGACCGACCCGGCTCATACTTTGCCAGGTATGGCTTTGCCCATTCTGGGGTGGGCTCGGAGGTCTTCTGGAACTCGTACCTGTTGTACGTGGTGGCGTCCGGGAAGACATGCCTATTCCACTCGAAGACCCGGGCCACGTCATAGGCGACGGCCTCGAGATAGTCCCCGGGCTGTGAGGTGATCGCGTGCCGGGCGAATTGGCCGGCGAGCAGGCTGTTGCGGTTGTCGAAGATGTCGTCGGGCAGGCGGTGAAGGGGGGAGACCGTGCCCCAGACGTAGAACTGCGAACTCAACCGCTTCCCGGGCGGCGTCTGGATGCACAGGGGGATCTCTTCGACCGTGGGCGGCGGACTGAACTTGTCACAGTCGGCGAACTTCATGACCCGGGCGTACAGGAACGGCCCGTCGCTGTTGCTCAGCGCGAAGCGGCCGTGCGCGGACTGAAACCACTGCGCGTAGCCGAGCAACGGGATCGCGGCGGTGACGACGACGACGGTGACCACCCGCCAGCCGACCCTCCGGAACACCAGGTACGCGAACATCACCAGTAGCAGGCCCAGTCCAATCGACCGGGTCAGCGCGGTGACGCTCAGCAACAGACCCAGCGCCGCGCCGCGGGTCACTGTGATGTCCTTCCACCACAAAGTCGTGGTGACCAGCGCCGTCATCAGGAAGGTGAAGAGCGTGTCGGACAAGATCATGTGCTCGAGCTGGATCTCGTAGGCGTCGAGGAGCACCGGTACGGCGGCCAGGGTGGCCAGCCAGCCGGGCAGGTTGAAGCGCCGCCAGAGCAGCGCGTAGATCATTACCGCGGTCCCGATGCCCATGAGGTGCTGCAGTGAGGTGACCAGCGCGAAACGGTGGAACGGCATGAGCGCCTTCAGGAAGAAGGCGTAGCCGTCCGGCCGAACGAGGTGCGGGCCGCCCTCGATGGCCGTCTGCACGTACTGGTAGGCGTCCATGAACCACATCGCCCAGCGATAACCGAGCATGGTCACGATGCGGAGCGCGACACCCAGTGTCACGGCGACGAGGAACACCCGGTGCGAGCGGAGGAAGGGCCGGCTGAGGAAGGGCCACTGACGGGTGCGGGCGGCAGGGAGTTGCGCAGCGGCAGGCGCCGTCTCCTCGTCCGCGGGCACGTCCGCGGACGGGCCCACATCGGGCGCGATGACGTTCGTCAAGACTGTCAGAGACCTCCCTTGGGTCAAGAGACCCGTATCCTGTGTACCCAGGGTGCCGCCTGTGAACTGCTCCCGGTGGGAGCTTCCGGTTGCGACTTTGCAACAGGAATGCGTCGTTCTAGTGGAAGAACCGCGCAGCTAGGGGAGCTGGCAGGCATCATGATTAATGCATAAGATCAGCCGGATCATGCCGAGGTTAGTCGAAATCCCCCGATCCCGTGTGCAAGGGGATGTGAAGGAGTCGACGTGGAACTCTCCGTAGTTATGCCTTGTCTTAATGAGGCAGAGACCGTGGAGACATGTGTCAGCAAGGCTCTGGCCTGCATTCGTGAGAATGGTCTCGATGGCGAGGTCATCGTCGCCGACAACGGAAGTACGGACGGCAGCCAGGCGCTGGCCGAGGCGGCGGGAGCCCGCGTCGTCCACGTTGACCGCAAGGGCTACGGCAACGCCCTGATGGGTGGCATCCGCGCCGCCCGCGGCACGTACGTGATCATGGCGGACGCCGACGACAGCTACGACTTCACGGCGCTCATGCCGTTCGTCGAGGAGCTACGCGAGGGCGCCGACCTCGTCATGGGTAACCGGTTCAAGGGTGGCATCGCCAAAGGGGCCATGCCCCTGCTGCACCGCCGCCTCGGCAACCCGGTGCTGAGCTTCATCGGCCGGCTGTTCTTCAAGAGCAAGATCGGCGACTTCCACTGCGGGCTGCGCGGCTTCCGCCGCGACAGCGCCCTCGCGCTCGGGCTCCAGTCCAGCGGGATGGAGTTCGCCAGCGAGCTCGTGGTCAAGGCGACGATCTTCAATCAGAAGATCACCGAGGTGCCCACCACGCTGGCGGTGGACGGCCGCTCCCGGCCGCCGCACCTGAACACCTGGCGGGATGGCTGGCGGCACCTGCGCTTCCTCATGCTCTACAGCCCGCGCTGGCTGTTCCTGATCCCCGGGCTTGTGCTGATCACGCTCGGGCTGTTGGTGGGCGTCGCTCTCTCCTTCGGGCCCATTCGGATCGGGGAGGTCTCCTTCGATGTCGACACCTTGGTCGGTGCCTCGGCCATGATGGTGATCGGCTTCCAGGCGGTCCTGTTCTCGCTGCTCACCAAGGCCTACGGGGTGGCGGAGGGTTTCCTGCCGACCGACCGACGGGCCCGCTGGCTGCTCAACTCGTGGAGCTTCGAACGAGGACTGATCCTCGGTGGGCTGCTTGCCGTCGCCGGCCTGGTCGGGCTGGTGGCCTCGCTGTTCCACTGGCAGGTGAACAACTTCGGCGAACTCGATCCGCGGCACTCATTGCGGCTGGTGGTGCCGTCGGCCACCGCGCTGATGATGAGCTTCCAGCTCGTGCTCGGCTCCGCGTTCCTGTCCATCCTGGGCATCCGTCGCTCCTCGCACCCGGGCACCGAGGCCGAGGACACCGACGCCCTCGCCGTGCAGCAGGCTCTCCTCACCCGGTCCGAGATGACCGAGCCCGAGCAGAAGATCGAGCGCCCGGTCGGGCAGAGCTGACCTACCAGAAATGCTGCATATCACCGATCCCCTGCTGCTGGCGGCTAGATTCGCTGTCTTCGCCTTAGCCGCCGCGGTCATGATCCTGGGCTGGCGCAAGGGCTGGCGGCCCTCACTGGCCGTCACGCTCCTGGTCGCGCTGGGGCTGCGGGTCCTGATGATGTGGGTCGGCCACGGGTTCGCCCCGTACGACCTGAACATCGACTTTCATCGGGCCGGGGTCAATGCGCTCCATCACCGGGATCCGATCCTGAACGCCCCGGAGACCGGCTGGAACTATCTGCCGACCTATGCGATCTTCCTCGCCGGCAACGAGTGGATCCACCTGCATCTCGGCCTGTCGTGGCTCACGGTCAGCCGGATCGGGCCGATCCTGTTCGATCTCGGGGTCGTCGCACTGGTCGGCCTTCTCGCCGGGCGGCGGCACGGCGCGGCCGCCCGGTTCCAGTACGCCTGCAACCCACTGATCATCATGGTCTCGGCGATCCACGGGCAGATGGAGCCGCTCTGCCTGCTGTTCGGGGTCGGGGCCTTCGTGCTGATCCGCAAGGACGGGCCGGAGCTCACCCGGAAGCGGGTGCTCCTGGCGGGCCTCCTGATCGGGCTGGCCATCTCGGTCAAGACCTGGCCGGCGCTCCTCATCCCCGCGCTGCTCATCGGTTTGCCCGACTGGCGCCGCAGACGGGAGCTGCTGACGGCCATGTTCGGCGTTCTCATCGCGCTGTTCGTGACCATGCCGCTCACCGTCGGCACACCTATCGGGCAGCTGCCCAAGGTCATGGGCGTCATGCTCGGCTACCACCCCGTCGTGGGGACGTTCGGGTGGAGTTCGCTGGTGATGTGGCTGCACCCGGTGAAGACGGAGAAGCTGCTGCACGACCCGTTCTCCGCCACGATCGGCAGCATCGGATCCCTGCTCACCCTGGCCGCCATCGCCGCGGCCATCTGGTGGTGGCGCCGCGCCCACTCCGTGGACATCGCCATGGTCAGCGCGTCCGCGTTCCAGATCGTCACCGCCTCGCACGGGGTGCAGTACCTCTCCTGGGCGATGCCGTTCGCGACCGCCCGGCCCACGCGCTGGTCCGGTGTGATGCAGGTCGCGATCAGCCTGTACGCAGCCTTCGGCTATCTCGTGATGACCCTGCTCACCAACTGGAGGCAGGTGGCGCCGTGGTACTACATGGCGAGCCTCCTCGTCATTCCCGCGATCGTGCTCGCCCTGCCGTGGCGACGACGCCAGGCCGAGACCATGGAGATGCCACGGGACGAGCCGGTCCTCGTGGATGCCGCTCGATGACCGTTGTGCTCCCTGAGATCGAGTCGCCCGCCGGTGGCCAGGCCAAGACGACCGCCTGGCTGGAGTTGCTGAAGAGACACCGGCTCTTCGCGGTGGTGATGTTCGCCGCCGCAGCGCTTCGGGTGCTGACCATGCTCAGCCTCCGGCCGGCCGAACTGTACTGGTACGACTCCTTCGAGTACCTGAAGTTCGCCCTCGATCCCATTCCCATCCGGGAACTTCACCCCGGGGGCTACGGCCTGTTCCTGTGGGCGCTCAAGCCCTTTCACAGCATCACGCTGGTCGTCGCGCTCCAGCATGTGATGGGGCTGGCCGTGGGGCTGCTGGTCTACGCGGTGCTGCGCCGCAGGTCCGTGCACGTGTGGGTGGCGGTACTCGCCACGATCCCGGCGCTGTTCGATGTCGAGCTGCTCCATCTGGAGCATGCCGTCCTCTCGGACGCGCCGTTCACCTTCTTGATGGTCGCCGCCGTCGCGGTGCTGCTGTGGTCGCCGACGATCTCGTGGCGAGCGGGCGCCGCCGCGGGGTTTCTGTTCGCCCTGGCGGCGCTTGCCCGTACTCTCGCGTTGCCGGTGCTGATTCTCGTGCTCGGCTGGATGGCCGTGCGCAGGGTGGGCCTGCGCCCGCTGATCGCGGCGACGGTGGCCGCGGCGATTCCACTCGTGATGTACGCCGGTTGGTACTCCTCCGAGTACGGCCAGTTCAAGCTGGTCGGTGGCGACGGAGCCGCGCTATGGGCGCGTACGAGGACCTTCGCGAACTGCGCCGTGATCAAGCCTCCCGCGGATGAGGCACGGTTGTGCCCGGACGGAATTCAGGAGGACACCGCGTCGGAGTACTTCTGGGCCGGTGAGATCAACCGGCCGCCCTTCCGAGCGGCCAACGAGGAACTGGCTCGGTCGTTCGCCATCCACGCGATCCTGGCCCAACCGCTGGACTACCTTCACGACGTGGTCCACGACGTGTCCCTGAGCTTCGCGTGGCCCGCGGTGGCACACCCCAAGAGGCTTCTGCCGGTCTACTACTTCGACGAGACCGAACCGCCGTCGTCGAATCAGCCGGACGCCAGGAAGATCGTCATGGCGTACGACCCGGGCTGGCCTGACAGGCACATGGTGCGCCCGTACTCGAGCTTCCTGATGGCCTACCGGGTTCATCTGCCCGGTCCGCTGCTCGGTCTCATCCTCCTGGCGGGGGCGGTAGGGCTGTTCCGCCGGGGCAGGGCACCAGGTGCCCGCCGGAACGTTCTGTTGGCGTGGGGAGTGGCAGTGACCCTGCTGGTGTTCCCGGTGGCGGTGCTCGACTTCGACCACCGGTATGTCATGCCGGTGCTGCCCTTCGCCTGCCTCGCCGCGGCGCTCGCGTTCTCCCGGCCCGCCCGCGCCCCGGGGCCGGAGAACCCCGCTCCGGTCCCGACTGCCCAGTAGGGGCGATATCGGCGCGAGTCAGCGGTCCCAGAGCTCCAGGATGTCGTCTGAGGAGCGCCAGACCAACCGCCACCCCGTCTCGGCGCTCGGACGTAGTCCGCCGGCGATCTGCGGCTCCGAGTCATGCCATCGGGTGAAGAGCAACGGACCCTGGCCGACTGCCGCAGGCAGTACGGGATCCTGTTGGGGGAAGGTTTGGATCTTTCCCCGCCACAGCGGATCGCCCCACACCGAGCGGGTGTAGTAGGTCAGCGTCTGCCCAAGGCGTTCGTCTGTCCAGATCTGCGGCATGTCATTGTGCCCGGACAGCCAGACCCGTAGTTCGTTCCAGGCCCTGTCGCGCGGCAGCGCCGTCGGGATCGCCTTGGCGGCGGGGAGAAGATACGTCGCCGCGAGGACAGCGGCGAAGGCCGCGACCATCGCGGCGCGGGGGCGTGGCCTGGTGACCCGCTTTGCCATGAGGACGAGAGCGCCGAGCCCGCCGCCCGCGAGGGCGGGCAAGACCGAGAACCAGTAGCGGACGAGCCACCCGCGAAGCGATATGTCGTTCGGATTGAGCAGTCCGGAATTCAGTGTGAGCGGAGCCCACAAGGCGACGAACCACACCAGCGTCAGCGCGAGCCGTCGATCCCTGGTGACCGCCAATCCCACGATGTTGAGCCCGAGCGCGACGAGGAACACTACGCCGAGCGGGTGCCAGTCGTGCATGGCTCGCACGAACGAGTCGAGCGCGAGACCGCGCGACAGCCGCTCGGTAGGCGCCCCCCCATGATCCGCGGCGGCGCGCAGTTCGGCGAGCGGGTCGCCGAAGACGAGGGTGTTGTGCAGCAGGTTGATGGCCAGCAAGCCGAGCATCGGCCCGGCGACGAAGACGAGCCTCCGCACCGGGATCCGCAGCAGCAGGAGAAATACCGGGATGGCAGGGAACATGAAGGCGAGGAACTCGCGGACCAGGTAGCTGTATCCAAAACACATCCCGGCGGCCAGCAGGAGATAGGTCTGGGCCCGTCCCTTCCTTCGGCCGGCCACGACGAGTGCAGCCACCCCGAGGGAGAAGAGCCCGGCCCCTGGCATGTCCGGCAGTACGGTCCCCGTCGACCAGGTGACGTCCTTGGTGTAGGGGCTGACCAGGGTGAAGAAGGGGTGCACCAGCAGCAGCAGGGTCACCGTGAGCCCGACCAGGTCACCGAAGAGTGCGCGGACGACGAGGTAGCAGCCCACGAAGAAGATGATGCCGCCCAGTGCGGCGGTGACGAAGTAGGCGGCCTGACCCGTACCGAGCAGTTCCTGGACCAGCCGGGCGGGGAAGAGCAGCCCCACACGCGTGACCTGGTGCGTGACCTCGGAGAACGGTGGCTGGTCGAGGGGAATGTCCGGCCAGCGCCTGGCTGCGTCGAAAACGTAGTAGGGGTCGGCCCAAAGAGGAGGCGGCATGATCAGCCACTGCATGAACACGGTGCAGGCGGCCACCAGCGCCGACAACCAGACCACGCGGTGGCGCAGCACCCGGGCCGAGCGCCGCGCAGGTGGTCTTCGAGGGTCGGCGAAGGGGGAGGGCTGCCCTATGGCCGGCTTTCGCTCTGTGGTACGGACCATACCTGCTCTTAACCTCCATAAGGGGTGATCTGCCGCAGGTCAGGGTGCCATAGCCGCAGGTCCTGCGCATAGGGGGGTGTCCTTCTCTACAGGAAACCCGTAGGGGCCACCCGCATGATTCGGCGGCCTCCGGGATGCCGTTCTCCCCACAGGGGGATATCCGGGTGAGACCGCTGCCCAGGCCCTCTACCCTGGACGCATGTCCTTGTTGAACACTCAGTCGGGCCGGAACATTCTGACGGCGGTCGCCTGGCCATATGCTAACGGTCCCCGCCACATCGGGCACATCTCCGGGTTCGGGGTTCCGTCCGACGTCTTCAGCCGCTACCAGCGGATGGTGGGCAACAAGGTCCTCATGGTCAGCGGCACCGACGAGCACGGCACACCGATCCAGGTGCAGGCCGACAAGGAGGGTGTCACCGCCCGCCAGCTCGCCGACCGCTACAACCTGGTGATCGCCGAGGACCTGCGGGCGCTCGGCCTGTCCTACGACCTGTTCACCAGGACCTCGACGCGCAACCACTACGCCGTCGTACAGGAGCTGTTCCTCGGACTGTACAAGAACGGTTACATCTTCCCCAAGACCACGCTGGGCGCGATCTCGCCGTCCACCGGCCGTACGCTGCCCGACCGCTATGTGGAGGGCACCTGCCCGATCTGCGGGTACGACGGCGCGCGCGGCGACCAGTGCGACAACTGCGGCAACCAACTCGACCCGATCCAGCTGATCAATCCCAAGTCGCGGATCAACGGCGAAACCCCGAAGTTCGTCGAGACCGAGCACTTCATGCTGGACCTGGGGGCCTTCACCGAGTCCCTCGGCTCGGGGCTGCAGACCAAGCAGGGCGACTGGCGGCCCAACGTGCTGAAGTTCTCGATGAACCTGCTGAACGACCTGCAGCCGCGGGCGATCAGCCGGGACCTCGACTGGGGTGTCCCCATCCCACTGGACGGCTGGCGCGACCACCCCAACAAGCGGCTGTACGTCTGGTTCGACGCGGTCATCGGCTATCTGTCGGCCTCGATCGAGTGGGCACGCCGCTCCGGCGACCCCGAGGCCTGGCGCGCCTGGTGGCAGAACGACAGCGCCGAGTCGTACTACTTCATGGGCAAGGACAACATCGTCTTCCATTCCGAGATCTGGCCGGCCATGCTGCTCGGCTACAGCGGGCAGGGGGACAAGGGCGGAACGCCGGGATCGCTGGGGAGACTCAGCCTGCCCAACGAGGTGGTCTCGAGCGAGTTCCTGACCATGGAGGGGCGCAAGTTCTCTTCCTCCCGGTCCGTCGTGATCTACGTCCGGGACTTCCTGGAGCGCTATGACGCCGACTCGCTGCGCTACTACATCTCGGCGGCCGGCCCCGAGACCCAGGACACGGACTTCACCTGGAGCGAGTTCGTTCGCCGCAACAACGACGAGCTGGTCGCGGCCTGGGGCAACCTGGTCAACCGGTCGATCTCCTTCGCGGCCAAGAACATCGGCTCCATTCCGGCCGCCGGTCACCTGACCGATGCCGACCATGCCGTTCTGGAGGCCTCACGTAAGGCGTTCGACTCGATCGGCGCCGAGCTGGGCCGGTCCCGCTTCAAGAACTCCATCCAGGAGACGATGCGGGTCGTCGCCGAGGCCAACAAGTACCTCTCCGACCAGGCGCCCTGGAAGCTGCGCACCGAGGACCCGGAGCGGATGAAGACGATCCTGCACGTGGCGCTGCAGCTCATCGATGACGCCAAGACCCTGCTCACACCGTTCCTGCCGGTCTCGTCGCAGAAGGTGTACGAGATGTTCGGCGGCACGGGCGTCTGGAGCGGGATGCCGTCCCTGGAGACGGTCTCGGAAGAGGGCGGACCGGACTACCAGGTGCTCGGCGGGTCCTACGACACCGCCGCGGCCGTCTGGGAGTCCCGGCGGATCGTGCCCGGCACACCGCTGGCCCCGCCGACCCCGCTGTTCACCAAGCTCGACCCGTCCGTGGTGGACGAGGAATTGGCACGCCTAGAGGCCGAGGGACTGTGAGCACCGACGGAAAGCAGTCCACCTCGTTCCCGCCGCTGCCCGAGGCACTGCCGGTCGAGGTCTTCGACAGCCACTGTCATCTCGACCTGCTCGAGATCCCGGTGCCGCGGGCATTGGCCGCCGCGCACGCCGTGGGTGTGCGGCAGCTCATGACGATCGGGTGCGACCTGAAGTCCTCCCGCTGGGGCGCGGAGGCGGCCCGCGACCACGGTGACGTGTTCGCGGGCGTGGCGATCCACCCGAACGAGACCACCGGTGTGCGCGACGACGTCCTCGACGACATCGCGGAGCTGGCCATGCTGCCCCAGGTGCGGGCGATCGGCGAGACCGGTCTGGACTACTACCGGGACTGGGCGGGCATCGAGGACCAGCAGCGCTCGTTCCGCGCCCACATCAATATCGCCAAGAGCACCGGCAAAGCACTGGTCATCCATGATCGGGAGGCTCACGACGACGTGCTGCGCATCCTCGAAGAGGAAGGCGCCCCGGAGAAGGTGGTCTTCCACTGTTTCTCCGGCGACGCGGCGATGGCACGGGTCTGCGCCGACCGGGGTTATGTGATGAGCTTCGCCGGTAACGTGACCTTCAAAAACGCCGACGATCTGCGTGAGGCACTGAAGGTCGCACCGCTGGAACTGCTGCTGGTCGAGACCGACGCGCCGTTCCTGACTCCGATCCCGCACCGTGGTAAGCCGAATTCCTCTTATTTGATCCCGCTGACGGTACGCTTCATGGCCGACGTCAAGAGTGTCGATCTCGCCGAACTCTGCACCGCCATCGCCGACAACGGAGTCCGCCTTTTCGGCCCATGGTGACTGTTTAACCTTGGACCTTTAGTTACGATTTGATAAGCACACGTTTGCCGTGGAAACCTTCCGTTAGCATCCGTTGACCGGTGTGGCCTGCGGGGCCCCCCGTGGGGCGATGGGCGGGGTGAAGGTAAACGTGAGAGCTTTGTTGTGGGATCGCCGGCGCCTGGGCGTGTCAGGCGTGATGGTGGTGGCGCTGTCGTTGCTGGGCCTTTCGGGCCTGGAGACACAGGTGTCGGTGGCGGACACGGATCCGCCCACGGGCACCCCTGCGACGGTGAGCGCCGACCCGCTCCCGACCTGGCAGATCGACGGTGTGGCGTGGAGCCAGACCCTCGTCGGAAACACGGTCTACGCCGTCGGCCAGTTCACCAAGGCCCGCCCGCCGGGTGCTGCCGTGGGCGCCGCCACCGAGGTCGCCCGGGCGAACATCCTCGCCTACAACATCACCACCGGGAACCTGATCACCTCGTTCAACCACACGCTCGACGCGCAGGGCCTACGGGTGGCGGCCTCCCCGGACGGGTCGAAGATCTACGTCGGCGGCGACTTCACTACTGTGGACGGACAGCCGCGCAGCCACATCGCGGCCTTCAGCACCGCCACGGGCGCGCTGGACGCGAATTTCCACCCGAAGGTCTCCAATTCGGTGCGCGCCATCGTGGCCACCAACTCCACGGTCTATTACGGCGGTAATTTTTTCAACGTCGACGGGCGTACACGCACCCGGCTGGCCGCCTCGGATGCGGCCACCGGCGCCCTGTCCCTGACCTGGAAGCCCGCGGCCGACGACAACACGGTCTACGCCCTGGCGCTGTCCCCGGACAACACCCGGGTCATCGTGGGCGGCCGGTTCCAAAAGCTGAACGCTCAGGCCCACGTCGGGGTCGGCGCGGTCGACACCGCCACCGGCGCCTCCGCCCCGTGGAGCAGCACCCCCGTCCCCGCCAGGAGCGGGACCAGCTTCTCGTATGTCACCGATTTGCAGGTGCAGGGCGATACCGTCTACGCGGGCGACGACGGTGAGGGCAGCCACTGGTTCGACGGCCGCTGGGCCGCCAACGTCAACACCGGCGACCTTGTCTGGCTGGACAACTGCTACGGCGCCACCTACAGCGTCCTGCCCGTCGGTCAGGCTCTCTACAGCGTCTCGCACGCGCACGACTGCAGTTCGCTCGGCGCCTTCCCGCAGCCGAGCACGTCCGCGTGGCACCGGGCACTGGCGGAGACCACCTACCCGACCGGCACCGACCAGTCCGCTCCGGGCACCAACAGCAGCTACTCGCACCAGCCCATCCCCAGCCTGCTGCACTGGTTCCCGACGCTCAGCCTGGGCACCTTCACGGGGCAGTTCCAGGCCGCCTGGTCGGTCATCGGCAACACCAAGTACATTGCGCTGGCGGGCGAATTCCCCCGGGTCGAGGGCAAGGCCCAGCAGGGCCTGCAGCGGTACGCGATCAAGACCGTCGCGCCGAACAAGGTCGGGCCGGTGTCCAGCGCGCTGACCGCGCCGACCGCCGTCGCGCTGACCGGTGGCAAGGTCCGGGTCGCTTGGAAGGCCACCTGGGACCACGACAACAGCCAGCTCAAGTACGAGGTGCTGCGGGACGGCGGCACCACGCCGGTCTACAGCACCACCGTCGGTTCGACGTTCTGGGCCCTGCCGAGTATCAGCTATGTCGATTCCGGTCTGACCTCGGGATCCACGCACACCTACAAGATCCGTGCCACCGACCCGTCCGGTAACTCGATCACCAGCGCGGCCTCAGTTTCGTGACCGCGGGCACCGTCGCGCCTGCGCCCTCCTCCTGGACCTTTGGGCGGGGTGACAAGGCTGTAGGGGCGGTCCTGAGGGATCAGGACCGCCCCTACAGCGGGTGCGGCGGGCGATGGGACGGGGGTCAGGCCCAGGCGCCCAGGTGGCGGATGCCGGCGGGGCGGCCGAGCGACGTGGAGATCGTGGTGGGCAACGGACGGGCGGCGGCCGCGGCCTGCGACTCGATGGACGAGTCGAGCCTGCCATCGGTGCGCGCGGCCGCGAAGCCGTCGAAGCCCAATCCGTGTGCTTCCTGGCCGGTGGCCGACCGGAAGGCGCCGACGTTGGTGTAGGTGGCGGGGTTGCCGGAGCCGCGCGACCAGACGAACACCCAGGTGGGGGCGCTGGTGTCCGGCCGGGTGTAGACGTTGCCGTCGACGTTGATCTGCATCTGCGCGGCACTTCGCTGGTGCGAGTAGTCCTCGGCGCACAGCAGGCAGGTGGCCCCGCTCCGTACGCGCGACAGGATGTTGTTGCCCACGCCGATCTGCCCGACGAGCCAGGTCACCGTGGGATCGGGCAGCTTCTGGCGGGGATCGTGCCCCGGCGTGGACAGGTTGGCGGCGCGCCTGCCGTCCTGCACGAGATTGATGGTGCGTGTGTTGCCGCTCAGCGTGTTGTTCCAGATCTGGACGTTGGCGGTGTCGTTCAGGCGAATGCCGTCGTCCCGGCTACCGGTGATCACGTTGTCGGCGATCAGCGCTTTGGCGGAGAGCTCCAGGGAGATCCCGTGGTGTGCGTTGTCGACGATGTCGTTCCCGGTGAGCGCGATGTTGTAGACGGACTCGTCCATCCAGATACCTGTGCCGAGATTGGCATGGAGCCGACTGTTGACGATGGCGACCCTACGCGAGCGGGTCACCTTGATGCCGCCCGCCACTGGAGCCGACTTGAAGTGCTCGAGGTTGTTGTTCTCGCTGAGGACCGACTCCATCCGCAGGTCATCCGCGTAGTTGGCGTGGATGCCCAGCATGCCGTTGTTGCGGCTGGTGACGTGCCTGAGGGTGATGTGGTTGGCGAGGGCGCTGAGCCCGGTGGTCGCGGTGTCGGTGACGGTCACGTTCTCCACCGTCACGTTGCCGGCCACGATCTTGACGGTCGCCATCTTCGGCAGCGAGGTGGCGTAGCGGCGGACTCCGATCCCGCGTACGACCGAGCCGCCGGAGCGAACGGTGATCGCCTCTGCCAGATCGGTGGCCCGGACCTCCTGGCCGCCCGGGTTGGATCCGACGTAGAGGCGGTGGGCGGTGTAGTCGGCGAAGAACGTCCCGCCGGTCACCTCACCCCGTGAGCCGACCTGTCGCAGGGCGGTTCCACCGATCCAGACCTGATCGGGGTGGGCGGCCATCGGATACTTCGGATCCACGAACTGGAACGAGGTGTCCGTGCTGACGGGGCCTCCGGCCGTGTAGGTCGGACTGGAGTCGAACTGGGCCGTCCAGTTGTCGTGATACCAGTGGCCGCCCTCGGACTTCCAGTCGCCGACGGAGGAACTGCCGTCGAACCACACGGCCTCATGCGGATATGCCTGGATGGTCAGGGTCTTGGTCGCCGGCACCGTCACGGTCTCGTGGTAGGTGCCCGCGCGGAGGACGATCGTGTCTCCGGCCGAGGCCGTGGTGATGGCCTGGGCGACGGTCCGGAGCGGCGCGGACACCGTGCCGGCCGCCGAGTCGTTCCCGTTCGGAGCGACCACGAGCGCCTTCGCCGGGACGGTGTAGTTGGCGGATCCGACCGCGGCCGAACCCGCCTTCGCTGACTTTCGGCCGCCGTTGCCGTCCGTGGACGGCGAGCCGGAGGGCTGTGCCGGGACGGCGGGGGCGGTCGAGCCCGTCGTCGGGGACGGGCCGGCGGAAGACGGGCCGGAAGACGGGCCGGAAGACGGGCCGGCAGAGGGAGGCGCGGAGGAGGCCCGGGAGGGACTCGCCGATGGGCTGGTGGAAGCCGGGGTGCCGGCGGTGGCCGGTTGGCCGGACACTGAGTCGACGGTGAATCCGCCGACGAGCACCGACGCGGGAGTGCCCTGGCGGGAGAGATAGGTCCAGATACCGAGCGCGCCGGGCGATGTCACACGCTGATCGCTCTGGTCGGTGGCCGAATGCTGCCACTGGGCGGGGACGGGAGCACCGACCAGCCACGCCTTGCTGGCCAGGGTGACCGGATTGGAGCCGGTCACGCGCGTCTGGAGGATCAGTTGCTGTCCTTCGGGGAGCCGCGTCGGCAGTTCCGTCTCACCGCCGAACAGGGTTTCCTTCCCCGCGTTGACCCTGGAGAACGACAGCCGCACGCCGCCGCCGGGCAGGACCCGCAGCCGGGCGCGATAGGCGTTCCTAGGTGCGGACGCACGCACCATCACGGCGGCGTAAACGCCGGTGCCCGTGATGGGAATCTTCGGTACGGAGACGGTGAGGGTGCCCTCGACGTCCGTACCCGTGGTGTCGGAGAGCATGGCGACGACCGAGTAGCCGGGATCGGCCAGGTCGAGCCGGGCCGCGCCGGGCTTGACGGAGGCGGCCTGCGCCGAGCTCAGCTCGTAGTGGCCGCCCAGGTCCGCGCTTCCCCACCCACTGTCGACCGTGCGCGCCATCGTGTCCGTGATGACCCGTGAGGAGTCATTGACGAGGCGGTACCCCGGCTGTACGGCGGGAGGAGCGACGACGGCGGCTGCGGCGATGACGGCGCCCAGCGCAGCGGTCCGGGTGACAAGGATGCGCCGGAGACGGGAGTTCCGATGCGAGCGAAGCATGAATTCGACCTTACGCATGGGGGCACGTTGGTCGAAGAACGTAGCCGCGAGGGATGTTGGGTCGCCAGGTCTATATCGTTTTTATCTCGTTCAAGCGAGGTCTTTTCGCGGATATATCGGACAAACAGGCTTTTTATGTGCGGCGGCGGACAATTTAGTGCAGCGAGCCCGCGAACGTCGTCACCGGATGTTTCGAATCCAGTTGAACACTCAAGGTGACGGCTTTGTATCCCGCGGCGGGCACCGTGAATGCGTAGGAGGCGGATCGAGCCTGCCCGGTCGCGACGGTGCCATAGAAGTCGTTGAGGTTGCCGTAATAGGTCCTCGTGGCGCTGTCCTTGTGCGGTCCGTACACGGCGCTCACCTTCACCTGGTTGAGGTTCAGCGGTTGCCCAGACGCGTTGGCGAAGTGCACGGTGAAGATCGTGATGACCTCGCCCTTGATCGTCCCAGGCCCGATGTCCTTGACCTTGGCGGACTTGATCGCCGCGATCGAGACGGTGACCTTGTCCTTGTACTCGACCTTCTTGCGCAGGCCCGCGGAGGTGCGCACGCCCTTGGCCTCTGGCACGGTCGTGGTGTTCTGACCGGCGGCGATCGTGCTCACTCCGGTGGGGGGAGAGGGGGGCGTGGCGGCCTTCTTCGTCCCAGAGCAGCCACCGACGGCCAGGGTGAGAACGCAACCCGTCACGAGGGTCCGTGTCAGCAGGCCGGATCGGGCCATGCGACGTGCCATGCCTTCATCTCCTCGATCTGTCTCCGGGGGAGCATCCACCGTGTCGCCCGGCGGGCGTTCAGCGCAGCGGCAGGATCTGGGCGCCATCGGCTGCGTTCGCCCCTTCGTTTCCGCCTGCGGTGATCAGCTGGCGCAACGCCGTGCTGGAGGTGTGCACAGTGTAGGGAAAATACACAACTCGCACCCCCACCGCGCCGAGATCGGCTTCCAACCGGTTGCCTTTCTCTGTGCCTTTCCAGTCGTCGCCCTTGAAAAGCACATCGAACTTCAGGCGCTGCCACATCACGAACTTGTCGCTCGACAGATCGGTGACCGCCTCGTCGACGACGTTGATGCTGCGCACGATCGCGAGGCGTTCCGCGAGAGGCACGACCGCCGCTCTGCCTTTGGCCCGCACAAGGACGTCATCGGTGACCACCCCGGCGATGAGGTGGTCACATTCGAGACTGGCGCGCTTCAGGATATTGAGATGCCCGATGTGGAACATGTCGTACGCGCCCGGCACGTAACCGACGACTCGCATGTCACCGCCCTTCAGCTGTGCTGGGGACGAGCTCGCGTTCCTCACGCCGCGCAGTGGGTGCCGTGTCCAGCGCGGACATGTCCCGGAACCACTTGACCAGGGCGGCGATGAGGAAGAGCAGGTTGCCGGCGAACAGAAGCGTGTACACCACGAAGAACAGATTCTGGAATCCCAGCAGCAGGAACGCCAGGCACAGCACTCCGTAATCCGTCGGCATCACCAGGAGTGAGCGGATCGTGGAGGGCTTGGCCGGCTCCTGCGGGCCGACGCCTGTCGTCGCCTGATGCACCCGGCGCAGCTGGTCGTTGAGGATCATCCCGAAGAACATCACCGCGGCGACCACACAGAAGCCCATGGGGACCAGCAGATATGCCGGGTGCTCGAGATCGAAGAAGCGGTAGCAGGCGATGAGCATGGCCGAGTGCAGCGAGGAGATCTTGGCGCAGTCGATGATGTGGTCCAGCCACTCGCCCGACTTCGAGCCACCGCCCCGCAGCCGCGCGAGCTGCCCGTCGGCGGAGTCGAGGGCGTAGCCGAGGATCAGGGCCACGCTCACTCCGACGCCCGTCATGACCGACGGCGAGACCAGAGCGAGCAACGCGATACCGGCGAAGGAAAAGAGCGCGCTGATCGCGGTGACCTGATTGGGAGTGAGCCCCATCGTGTAGGCCAGGGCGGCGAACACCCGGCCCAGCTTCCGGTTGACGAACCGGGAGTAGGCGGGCGCGCCCTTGGCGGTCTTCTGTGCGGAGGAGAGACTCCGCAGAGCCTGGCCGAATCCGCGGGGTACCGGACCAGCCTCGTTGATCTTTGTGGTCACGCTACAGATGTCCTTGCCGGGGTGCGGGCCAGTGCGGCCTGGAGAGTCGTGCTCATCGTTCCTGGAACGTCGGTGAACTGCACGATCCGTACTCCGGTGTCGGTGAGTGCGTGTTCGAGCAGAGGGGCGTCGGTGACGTCATCGGGGCTGGTGAAGACCACCTGGAAGCCGAGCGACGTCCACGCGGCCCGCGGATCCAGATCGGTGAGGGGGACGGCCTGGTCGACGTACCGCACATGGCTGACGAGTTCGAGGCGCTCGATCAGCGGCACGAACGGCTGTGAACCACAGATCTCCGCCGCCACCTCGTCGGTCAGGACCCCGACCGTCAAATGGTCGCAGGCCTGCCTGGCCCGACGGAGAACCTCCAGATGCCCCACGTGGAACAGGTCGAAGAGCCCTGACGTGTAACCCGTCACCCCGTGCACGCATCCCCCTGGGTCACTCTCGTCGCTCCGTCACCTCGTGCCAAATCCGCTGGTTAAGCTAGCAGCCAATCATTTCGCTCATGTCACTTTTTTGGACGCTTGTCGGCCACTCTGATGACCACCGCTCTCTTCTCCAATGTCCTATCAGTGCGGCTAGGCTTGCGCGCCAGGAAAGCGGGGGGCCGCCAGCGATACACCGGAGGTCAGGTGCGCCGTTCCGCCATGCTCGTGATGTTGTCCAGCGCGCTCGCCATGAGCACCGCGTCCAGCTGTTCCTCCGCCGCCCCCTCGGGGAAGACCGCTGTCGCCGACGCTCCCCACGCGACCGCTTCGGTGACCCCCACTCCCCGTTCCATCGTCATCATGGTGGATGGCAAACGGCTGGAGACGATGACGACGGGCGCGACCGTACGGGACGTACTCGCGCAAGCGGGCCTGCGACTCGGCCCCCACGACCGGGTCACTCCAGGCCTGGACGCCGCCCCGGTCGACCGGATCACGGTGTTGCGGCTTCTGTCGGAGCCGGTGACCAAGGTCCTGAAGATCCCGGCGCCGACCGTGGAGAAGAACGACAAGAAGCAGGCCGCCTGGAGCCGCACGGTGGCCCGGCCGGGCAAACCGGGTCTGAAGCGGGTGCTCATCGCCGATGTGCTGCGCAAGGGTAAGAAGGTCAAGGCGGCGATCGTGCAACAGACGGTCATCCGCAAACCCGTACCGCAGCTGATCGCGGTGGGACCCAAGCCCGGCAGCGTGGGTGGCGCTGCGGCCAGGCTCAACTGGGCCGGGCTCGCGGCATGCGAGTCGCACGGCAACCCCAAGGCCGTGAACGCGGCGGGCTACTACGGGCTGTACCAGTTCTCGCTCTCGTCCTGGGGGACGGTCGGCGGCTCCGGCAAGCCCACGGACGCCACCGCGGCCGAGCAGACGTACCGCGCGCAGCTCCTTTACAACCGCGTCCAGGGTCGCTGGCACGGCCAGTGGCCGGTCTGCGGCAAGAATCTGTTCGGCTGAGCTGCGACACTGATCCCCGTGGGGGACACTTTGGGGCTGCTCGGCCCGGCCGAGATACGGGAGCTGGCTGCCCGGCTGGGGATCAGGCCGACGAAGACGCTCGGGCAGAACTTCGTCATCGACGCGAACACCGTGCGGCGGATCGTACGGGCGGCCGAGCTGGACCCCGGAGACGTGGCCATCGAGGTCGGCCCGGGACTCGGCTCGCTCACCCTCGCCCTGCTGCCGGCCGTACGGCGGCTCGTCGCCATCGAGATCGACCCGCCGCTGGCGGAGGAACTGCCCCGCACGGTCGCCGCGCGGGCCCCCGAGGTGGCGGACCGGCTGGAGGTTCTGCGGGCCGACGCGCTGCGGATCTCTTCCGTTCCAGGTCCCGAACCCACCGCGCTCGTCGCGAACCTCCCGTACAACGTGGCGGTCCCGGTCGTGCTGCACCTGCTGGCGCTGCTGCCCTCGCTGCGGCGCGGGCTGGTGATGGTGCAGGCCGAGGTCGCGGACCGGCTCACGGCGCCGCCGGGAAGCAAGATCTATGGAGTGCCCTCGGTGAAGATGGCCTGGTATGCGGAGGCGCGCAGGGCCGGGTCGGTCGGCCGTTCGGTCTTCTGGCCGCCGCCCAAGGTGGACTCGGGCCTGGTGGCCTTCACCCGCCGGGAGCCACCGGTGACCACCGCGCCCCGGACCGAGGTGTTCAAGGTCATCGACGCCGCTTTCGCCCAGCGGCGCAAGACGCTGCGAGCCGCACTGGGCGGCTGGGCAGGCTCCCCGGCGGCCGCGGAAGTGGCACTGCGCGCCGCCGGCGTCGACCCGTCCGCTCGGGGTGAGGCCATCGATGTGACCGCCTTCGCCCGTATCGCCGAACACCGCCCCTGTTGAGCCCGGGGCGGGACGATGCTGCGAAGTCCGGCAACGTACGATTTCGGACTGTGACCAGTGTGACGGTGCGGGTGCCAGCGAAGGTCAATCTCCAGCTGAGCGTGGGGCCGGTCCGCGACGATGGCTATCACGACCTTGTCAATGTCTTCCACGCTGTATCCCTGTTCGACGAGGTGACCGCCGTCCCGTCCGGGCGCCTCGAGGTCCGGGTCGAGGGCGACTCCATCGAGGGCGTGCCCACCGACGCCGACAACCTCGCGGCCAAGGCCGCCCGGCTGCTGGCCGTGCGGGTCGGCGTGGCACCCACCGTCGCACTGCGGATCCGTAAGTCGATCCCGGTGGCCGGGGGCATGGCGGGCGGGAGTGCCGACGCGGCCGCCGCTCTGGTCGCCTGCAACGAGTTGTGGCAGGCGGAACTCCCCCGGGAAGAGCTGATGGAACTGGCCGCGACCCTGGGCAGCGACGTACCGTTCGCGCTGCTCGGCGGCACCGCGGTCGGGCTCGGCCGGGGTGAGAGGCTGACCTCTGCGCTGGTCCGGGGGCGCTTCCACTGGGTCTTCGCCTACGCCGATGGCGGGCTGTCCACCCCGGCCGTCTACGCCGAGTGCGACCAGCTCCGCGGTGCCTTCGAGGAGCGGGTCGCCTGGCCACGAACTTCCGCCGACCTGATGTCCGCGCTGGCGATCGGTGACGTTCTCGCCCTTGGTAAGGCTCTGAGCAACGACCTGCAGCCCGCGGCGCTCACGCTGCGCCCGTCACTGCGCCGCACCCTCCGCGCCGGACGGGACTTCGGCGCGCTCGGCGCCCTGGTCTCCGGCTCCGGACCCACCTGCGCGTTCCTCGTCGAGTCCGAGGCACATGCCCTCGATCTCGTGGTCGCCCTGTCCGGCGTCGGCGTGGCCCGGTCGGTGACCCAGGCGTACGGACCCGTACACGGCGCCACCATCATCGAGAGCCATTAGCCTTGAAGACGTTGTGAATCTGATCAATCTCGAGAACGTCAGCAAGGCCTACGGGCCCAAACCGCTGCTCGATGCCATCTCGCTGGGGGTGGAGGAGGGCGAGCGGATCGGCGTCGTCGGCCTCAACGGCGGCGGCAAGAGCACGCTCATCTCCATCATCGCCAAGAACGTGGCGCCGGACGACGGACGGGTCACTCACTCCCGCGGGCTGCGGCTCGGGGTGCTGGCCCAGCGGGACGAGTTCCCCGACGGCGCCACCGTCCGCGAACTGGTGATCGGTGACCGTCCCGAGCACGAGTGGGCCGGGGACACCCGGATCCGAGAGATCCTCACCGGACTGCTGGCCGATCTGGACCTGGACGCCCCGGTGGCCGGGATGTCGGGCGGCGAGCGGCGCAGGGTCGCGTTGTCCGGGCTGCTGGTGCCCGAGACCGAGCTGCTGGTGCTCGACGAGCCCACCAACCATCTCGATCTCGAGGCGATCGCCTGGCTGGCCGGTCATCTGAAGTCCCGCAAGGGCGCACTGATCGTCGTCACCCACGACCGCTGGTTCCTCGACGAGGCTACCGAGCGTACGTGGGAGGTCGTCGACGGACAGGTCCAGCGCTACGACGGCGGTTACTCGGCGTACGTCCTGGCCAAGGCCGAGCGATCCCGCATCGCCGCCTCCACGGAGGAGAAGCGCCAGAACCTGCTGCGCAAGGAACTGGCCTGGCTGCGTCGTGGCCCGCAGGCCCGCAGCACCAAGCCCAAGTTCCGGGTCGAGGCCGCGCAGGCGCTGATCGCCGACGTGCCGCCGCTGCGCGACAAGGTGGAGCTCACCAAGTTCGCGACCGCCCGTCTCGGCAAGACCGTGTACGACGTCGAGGACGTGAGCGTACGGCTCGGGGAACGGGAGATCTTCGAGCATCTGACCTGGCAGCTCGGACCGGGAGACCGGATCGGCATCGTCGGCGTCAACGGCAGCGGCAAGAGCACGCTGCTGCGGCTGCTCGACGGCGCGATCACGCCGGGATCCGGTCGGGTCGTCCGCGGCAAGACCGTCCAGCTCGCCCATCTCTCCCAGGACCTGGAGGAGCTCGACCCCACGCGCCGGGTGCTGGAGTCGGTCGAGGAGATCAAGCACCGCATCACCGTCGGTAAGCGTGACTGGACCGCCGGCCAGCTGCTCGAACGGCTCGGCTTCCGCAGCGAGGCACAGTGGACCCCCGTCGGAGACCTCTCCGGCGGAGAGCGGCGCAGGCTCCAGCTGCTCCGGCTGCTCATGGCCGAGCCCAACGTGCTGCTTCTCGACGAGCCCACCAACGACCTCGATATCGAGACGCTCACCGAGCTGGAAGACCTGCTCGACGGCTGGCCCGGCACTCTGGTGGTGGTCAGCCACGACCGTTACTTCCTGGAGCGGATCACCGACAATGTCTTCGGGCTGCTCGGTGACGGCGGGCTGCGAATGCTGACCGGCGGAGTCGAGGAGTATCTGGCCCGCCGCGCCGCCGCCGACGCTGGTACGGGTCTCAGCGGCACCACACAGGTGTCCGCACCGGCCCCCGCCGCCAAGCCGGCCTCTCGAGGCACCGGGCAGGACTGGAAGGCCAAGAAGGAGCTCGACAGGCTGGAGCGGCGGCTGGAGAAGCTGACCACCCGGGAGGGCGAGCTGCACGAGCTGCTGGCGACCCACGCCACCGACTACGAGAAGCTCCTCAAGCTCAACGAGGAGCTCAAGTCGGTGCAGGCCGAGCGCGAGCAGGTCGAAGAGGAATGGCTCGTTCTCGCCGACGACCTCTTCACTCCGTGATCATGTAATCAGTGGTCGATTGATCGCACGATCACGGAGATCGGGTGGTCGGGGAACGGACGCTCGCGTCGGCGTCGAAGGGGATCAGTAGGCTGCGTAGCAGCACTGTGAGGTTGTCGCGCTCGGTGGCGCTGAGGCCGCTGAGCAGTTCGTGTTCGCGGTTGAGCAGATCGCTGAAAGCCGCGTCGACCCGGGTCTTGCCCGCGGCGGTCAGCCGCACCAGCACGCCGCGCTTGTCCTGGGGTTCCGGGTGGCGCTGGACGAGCCCCGCGGCCTGCAGCCGGTCGATCCGGTTGGTCATTGTGCCCGACGTGACGAGGGTGGCGCGCAGCAACTGGCCGGGGCTCAGCTGGTAGGGCTCCCCGGCCCGGCGCAATGCCGTGAGCACGTCGAACTCCCAGGACTCGATGTCGTGGGCGGCGAACACCGCCCGTCGGGCGCGGTCGAGGTGGCGGGCCAGCCGGGAGACCCGGCTGAGGACGTGCAGCGGCTCGACATCGAGATCCGGGCGCTCCGCGCGCCAGGCCGCGACCAGCCGGTCTACTTCGTCCTCCATGGCAACCAACCCTACCTGTCTTGACATCGAGATACCCGCATTGGCACGATGTCTCTTGATGTCGAGAGATATATGGGACCCAGCGCAGTACTGGGCGTTCGCTGACGAGCGCAGCCGGCCGTTCTTCGAACTGGTCGGCCGGGTAGGGGCGGAGGCCCCGGCCCGTGTCGTCGACCTCGGTTGTGGTCACGGAGAACTCACCGTCACCCTGGCCCGGCGCTGGCCGGACGCGGCCATCGAGGGCGTCGACAGCTCCACAGAGATGATCACTGCCGCGCGGGAGCTCGCGGCCGGTCATCCCGGGAAGCTGGGGTTCGCCGTCGGAAACCTTGCAGACTGGGCTCCGGACGGGCCGGTCGACGTCATCATCTCCAACGCGGCCCTGCAGTGGGTGCCCGAGCACCGTGAGCTGCTGCCGCGTTGGGTACGGGCGCTGAGCCCCGGCGGGTGGCTGGCCTTCCAGGTGCCCGGCAACGCGGACGCTCCCAGCCACGTCCTCCTGCGCGAGCTCTGCCGGTCGCCGCGCTGGCAGGACCGGCTGGCCGACGTGCAGCGCTGGCATCCGGTCGGCGATCCCGCCGAATACCTCGGCTTGCTGGCCGGCCAGGGCTGCCGGGTCGATGCCTGGGAGACGACCTATCAGCAGGTCCTCCAGGGTGCGGACGCGGTGCTCGAATGGGTCAAGGGCACGACGCTCCGGCGGGTGCTCGCCGCCCTGGGCGGGGACGGCTCGGCGGAGACCGCGGAATTCCTCGCCGAATACGCCGGGCTGTTGCGTGAGGCGTATCCGACCGGGCCGAATGGCACCGTCTTCCCCTTCCGCCGGATCTTCGTCGTGGCAAGGAAGGGCTCCTGATGGCCGTACGACCGGCAGAAGCGGGAATCACCTAGACCGGGTGCCGTCCGTCGTGGGGGAAGCGGTCATTTCGTTCCCCTGCGGTGTGCCCTGCCTCGCGGCTGGCGGCACCCACTCACAGCGGCCTCGTCTGATGGGCCGGGCCGTGACCGGAGTCGGAGAGAAGCCCGGCCGCCCGGCAGGGAAGCCCGGGCGGCCGGGCTGACTCACCCCGTGGCGGCGATCTCCTCCCAGGCGGTGAGGACGAGGTGCAGCCGGTAGCCTCCGGAGATCCTCGATGTGATCGGCCTTCCGGACAGCGTGCTCGAAGGCGTTCTTCTCCGCCTGCTGGATCTCCTGGAGCAGCCAGAGGACCTCCTCCAGCTCGCCGAGGAAGCCCTCCGCGCAGTCGTCGGCGACGGTGTCGTGGGCGGTGCGAGCCTGCTGCTCCTCGATGAAGCGGCCCACCACGTCAATGAGCTCGGGCGGATTGATCCCGCGCCGATCGCCGGGGTCGCGGCGGGCGATCACCGGCTCGCCCCCCTGGCCGGAGTGGTCGCCGTCCAGGCCACGTGGAGCCGGGTGGAGGCGGCTCTGGTCCGTACGATCCCCGCGTAGAGCTCGCGCAGCCGGCCGGCCAGCTGGCCGGTGGCGACCGGGCGGAGATCGGGGGACTCGAGCCACTCCTTGGCGTCGTCGATCCGCACGATGAGCTCGACCAGTTCGCGGGAGGTGGCGCCGTCGAGAGATACCCCGTCGAAAGCAGACAGCACCAGGTGGAGCGGTGCCAGCGCGGCGGCGTAGGCATCGGCCGGGAGCGCGCTCAGCCCCGGCCGGTCCAGCTCGGCGACCGCTAAATGGAGGTCACGGGCGAGTGGTTCGCCAGGCACGGTGCGGCGGTCGACGGATCTGAGCGCCTCGGCGAAGCGCCTGAGGTCCGCCCAGTCGATCAGGGGCGGGGCCGGCGGGCTGGGGAACGGTGTGGAACTGTCCATCACTTACCCTCCATTTCGAACGTTCGTTCGAAGAGTAAGTGGAGGCTCGGACAGTTTCCGGGTTACGCGACCCCTGGAGTGGGCTCGGTGTCCTCGGTCTCGATCTGCCGGACCCGTCGCTCGGCCTTGTCGGCCCGGGCGGCGGCCTTACCCTGCTTCACCGCCACCTTCTCCATCCGTTTCGCCATCCGCTCCTGTTCCCTGCGACGGCGGCGGGGATCGAGGGACGGCTTCGCCTCCAGCCCGGACAGCCCGTTCCACGCCAGGTTCACCACATGTGCAGCGACCTCTTCCCGGCGGGGCTTGCGGACGTCCAGCCACCACTGGCCGGTGAGGGCGACCATGCCGACGAGCATCTGCGCGTACATCGGTGAGGTCTTGTCGTCATAGTCGTGTCGGTCGAACTCCTGGCCCAGGATGTGCTCGACCTCAGTGGCGATCTCACTGAGCAGGCTGGCGTAGCTGCCCGTCCCCGAGGCGCCATGGGAGTCCCGCACCAGAATGCGGAACCCGTCACTGCACTCCTCGATGTATTGCAGCAGGGCGAGGGCGGCCTGCTCGAGCTTCTCCCGGTAGTGGATTCCGTCGGCCAGCGCCCGGGTGACGAGGGCGAGCAGTCGCTCCATCTCCCGGTCCACGACGACCGCGTACAGGCCCTCTTTGCCGCCGAAGTGCTCGTACACCACAGGCTTGGAGACGCCGGCCTTGGCCGCGATCTCCTCCACCGAGGTGCCGTCGAATCCGCGCTCGGCGAAGAGCGTCCGGCCGATGTCGAGCAACTGCTGGCGTCGTTCAGTGCCGGTCATCCGCTTCCGGCGCAACCGGGGGGGTGTTGGTTCACTCACAGATCCAATAATGGCGGTCCTCAGAGACGTTTTGCGGCCAGGCGTTCGGGTTTCGGCCAGCGGACGTTGGTGGCCCAGCCCAGTCTCTCGAAGGCCCAGATGATCCGGGCGCTGATGTCGACCTGTCCCTTGAGCACGCCGTGCCGCGCGCAGGTGGGGTCTGCATGGTGCAGGTTGTGCCAGGACTCACCCAGCGACGGGATCGCCAGCCACCACACGTTGCGAGCCTTGTCGCGGGAGTCGAACGGCTCCTCGCCCATCATGTGGCAGACCGAGTTTATCGCCCAGGTCACATGGTGCAGCAGGGAGATCCGGACCAGCGAGCCCCAGAAGAAGCCGGTCAGCGCGCCTTGCCAGGACAGGGTCAGCAGACCGCCGAGTGCGGCCGGAGCGCCCAGCGAGGCGATCACGATGAGCGGGAAGGACCGTGAGATGGCCTTGATGTCCTTGTCGGCCATCAGGTCTGGGCAGTACTTCTGCCAGGACGTGCGGTGCCGGTCGAACATCCAGCCCATGTGCGCCCAGAAGAACCCCTTGGTCAGGGCCTTCCAATCGCTGCCGAAGCGCCATGGCGAATGCGGGTCGCCCTCCTTGTCGGAGAACTTGTGGTGGCGTCGATGCGTGGCCACCCAGTCGATCACGCCCATCTCGAGGGCCATGCTGCCGGCCAGCGCGAGGGCGATGCGCAGCGGGCGCTTCGCCTTGAATGAGCCGTGGGTGAAGTGACGGTGGTAGCCCACGGTGATACCTGCTGCGGTGGGGACGTAGAACAGGGTGAAGATGACGACGTCGCTCCAGCCGAGACCCCAGCCCCAGGTGAGCGGCACCGCCGCGACCACGGCCAGAAACGGGACGACGATGAAGACGACCAAGAGGATGAGCTCGAAGTTGCTCTTGGGCTTCGCGTCGATGTCGGGTCGAGGCTGAGTGCGTGGCGGCTCGATCACAGGGACTGCGCTCATGACGCGATCTCTCTACTCGGGGCAACCTTACTTACTCAACCGTAACCTACGGTTACGTAGCTTTGAGAATATGTCCGAGTAAAATCACGATGAACCTGACGCCTCGGCCAGAGCAGCCTTCCCAGGTCATGTCGGGTTTTTGGCGGGTGGAACAGGCTTTCCCGCCGCACCGCGAGGGCGGGTGCGCGATCACGTGATGTCACTCACGCTGGTAGCGAAGAACGTGCTCGCGACCACCGGCGAATCTTGCGACTAAGGGAAATAGGCGCGGAGGGTGTGGTGAGTCCCCGGTATTGTTGACCGGTACCGGCTGGCGCCCCAGTGGCTGATGTCCGGTTTGCGGTCCGACGTGGTGTAATCGGCAGCACAAGGGTTTTTGGTGCCCTTAGTCCAGGTTCGAGCCCTGGCGTCGGAGCTTCCCGAGGTAACCGCTCTCCTGCGGCGCGAGGACGGGCTCTTTTCTCTGATCAGGCCCGCTGTGCGGACGGGCGTGGGGCGACGGCACGGGTCTGGGCGGTATCCTTCAGGTGTCGGGCGAGTTACGGCCTATACACAGGTCGTCAGCCACGTGGGCGTGTGCACAGCGTCCTAGCCCATACCGTTCCAGTCAGCGATGCCGAGGAGCCTCCCCGTGAGCGCGAGCCGTCCGGCTGCCGTCGTTGTCCTTGCCGCCGGCGAGGGTAAGCGGATGAAGTCCCGTACTTCCAAGATCCTCCACGAGCTCTGTGGCCGCAGCATGGTCGGCCATGTGCTGGCCGCCGCCGGAGCCCTCCAACCCGGGAAACTGATCGTGGTCGTCGGTCACCGCCGCAACCAGGTCATCGCCCATCTCAAGGAGACCGTCCCGGACGCCGTGCCCGTCGTGCAGGAGGAGCAGTCCGGCACCGGCCACGCGGTCCGCATGGTCCTGGAACAGGTCGGTGCGCTGACCGGCACCGTGATCGTCACCAACGGTGATCACCCGTTGCTGACCGGTGCCACGCTCGAAGAGCTGGTCCGCACCCATGAGACCGAGCGCAACGCCGCCACCATTTTGAGCACCGACATTCCCGACGCGACCGGCTACGGCCGGATCATCCGTCAGGAGGACGGCAGCGTCGCGTCGATCGTCGAGCATAAGGACGCCACCGAGGCGGAGCGGGCGATCAGTGAGATCAACGTCGGGATGTACGCCTTCGACGGCGAACTGCTGGCGAGCGCGCTCAAGCGTGTGACCACCGACAACGTCAAGGGTGAGGAATACCTCACCGACGTCATCGCCATTCTCCGCGGCGACGGCCATCGCGCCGGGGCGTACAAGAGCCCGGACTGGGTCGAGACGCAGGGTGTCAACGACAAGGTCCAGTTGGCCCAGGCCAGACGGCAGCTCAACGACCGCATCCTGGAAGCGCACATGCGCGCCGGTGTCACCGTCATCGACCCGCTGACCACCTGGGTGGACGTGCAGGTGACCGCGGAACCGGACGTGATCCTGCACCCCAACACCCAACTGCACGGCCGTACCCAGCTGCGGGCGGGAGCCGAGATCGGTCCCAACACCACCCTCACCGACACCATCGTCGGAGAGGACGCCGTGGTCACCAATGCCGTCTGCGTCGATGCCGAGATCGGCGCCGAGGCGTCGGTCGGGCCGTACGCCTATCTTCGGCCGGGCACGAGGCTGGCGCGCAAGGTCAAGGCGGGCACGTACGTGGAGATGAAGAACGCAGTGGTCGGCGAGGGTTCCAAGGTGCCCCACCTGACCTACGTCGGAGACGCCGAGATCGGGCTGGGCTCGAATATCGGCGCGGCCTGCGTATTCGTCAACTACGACGGCGTGGAGAAGCACAAGAGCACGATCGGCGACCACGTCAAGGTCGGCAGCGACAACATGATCGTTGCCCCGGTGACGGTCGGCGACGGCGCCTACACGGCGGCCGGTTCGGTGATCGTCAAGGATGTGCCCTCCGGGGCCATGGCCGTGGCCCGCGGACAGCAGCGCAATGTCGAGGGCTGGGTGGAGCGCAAGCGCCCCGGCACTCCCTCTGCCGAGGCCGCCCGCAGGGCCCGGCAGGCGGGGTCGGCCGCCGGTGAAGGGGCCGCAGAGGACACGAACGTCGCCGGAGAGGCTCGACAGATCGCCGGCGAGTAAGTGCACGTCTAGAGGGGGACCGAACGGTGAGCGTTATCAAGGCGAGCGGCGAGAAGAAGCTGATGCTCTTCTCGGGCCGGGCATATCCCGAGCTGGCCCTGGAGGTGGCGCACAATCTCGAGATCGAGCCGACCCCCACTGCGGCGTACGACTTCGCCAACGGTGAGACGTTCGTGCGCTTTCTGGAGTCGGTGCGGGGCAGTGACGCCTTTGTGATCCAGAGCCACACGGCTCCGATCAACCAGTGGATCATGGAGCAGCTGATCATGGTCGATGCGCTCAAGCGGGCGTCGGCCAAGCGGATCACCGTGGTGGCCCCCTTCTTTGGCTATGCCCGGCAGGACAAGAAGCACCGTGGCCGGGAGCCGATCTCGGCTCGGCTGATGGCCGACCTGTTCAAGACGGCGGGTGCCGACCGGCTGATCACCGTGGACCTGCACACGTCCCAGATCCAGGGCTTCTTCGACGGTCCCGTCGATCATCTCTTCGCGCTCGACCTGCTGGCCGATCACGTCGAGAGGAACCTCGACACCTCCCAGGTGACCGTCGTGGCCCCCGACGCCGGCCGGGTGCGGGTGGCGGAGCGCTGGACCGACCGGCTGGGCTGCCCGCTGGCGATCATCCACAAGCGCCGGGACCCCGAGGTCGCCAACGAGGTCAAGGTCTTCGAGGTGGTCGGTGAGGTCAAGGGCCGCACCTGCGTCATCGTCGACGACATGATCGACACCGGTGGCACGATCGTGAAGGCCGCCGACGCTCTGTTCGAACAAGGTGCGGCACGGGTTGTGGTGACCGCCACACATGGAGTGCTGTCGGGCCCCGCGGTGGATCGGTTGAAGAATTCGCGCATCTCCGAGGTGGTGCTGACCAACACTCTGCCGATCCCGGATGAGAAGCAGTTCGACAAGCTCACCGTGCTGTCGATCGCGCCGCTCATCGCCCGCGCGATCAATGAGGTTTTCAGCGACGGCTCGGTGACCAGCCTCTTCGAGGGTCAGTACTGACCGTCGTCCGGTGGCCCCGCCCCCGGACGCTCCACACGCGTTCGCCAGAAGGTCCTTGATTGCGAGGGCAATGCGGTCTAAGGGGCGGGGATCAGCTAGACTCTTATGACTGCGTGCGCCCCAGCGAGTGCAGTACGGCTCCGTAGACGGACCGTACGCCGCGGGGAACGCAATGGTCTTCGAAGCACTCTGCATCGAGTATCGATTTCGCGCCAGCAAGCTTGGTCCTTGGCGGCCGCCCCTCAGGGGTGACCGAGGATCGCAACAACGAGGAGTTTTCGTCGTGTCCGAGGTACGCATCGCCGCCGAGCCGCGCACTGAGTTCGGTAAGGGTGCCGCCCGGCGCACCCGCCGGGCCGGCAGGGTGCCCGCCGTCCTCTACGGTCACGGCACCGACCCGCAGCACATTTCGCTGCCCGGGCATGAGCTCATGCTCGCCCTGAAGACCTCGAACGTGCTGCTTCGCGTTCAGGGTCTGAGCGGTGCCGATGAGCTCGCGCTTCCGAAGGACGTGCAGCGGGACCCGGTCAAGGGTTTCCTGGAGCACATCGACCTGCTGCTCGTGAAGAGCGGCGAGAAGGTCTCCGTCGAGATCCCGGTTCATCTGACCGGTGAGATCGTTTCGGGTAACCGGCTGGACCAGCAGCTGGTCCAGATCGCGGTCGAGGCCGAGGCCACCCACATCCCGCAGTCCGTCGAGATCGACGTGACCGGCCTGGACGCCGGCGACGCGATCTACGCCAAGGACGTCAAGTTGCCGACCGGGGTCACCCTCGCCGTCGACGAGGACGCGCTGGTCCTGCAGATCGTGGCGGAGAAGACCGCAGAGCAGGCCGAGGCCGAGCTGGGAGAGGGCGCCGCCGAGGCCCCATCCGAGGCGTCGGCCGCCGAGGCCGCCGAGTAACCTCCCGAGTCGTAGAGTCCGGCCCTTGTACGGTGCGAACCGTACAAGGGCCGGAGGCGTTTCCGGTCCTTCGCAGGCGGGCCGCGCCAGCGCCTGCAGGCCGTCGAGCGGAGCGAGCTGATGAACACTGACCTTTGGCTGATCGTCGGTTTGGGCAATCCCGGTCCGGACTATGCGGGAAACCGGCACAACGCCGGTTTCATGATCCTCGACGTGCTGGCGGGACGTGTCGGAGGACGCTTCAAGAGCCACAAGGCGCGGGCGGACGTGGTCGAGGGGCGCCTTGGGGGCCCGGGGGCGGCGCGCGGCCAGGGTGGTGGGACGAGGATCGTGCTGGCGAAGCCGCGGACGTTCATGAACGAGTCCGGTGGCCCGGTCAGCAGCCTGCGCGACTTCTTCAAGGTGCCCACTGAACGGATCATCGTCGTCCACGATGAGCTGGACATCCCCTACGGCACGGTACGGCTGAAGCAGGGTGGCGGGGACAACGGCCACAACGGGCTGCGATCCATCACCAGGTCGCTCGGCGACAAGGACTATCTGCGGGTGCGCTTCGGGGTGGGCCGCCCGCCCGGCAGGATGGATGCGGCCGCGTACGTCTTGCGTGATTTCTCCGCGGCGGAGCGCAAAGACCTGGCGCTGGAGCTCGAACAGGCGGCCGATGCCGTGGAGATGCTGGTGATGCAGGGTCTTGAAGCCTCACAGAACGCAATTCACGGAACATAGCCCTATGAAATACGTCACACTGGTATCGCTGCCGCTCGGGCGTTTGGAAGGTCGCCGATGGAGGGTGACGTCCTGATCGGGTGGGCGGGTCGGGTTGCCGCGGCCGAGCGATGTCGTTTTTCCTATAGCGAATGATCACTAGGAGCGATGACTTTCGGGTGGCCGTTTCGGCAGGAAAACGGGGAAGCCCGATGTGGCACTGATAAACCCGATGTGGCCGTGATAAAAGTGGGCCTCGGTAAAGTAAACGTAAGCAACACGTCGATCGGGACCTGTGGGGACGCGTGAAAGATAGCCGTCGCACAGGCGTCATCGGGGCGTACGTGTCATGAACAGAGTCGCGTGGCCGACGGTGGTGAGGCGTGCATGGCGATCGTCAATGGAGTGCAAGCGAAGGCCTCCGCGGAGCTAGGGGAACAGCGGGAGCGGGTGACCCATTGGTTGACCCGATACGAGCGCGGTGCCCGAGCCATCGACTTCCTGAGTGTCTGCGCGGCCAGCCTGGTGGCGTTCGTCCTCCGTTTCTCCGGCGCACCTGAGACCTACCCCTACGTCGTGCTGAGCGCCGTCCTGCCGTTTCTGTGGATACTGGCGTTGACGGCGTCCCGCGCCTACGAGCCACGTCTTTTCGGGGTCGGCTGGGAGGAGTTCCGCCGGATCCTGAATGCGGGCTTCGCCCTGACGGCGACGGTCGCGATCGTCGCCTACGCCACCAAGACCGAGGTGGCCCGGGGATACGTGGTGGTGGCGCTGCCGCTGACGACCACCCTCGACCTCATGGGCCGCTATTGGCTGCGCAAGCGTCTGCACCGGCGGCGGTGGCAGGGCTCCTGCATGCGGAGGGTGGTGGCGGTCGGCCATCGCGTGGCCATCGGTGATCTGGTCCGGTTGCTGCGCGAGAAGCGTTACCACGGGATGGACGTCGTCGCGGTATGCCTGCCGGAGCCGTTGAACGGCGGAGAGCGGGTCGTCGAGGGTGTCCCCGTGCGTGGCGATTTCAGCGAGATCGCTCAGGTGGTCCATGCCATCGGCGCGGACTCGGTCGCGGTGCTGGCATGCCCCGAGATGGACGGCATCGCGCTGCGCCGGCTGGCGTGGCAGATCGAGCAGGACGACGTCGAGCTCGTCGTGGCCCCGGCGCTGATGGATGTGACGGGGCCGCGGATCTCGGTCCGCCCGGTCGCCGGGTTGCCGTTGCTGCACGTGGATCATCCCGAGCTGACCGGCGGCCGGCAGCTCGTCAAGAGCCTGTTCGACAAGATCGGAGCGCTGACGGCCCTGGTGCTGCTGGCGCCGCTGTTCGCCGCGATCGCCGTGGCCGTCCGGGTCACCAGCGACGGTCCGGCGCTGTTCCGGCAGACCCGGATCGGCAAGGACGGGAAAGAGTTCACCGTGCTGAAGTTCCGGACGATGGTCGAGGACGCGGAGGCGCTCAAGATCGGACTGGCCGAGCGGAACGAGCACGACGGAGTACTTTTCAAGATCAAGAAAGACCCGCGGATCACCCCGGTGGGGGGCTGGCTTCGCCGCTATTCGCTGGATGAGCTGCCCCAGTTCATCAACGTGCTGCGCGGCGACATGTCGATGGTCGGCCCCCGGCCTCCGCTGGCGCAGGAGGTCTCACAGTACGGTGATGATGTGCGGCGCCGGCTGGTGGTCCGCCCCGGTCTGACGGGTCTGTGGCAGGTGAACGGACGGTCCGATCTGACCTGGGAGGAGTCGGTCCGCCTCGATCTGCGCTATGTGGAGAACTGGACACTGGCGATGGATCTGCTCATCCTGTGGAAGACCTGGTCCGCGGTGGTGCGTGGGTCCGGCGCGTACTGACGCAAGGGAAGCCGATGGCGGAAATCTCGGGGAACGATCATGTGGTGGCGGCTCGGCTCGCGACCATGGCGGGGGATCTGCTGCTGCGGATCCGGGCCGGAGGAGGTCCGGGGCTCAAGGACGCCGGTGACCAGGGAGCGCACGACTTCCTGATGGCGGCGCTCGCCGAGGCGCGTCCGGGTGACGCGGTCCTCAGCGAGGAGGGCGCGGACGATCTCGCCCGGCTCGACGCGGACCGGGTCTGGATCGTCGACCCGCTCGACGGGACCCGTGAGTTCGCCGAGGAGGGGCGGCCGGACTGGGCCGTCCATGTGGCCCTCTGGCAGCGGGGCGTGCACCATGGCGGAGGCGCGCTCGGCGGACTCAGTGCCGGGGCGGTGGCGCTGCCCGCCAGGGGCAAGGCCCTGAGTACGACGGCGACCGGAGCGAGGGTCGACAACCGACCACTCACGATCCAGGCACCAGAGCCCGGCAAGATCCGCATCGCGGTCAGCCGCACCCGGCCGCCCGTCTTCGTCCAGCGGATGGCGGAGAATCTGGACGCCGAGGTCGAGCTGGTGCCGATCGGATCGGCCGGCGCGAAGATCTCCGCGGTGCTCCTCGGCGAGGTCGACGCGTACGTTCACGCGGGTGGCCAGTACGAATGGGACTCGGCCGCACCGGCCGCTGTGGCGCTGGCCGCGGGAGCTCATGCGTCCCGGATCGATGGCGCTGAGCTGGCCTATAACCAGAAGGACACCAAACTCCCGGATATCCTGGTCTGCCACCCCTCGTTGGCGCCAATGCTGCTCGCCGGCATCCGGGAAGTAAGCGATGCCCTGCCGGGTTAGTCGAATGACGTCCCGACCACGGCCGATCACGCGGAGAGAAGTCCAGACCATGCAGCGCAGCGACTATCTGCTGTCACAGCTCGATGTTCTCGAGGCCGAGTCGATCCACATCATGCGCGAGATCGCGGCCGAGTTCGAGCGGCCCGTCCTGCTCTTTTCGGGAGGCAAGGACAGCATCGTGATGCTTCGCCTCGCGCAGAAGGCGTTCTGGCCGGCCCAGATCCCGTTCCCGGTGATGCACGTCGACACCGGGCACAACTTTCCCGAAGTGATCGAATACCGCGACCGCCGGGTCGTGGAACTCGGGTTGCGGCTGGTGGTGGCGAGTGTCCAGGACTCGATCGACGCGGGCCGGGTCGTCGAGGAGACGGGCAAACGGGCCAGCCGTAACCGGCTACAGACCACAGCCCTGCTGGACGCCATCGAGGCGCATGAGTTCACCGCGGCTTTCGGCGGAGCCCGGCGGGATGAGGAGAAGGCCCGTTCCAAGGAGCGGGTGGTCTCCTTCCGGGACGACTTCGGTCAGTGGGACCCCAAGAACCAGCGGCCCGAACTCTGGAATCTCTACAACACCAAGATCCGGCGGGGGGAGCATGTCCGGGTGTTCCCGCTGTCGAACTGGACCGAGCTGGACATCTGGGAGTACCTCAGGCGGGAGAGCGTGGAGATTCCGTCGATCTATTTCGCGCACGCCCGGATGGTGTTCGAGCGGGATGGGATGCTGCTCGCCGACAGCTTGTACGCCACTCGCGACGAGGGTGAGCCGGTCTTCGAGGCGATGGTGCGCTACCGCACGGTCGGGGATTTGACGGTGACCGGTGCCGTCAAGTCCACCGCGACGACCCTCGACGAGGTCATCGACGAGATCAAGGCCACCCGGATCACCGAGCGGGGACAGACCCGTGCTGACGACCGGGCCAGCGAAGCAGCGATGGAAGACCGCAAGAAGGAAGGGTATTTCTAGTGGGCAGCGCTGGTTCCAGCCCCCTGGAGGGGGCCCATACTCACGTCGGACATCGTGTGGACATTCTGCGGTTCGCCACCGCCGGCTCGGTCGACGACGGTAAGTCCACGCTCATCGGGCGGTTGCTCTACGACTCGAAGTCGATCTTCGAGGACCAGTTGGAGGCCGTCGAGCGCACCAGCCAGGACCGCGGCGAGGAGTACACCAACCTCGCGCTGCTGACCGACGGCCTGCGGGCGGAGCGAGAGCAGGGCATCACCATCGATGTCGCCTACCGCTACTTCTCGACGCCGAAGCGGAAGTTCATCATCGCCGACACCCCGGGGCACATTCAGTACACCCGGAACATGGTCACCGGGGCCTCCACCTCGGATCTGGCGATCATCCTGGTCGACGCGCGGAAGGGCCTGCTGGAACAGTCCCGGCGGCATGCGTTCCTCACCACCTTGCTGCGGGTTCCGCACCTGGTGGTCGCGGTCAACAAGATGGACCTGGTCGACTATGACCAGGAGGTCTTCAACCGGATCCATGACGAGTTCACCGCGTTCGCCGCCAAGCTGGCGGTGACCGACCTGACGTTCATCCCGATCTCGGCGCTGAACGGCGACAACGTCGTCGAACGGTCGGTGAACATGCCGTGGTACGACGGTTCGTCGCTGTTGCACCACCTCGAGAACGTGCACATCGCCTCGGACCGCAACCTCATCGACGTGCGCTTCCCCGTGCAGTACGTCATCCGGCCGCACAAGTCGACCGACCCGGAACTGCACGACTACCGCGGCTACGCGGGTCAGGTCGCGGGCGGGGTGCTGAAGACCGGCGACGAGGTCGTTCACCTGCCGTCCGGCCTGACCACCACCATCACCGGCATCGACACCATGGACGGGCCGGTCGAGCAGGCCTTCCCGCCCATGTCGGTGACCCTGCGGCTGGCCGACGAGATCGACATCTCTCGCGGTGACATGATCGCCCGGCCCAACAACCAGCCCAAGGTGGCCCAGGATCTGCAGGCGATGGTCTGCTGGCTGGCCGACGACCGGGTGCTGTCCGCCCGCACCAAGCTGATCATCAAACACACGACCCGTACGGCCCGGGCGATGGTCAAGGACCTGCACTATCGCCTGGACATCAACAGCCTGCACCGGGACGAGAGCGCGGAGTCGCTGAAGCTCAACGAGATCGGACGGGTCGGCCTGCGGGTCACCCAGCCGCTGTTCGTCGACGACTACAGCCGTAACCGCCTGACCGGTGGGTTCATCCTCATCGACGAGGCCACCAACGGGACCGTCGGCGCCGGGATGATCATCGACACCAAATAGAAGCGGTGACCATGGAACCCCCCTGCACGTGTTCTGTCCGGCCGATCTCGGCCGGCTCGGGCCGGTGCGCATGAGAGCCGTTCAATCGCGCGTCGCCGCGGCGGCCGTGATCGTGATCGCGGCCGCCCTGGCACTGACCGACTGCAGTCATGCGAAGAAGGCGCCCACGATCAAGTCGACGGTCCGGCCGGGCGTGGCGCCGGTCCCGCCGTCGCAGGGGGCCTACTTCGGGGCCCGGGTCGAGCAACGGCAGGGGACGGCCCGGTTCGAGAAGGGACTGGGCAGGGAGATGGACATCGTCTCTGCGTACCGGAGCTGGGACCAGCCGTTCCCCGGTCAGTCCGACCTCGCGGCGCTGGGCGCGGACCGGTTCCTGATGCTCTCCTGGGACGGTGGCGATATCCGGGCCATCCTCTCGGGAGGCCAGGACACCGTGATCCGGCAGCAGGCCCGTGCCGTCAAGGCGATCGGCAAGCCGCTGTTCCTGCGCTGGCGGCGCGAGATGGACCGCAGGGAGATCCGCAAGGAGATCGGCTCCCCGGCCGACTACGTCGCAGCATGGAAGCACATCCGGGAGATCTTCCGCCAGGAGAAGGCCGACAACGCCGCCTGGATCTGGTGTCCCAGCGCCAAGGGCTTCGTTTCGAGCAGCGCCGCCGCCTACTATCCCGGCGACGACCAGGTCGACTGGCTCTGCGCGGACGTGTATCCGGAGCCTCCGGGCGAGTACGTGGAACTGGCCCAACTGGTCACGCCGTTCCTGGACTGGGCCAGGGTCCGGCCCAAGCCGATCATGATCGGGCAGTTCGGGGTGCCTCGCGCCTATGGCTCCCGGCGGGCGGAGTGGCTGCGCAAGGCCGCCCAGACCCTTCAGGACCCGCGGATCAAAGCCGTCGTCTACGACAATGATGATGTGGTGGCACAGGGCGTCAGGACCCGCTACTCGCTGGACGGCGATCAGCCGGCCATGTCCGCGATGCGGGAGCTGGCCACCACGCCTCATTTCAACCCCCGCAACCTGCCGGTCAGCAGCGGCTGAGGGGCCACCGGGATCGCGACGTTCATTCCGCCATGGCCCGTTAACTCCGATGTGACGAACGGCGTGGCACTGGTGCCGTAATATTCGCAGAAGTCCCCATTACTCGCATTTATGGCCCTACTTTTTTCACCGGTCAGAGCTGCCCATTTGAGGGAGAGTCGATGAAGGCACTTGTCCTGTCCGGTGGCGCGGGTTCGCGGCTTCGTCCTATTACGCATACCTCGGCGAAGCAACTGGTCCCGGTGGCCAACAAGCCGGTTCTGTTCTATGTGCTGGAGGCCATCAGCGAGGCCGGGATCCGTGAGGTCGGCATCGTCGTGGGTGACACCGCCGCCGAGATCCAGGGCGCGGTGGGGGACGGATCGCGCTTCGGCCTCGAGGTGACCTACCTGCCACAGGAAGCCCCGCTCGGGCTGGCGCACGCCGTCCAGATCTCCCGGGAGTACCTCGGGGAGGACGATTTCGTGATGTACCTAGGGGACAACTTCATCGTCGGTGGGATCACCTCGCTGGTCGAGCAGTTCAGGACCGAACGTCCGCAGGCCCAGATCATGCTCACCCAGGTCTCCGACCCGCGCGCCTTCGGGGTCGCCGAACTGGACGCGGCCGGGCAGGTGGTCGGGCTGGAGGAGAAGCCGAGCCGGCCCAAGAGCGACCTGGCGCTGGTCGGGGTCTACATCTTCAGCCCGGCCGTGCACGAGGCGGTGGCCGAGCTCAAACCGTCCTGGCGGGGTGAGCTGGAGATCACCGACGCGATCCAGTGGATGATCGACGCCGGCCACCGGGTGGATTCCACAGTGATCTCCGGTTACTGGAAGGACACCGGGAACGTCACCGACATGCTCGAGGTCAACCGGCTGGTCCTGGAGAGCATCGAACCGCTCGTCGAGGGTGAGGTCGATTCCGGCAGTGAGCTGATCGGGCGGGTGGTGGTCGAGGCCGGCGCGACGGTCCAGGGCTCACGAATCGTCGGCCCTGTCATCATCGGAGCCGGCTCGCTGGTCCGTGATTCCTATATCGGACCTTCCACCTCCATTGATCGCGACTGCAAGGTGATCGACAGTGAGATCGAATACTCGATCATCTTGCGGGGTTCCTCCATCGACGGGGTTCGCCGCATCGAGTGCTCCTTGATCGGCCGAGAGGTTGAGGTCACACCCGCCCCCCGGGTGCCCAAGGCACACCGGCTCGTCCTAGGAGATCACAGCAAAGTGCAGATCAGTTCATGACGACGCGGATTCTGGTCACCGGCGGGGCCGGGTTCATCGGGTCGCACTATGTCCGGACCCTGGCGTCCGGCGGCTATCGGGGTTGGGCGGACGCCGAGGTGACCGTCCTCGACAAGCTCACCTACGCCGGTAACCTGGCCAACCTCGACCCGGTGGCCGGCGGGTACGCCTTCGTGCGCGGTGACATCTGTGATGCGGAACTGCTGGCCGGGATCGTGCCCGGCCATGACGTGGTGATCAATTTCGCCGCGGAGTCGCATGTCGACCGGTCCATCACCGGGGCGGGGGAGTTCGTGCGGACCAATGTCCTGGGCACCCAGACCCTGATGCAGGCCTGTCTGGAGGCCGGCACACCTCGGGTGGTGCAGGTCTCCACGGACGAGGTCTACGGCAGTATCGAGACCGGTTCCTGGGACGAGGAGGCGCCGCTGAGCCCGAACTCGCCGTACTCGGCGGCCAAGGCGGGCGGTGACCTGATCGCGTACGCCTATTTCCGTACGCACGGGCTGCCGGTCAGTATCACCCGCTGCGGTAACAACTACGGGCCGTACCAGTATCCGGAGAAGGTCATCCCGTTGTTCGTCACCAACCTCCTGGACGGCGCGAGCGTGCCGTTGTACGGCGATGGCGGCAACGTGCGCGACTGGATTCACGTGGCCGACCACTGCGCGGGCATCCAGGTCGTGGCCGAACGTGGTGAGGCCGGGCACGTCTACCACATCGCCGGCACCGCCGAACTGACCAACAAACAGCTCACCGAGCGGCTGCTGGAGGCCTTCGGCGCCGGATGGGACCGGGTCGAACCGGTCACCGACCGCAAAGGCCACGACCGCCGCTACTCCCTGTCGGACGCCAAACTCCGGGCCCTCGGCCACACACCGGCCATCGGCTTCGAGGACGGCATCACCGAAACCATCCAGTGGTACACAGACCACCGAGACTGGTGGGAACCGCTGAAAAAGGAAACCTCCACGTGAGCGAGAGTGAGACACCGGGCTGGCTGGTGACCGGTGCCGCGGGGATGCTCGGCACCGAACTCGTCGCCCGGCTGCGGGCCGAGGACACCGAGGTGGTCGCGCTCACCCGCGCGGACCTCGATCTTCGTGATCATGACGCGGTGCGGACGGCGGTTCAGAAGTACGGTCCCACGACGGTGGTGAACTGTGCGGCCTGGACCGCTGTCGACGACGCCGAGAGCCAGGAGGCTGCCGCACTCGCTCTCAACGGCGATGCGGTACGGGCGCTGGCCGCGGCCTGTACGAACGCGGGAGCCCGGCTGGTGCAGATCTCCACGGACTATGTCTTCGCCGGCACCGGGACCGACCCGTACGCCGAGGATGCGCCGACCGCGCCGATCAACGCCTATGGCCGGACCAAGCTGGCCGGCGAGCGGGCAGTGCTGGATTCCGGTGACGGCTACGTCGTCCGCACGGCCTGGCTGTACGGCGCGTACGGGCCCAGCTTCGTCCGCACGATGATGCGGCTGGCGGGAGAGCGCGAGACCGTCACCGTGGTCGACGACCAGCACGGCCAGCCGACCTGGACGGGAGACCTCGCCGAAAGGATCATCGCGCTGGTCCGGTCGGAGGCTCCGGCAGGGGTCTATCACGGCACCAATACCGGCCGGACGACGTGGTACGGGCTGGCCCGGGAGATCTTCACCCTGCTCGGACTGGACCCCGAACGGGTCCTGCCCACCACGAGCGACGCCTTCCACCGCCCCGCCCTCAGGCCGGCCAACAGCGTCCTCGGTCACGACCGCTGGGCCGAGGCCGGCCTACCGCCGCTTCGGGACTGGCGTGCGGCGCTGCACGCGGCCTGGCCGCATCTTCAGAGACCGCGCGGATAGGACTGCCGGGCTCGCGACGCCCAGGCTTCGCCTGGCGGCGTTGTCGTCAGTCGACGGCCAAGCCCGGGCCGACTCCTCTTCCTCCGCCTTGCCAGGCTGTGCCTGGCCGCCGCTCGCTGATCCAGCGCCCTATCCGCGCGGCCTCTTAGTCTTAGATCGCCAGTTTGGCGTAGTGGTCCAGGCATTCCTGGTAGTCGGGCAGCAGCCCGGACTCCAGGGCCTGGGCCAGGGTCGGTGCCGCCTGGTCCTTGGGCGACAGCTGGAGGGTGACGTCGGCGGGCCAGGTGATGCCGATGGCGGGGTCCAGCGGGTTCACCTCGTGCTCACGTCCGGGACTGTAGGAGCTCGAGCAGAGATAGACCACGGTGGTGTCGTCGGCGAGGGACAGGAAGGCGTGGCCCAGGCCTTCGGCGATGTAGAGGGCCTGCCGCTTCTCGTCGTCGAGGCGTACGGCCTCCCATTGGCCGAACGTCGGGGAGCCGACCCGGAGGTCGACCACCACGTCGAGGATGGCGCCGCGTACACAGGTGACGTACTTCGCCTGGCCGGGCGGCACATCTGCGAAGTGCACCCCGCGCAGCACACCACGGGCCGAGAGGGAGCAGTTCGCCTGGGCCAGATCCAGCGGGTGACCGATCTCGTTCTCCAGGGCATCGGCGCGGAACCATTCGAGAAAGGAACCCCGATGGTCCCCATGGATACGTGGGGTGAACAAATATGCGGCACCGAGCCCGAGCTGTTCCATCTGGGGCATAATGCCACAGCTTCGATGGTGAAGGGGATGCTCCACAATGACCGATCAGTACGGGCGTGGCCGGCAATCGAGCCGCGCGCTCGCGGCGACGGTGGCCGTGCTCGCAGGGCTTGTGACCGGCCCATCCGCTTACGCGGCCGTGCCGGGCGTGCTGAATCCGACCCCCACCCCGGCCGTGCAGGCGACCCCGGCGGTGCAGGCGACGTCGTCCCCCTTTGACCAGCGAATCGTCAAGCCCACAGGCTTGACCACAAGCTCCCTGCATCGGGGCGTGATGTGGGTGATCAGTGGCAACCACCTCTTCGCGATCAAGACCTCGGGCCACCTGGCGGCGTCGTACACCTTGAGCGGGCCGGCGCCGGTGGACCTCGAGGCGCTCGCGATGACCAAGGATGACCAGGGACATCCGGTGCTGCTGCTGGGCGATATCGGGGATCAGCACCTGTCCCGGAGCAAGGGCGTCTGGCTCTACATGGTCCGGGAGCCGGAGCGGCTCGGCAACGGCACGCTGCGGCCCCAGCGTTACAAGCTCGGATATCCGGACGGGCCGCAGAATGCCAGGACCCTGCTCGTCGATCCATCCGACCAGCGGGTCTATGTGGTGTCGATGTCGGCCACCGGCGGCAACGTCTATGCCCTGCCGGCCGCACTGGGCCTGGGCATGACCAACGCGCTGACCAAGGTGAACCCCGTACATTTCGTGTCGCAGGACGGCGTCTTCCTGCCTGACGGGAGGGTGATCCTCCGAGGCAAGAACCAGGCGCACCTGCTCTCCGGGATCGGCGGCAAGCGGCTCGCCTTCCTCCGGCTTCCCCGCGCGGCGGACGGGCCGCTGGCCGTGGCGCAGGGCGGAGGGTCCATTCTGGTGACCGGGACGGCCCCGAAGAGCCGGCTCTGGGAGCTGCGGTTGTCGAAACTGCCCGCGGCGGCCCCCACTCCCGGCCCCAGTGGCCGTCTCAACACCACACCGGCCCCCATGTCGGCGACAGGTCCCCTGTCCGGCCGCGCGGTGGGGATGGGCGCGCTGGCCGGTCTCCTCGCCATCGCGATCTTGGGTGGGGTTCTGCACCTGCGACGACGCTCGGGTGCGCGGCCCGCCCAGCACCCGCCGGGTTGATCGTCAGACCGGCACGGGGTGGCCGACCTCTGGGCGCGGTGAGAGGCTCCGGTCGCGTTGGTCCCGCCGTACGGCCTCGGCCCAGGCGATGAGCACGAACAGCCAGATGCCCGAGACATTGGCGGGGGCCGCGAGGCCCTCGGTGGTCATGCCGTCGGCGAGGAAGCACACGAGAATGCCGATCAGCAGACCGGCATCGGCCCGGGTGTCCGGCCGCCGGACCAGATTGATCAGGACCACGCTGAGGGTCAGCAGCAGGCAGGTGAAGATCGCGGTCCCGACGGCCCCGTTGTCCACCAGCGCGTTGATGAAGGCGTTGTGGCCACCGCCCAGCCCGATGTCCCGCAGAAACAGACCACGGGAGGCGCCGAGGCCACGTCCGAAAAGGGGTTCCTCGGCGAACGCCTTCAGCGCGAGCGCCCAGAGGTCCGTGCGGGAGTTGAGCGTCATCAGCTTCGCGCTGGTCTCGCCGCGCTGGACGAAGGCCAGGATCACGTGGGAGAAGGCCAGCGCCCCGACGATGGCGGCGGCCGTGCCGATCACCAGCAGATCGGCTCGGCCCCGTGGGCCGTTGACGCAGGCCAGGAGCACGATCAGCCCCACCGCGCAGCCCAGTGCCGCGCCTCGGGTGCCGGTTGCGACCAGCGCACCGGCCAGCACGGCGAGGCACACCAGATAGACGGTCGGACGCCAGATCCGGACCGAGGTGTCGCCGCGACGCACGAGATAGGCCATGACCAGCAGAATCGCCAGCGCCAGATAGACCCCGGCGATCACCGGATGGACGAAGAGCCAGTTGAAGCGGCTCGCCGTGAGATGGGTTCGGGGGAAGGGGTGCACTATGCCGATACCGACGGAGGCCACCACCAGCAGGATGAAGGCGTGCGCGAACCGGTGCAGCTCCGCCACGGTGGCCCGGGTGGCGATCACTTGTGCCACCGCCATGGTGATGAGCATCTGGACGCCGCGGACCACGCCGAGTTGGAGATAGGGCGTCCACAGCGCGGACAGGGCGACGTAGCCGGCCCACGTCCATCCCATGAAAAGCAGTCCAGTGGTCCGCCGGGTCGGCGGCCGCAGGCCGAAGCGAAAGTAGAGAAACAGGGCGGCCAGGCCATAGACCCCGATCTCCATGAAGATCGTCAGATCGGGGCTGCCGCCGACCGTCTCGCCGACCGGCCTGCTGCGCAGCTTGTAATCGCTGGCCAGCATGAGAGCGAGGGGCAGCACCACGGGCCAGCGCCGGGCCTCCGAGCCGGTGCTCCGGGCGCTCGTGCCCGGCCATATCCGGATCAGCATGGCCATCAGCCTATGACCCCGTAGGAGCCGATACCGGCCCGATCACCGGCATGCAGGCCCAGCAGGGACGCGACGTCGGCCGGCAGAGGCAGGCCCGCGCGCAGCGGATCCGACCCCGGCCGCAGCCGGAAGTTCTGGCGGTCGGCGAACGGTGCGGCAGCGTCGGCGGCGATGCCGTGCGCCTCCCGCCCGGTCCGTTCGGTGAAATCCGACAGGCCCTTCAGGTCCGTGGTCTTGCGGGCCGGATCGACCCAGTGGATCAACGCGCCGGGCCCCTTGGACGATCGATAGAAGGCGTCGCCGTCGGCGTCCACCATGGCGGCCGCGCCGTACCGCCTGTTCGTGTCCTCCACGCCGAGCAGCTGGTCGCTGCCCGGGCGCGACTCCAGCAGGTTGTTGCGGAGCAGGATCCCCGTGACCCGGCCCTTCCGGCCCGCGTCGAGAGCGTCGATCTGGCGGCGCGCGTTGCCCGACACGGTGTTGTTCCAGACCCGGACCTGGCTGGATTCGAGGATGCGGATGCCGTAGCGGGCGTTGTCCACCACCACGTTGCCGACGATCAGGGCTCCATCGGAGATCTCGAACTGGATCCCATGGCCGGTGTTGTGGCGCACCACGTTGCGGGCGATGACAGCCTGAGTGCAGGCCTCGTCCAGCCAGATGCCCGCGCTGCCGTTGTCCTCCACGTCGTTGTCGAGGACGCGCAGTCCACGTGAAGTGGTGATCTTCATGCCGCCGGCCACTGGGATGATCTTGAAGTGGGCGGTGTTGTTTCCGTCCAGTACATTCCCGACGATGGTGGCTTTGTCTGCCTTGTGGCCCTGCAGTCCGAGCTGGCCGTTGCGCAGAAAGGCATTACGCCGCACCGTGATCCGCGAGCCCCGGATGCTCAGCCCGGTCAGCGCGGTGTCGGCGAAGACGTCGTTCTCGAAGAGAAGATCATCGGCGTAGCCCTTCACCGCCCCCATGCGCTTGATGGGGGTGCCGTACCTGCGGAACCCGATGCCGCGCACCACGGATCCGTCGGCGCCGTGGAAGTAGAGCGCCTCCGCCAGGGTCGTGGCGTCCACCGTGGCGCCATTGGGATCGGAGCCGACATAGAGCTGCCCGTTGCGGTAGTCGACGAAGAACGTGCCGGCTCGTACCGAGGCCCGATCGGCGACCTGCTCGAGTTCCTTGCCGTTCACGAAGACCTGGTCCGGCCAGCGGGCCATCGGGTATTTAGGATCGGCCATCTGGAACACCCAGTCGCGGCCGACCGTGGGGTCGGTGTTGTCGAACCTCGTGGTCCAGCCGTCCTTGCGCCAGGCCGATCCGTCCCTAACCCAGCCGGTCACCCGCCGGCTGCCGTCGAACCACACCGCCTCGCCGGGATAGGGCTGGATCGTCAGGCGCTTACGGGTGATCTCGAGAGATTCCCGGTAGGTCCCCTGGCGCAGCACGATCACCGCGCCCGCGGAGACCGTCTGGACGGCGTGGCCCAGTGTCCGCCAGGGCGCGGACCGAGATCCGGCCGCGGTGTCATTCCCTCCCGGCGCGACGAAGTGGGCCCCCGCGGGAACCGGGTAACTGGTCTTGCCGATCGGCACCGGACCGTACGGGGGCGTTTTCCCCGCGGTGCTCTTCGCCACCGGTGGTGCGGGGACCGACGTCGCGGCCGCCCCGCTCGGCGGTGGCCGGATCCCGGTCGAGCCCCCTGAACACGCGGTCAGGGCCCCGGCGAGCGCAGCGAGGAGGACCGCCCTCGCGCCGATCAATCTCGTGCCCTCCGCCGGCGGCCGGGCCGTACGGTGGCGCGGGTCAGCCGATGTGCCACCAGATCGGCGCAGAGTCGCTCGTACTCCTGGGCGACGTCGTTCCAGACGTAGTGCTGGGCGGCGTGCTTACGCGCCGCCCCGCCCCGATCGGCCGCCGCCCAGGGGTCGGCTTCGGCGATCTCGATCTCCTGGGCGAGGCCCGCGACGTCGCCGAAGAACCGGCCGGACTCGCCGAGCACCTCCCGGTTGAACACCACGTCGTAGGCGATCACGCTGGCTCCGGCGCCCATCGCCCGCAGCAAGGACGGGTTGGTGCCTCCGACCGAGTGCCCGTGCAGGTAGGTGAGGGCGCCCGCGTACAGGGCGTCGAGCAGTTCCTGATCCCATACGCCGCCGAGGAAGTGGATCCGTGGATCGCCGCCGGCCAGGCCATGCACCTGCTCGGTGTACGCGTCGGCGTACGGCGCGGATCCGACGACGACGAGGGGCTTGGTGGCCGCGCTGGCCCGGTAGCCCTCGACCTTGAGATGGACGTGGTTCTCCGGCTCGAAGCGGGCGACCACGAGGTGGTATTCACCGGGCTCGTAGCCGATCTCACGGAGTTTGCCGACGTTGGGCTCTTCGAGGAGCGGCGCGCCGTAGGCGATGAAAACCGACTCCGCCTGAAACCGCTCCCGGTAGTACTCCTGGATGCCGCGGGCATCCGAGATCAACGCGTCCGACCAGCGAACGGCCAGGCTCTCGGCGGTCTGGTAGTAGCGCTTGCCCGGGCCGCTCCACTTGGTCCGCTTCCACTCCAGCCCGTCGACATGGGTGGCGACCGGGATCCTGAGCGCGCGCAGGGCCGGGAGCAGGGGCGCGTTGGCGGCGTTGAAGACCAGGGCCACGTCCGGCCCCCGGCGGGTGACCCGCCGTCCGGCGGCGTGCAGCACCGACAGGCCGGTATGGCTCAGGGTCTCCGCGACCTTCTGTTTGACCGCGGGCAGGTGAACGAGCCGCATGCCCTCATACTCTGGTTCGGGGTGGCGATCACCCCGGCAGTACACGGTGACCTCATGGCCGGATGCGGCCAACCGCTTGCCGATCTCCTCGACGGCGGTCTCAAAACCGCCGTACCGCGCCGGCACCCCGCGAGTACCGATCATGGCGATGCGCACAAATCCCCACCTTCGAGGCTTATCCAGATGATGGAGACAGGCTAATCGTTGATCTTGCATACCGTGACTCCAGCAAACGAGAGTTAATCTCCGGGTTACGTGTTGGCTGATATTTAGTACGAGACACGCCGGTGGAGGGAGAACATTGGGGGACATCAGGGTGGATCGTCGCCCGGTCGTGGTACTGGCTCATCCGTCACCGGACCTGTACGGCTCCGACCGCATGCTCGTCGAGTCGGTTCGGGCGCTCACAGGCGATTTCCGGGTTGTCGTCACCCTGCCGGCGGACGGGCCGCTGTGCGCGAATCTGAGGGACGCGGGCGCCGAGATCGTGGTGCTTCCGGTGCCGATTCTGCGCAAGGCCTACCTGTCCCCGTTCGGCCTGGTCAGACTGGCCATGGCGGCGGCCAGAGCGCTTCTTCCCGCGGTCCGGTTGCTACGGTGCGAACACGCCGCCGTACTTTACGTGAACACCGTCACCATTCCGATCTGGCTGCTCGCAGGGTGGCTGGCCCGGGTGCCCATGGTCTGCCATGTGCACGAAGCGGAGGATGGGGTCCCCGGTCCGGTCCGCGCCGCCCTCGGCCTGCCGTTGCGGCTCGCCCGCCTGGTGGTGGTCAACAGCAGGGCCAGCGCCTCGGCTCTCGGCGGCCCAGGCCGCCGCGCCCGCGTCATCTACAACGGTGTCGATGGGCCGCCTGCCATGACACCGGTGCGCCCCGAGGTCCGCAGCCCCGTTCGGATCGTCCTGGTCGGCAGGCTCTCGCCGCGCAAGGGGACCGACGTCGCGGTACGGGCGGTGCAACTGGTCCATGAGCGCGGCTACGAGGCCGAGCTCACGCTCGTCGGCAGTGTTTTCCCTGGCTACGAATGGTTCGAGGAGGAGTTGCGGGCGCTGGCGGGCACCACGGGCTCCGTGGTCTTCGCTGGATTCCGCCCGTCGGTCTGGGACTCCTTCGCCGCCGCCGACATCGCAATCGTGCCATCCCGGGTCGAACCATTCGGTAACGTCGCGGTGGAGGCCATGTTGGCAGAACGCCCGGTCGTCGCCAGCGCCACCCAGGGGCTGGTCGAGATCGTCAAGGACGGAGACAACGGACTGCTCGTCCCCCCAGACGACCCGGTCGCGCTCGCCGATGCTCTGCAGGGGCTGCTCGACGACTGGGACGGTGCGGTGGCCATGGCCAAGCGAGCGCATGAGGACGCCGGCCGCCGTTTCGGCAAAGACCGTTACCATCACGAACTTCGAATCACCGTTCACGAACTAGCCCGAGGACGACAGAGCCACGATGACAGCTGACACTCCCTCAACGCCGACGCTGGAGATCAGCCTTATCGAGGCCGTCTGGCGATATCGGCTGATGTCCGTGCTCATCGTGCTCGCCAGTGGGCTGGCCGCGGTCGGCGCGACCCAGCTGCTGTTCAGCAGTGCACAGGCCACGGCGCGCTTCGCGGTCACCGACCCGACGAACAGCAACTCCCTGCACATGGGTGTCGTCTCCGGGGCCGGCTACGCGACCTACACGGCGCAGCGAGCCGCGTTCGCCCAGTCCGCTCCGGTGCTCAAGCGGGCCTCGGACATCATCGCCGGCAGCAACGGCCCGCGCTTCACCCTGGAAATGATGCGGGCCAGCGTCCACACCGCCTCCAAGCCGGACGGCGGGGTCGTCGAGGTGACCGTCAGCGGTGGCTCAGTGGCGATCGCAGCGACCAAGGCCAACGCCGTCGTGCAGAGCTATCAGGAGCTCACCGCACAGTCGATCAACGGTAAACGGGACGCCCAGCTCAAGGCCATCAACAACGCCGAGAAGAAGGTGGCCGCGCAGCTCGCCGTCACCAAAGGACGGGACGCCGTCTCGCTCGCCGCTAACCTGGCCAAGCTGCAGACGCAGGAGAGCCAGCTGCTGGCCGACGACGCCGGGGCCAACGACGGCGTCCAGTTCGTCGACCAGGCCGACCCGAGCGCGTCCGCCCCCAGCAAACTGCCGCAGAACGCCCTGATCGGCCTCGCGGCGGGGGTGCTGGTCGCCTGCGTCGTGTCCTTCCTGCGTGCCTCCGCCCCAGCCGGGCTGGGTGGTTCTGGCTTGTTCGCGCGTTCCGCGTCTCCCCGGGGACCGGCCGAGAACAAGCTGGACAGGTCGGCGCATCAGGCCGCCGAGGCCGAGCGCGCCGCCAGATTGGCGGAGCATGCCGAGTGGGCGAACCTGGCCAGGCAGGCAGAGCGCGCCGAGCTGGCGGAGCGGGCCAGGGCGGCGATGAAGGCCGAGCAGGCCAAGCAGGCCGACCTGGCGCTGCAGAGGGAGCGGGAGGCCCCGAAGCGCATCGCGCCGGCAGAGCCGGAGAAGGAGGAGCGGCCCGCCGCGGAACAGGCGCCGTGGTTGGACAGCGCTGCCACAGCCGGCCCGGGCACGGACGGCGGCGTCGATGAGGTGGAGGACGAGCCGACCCGCCAGGACATTCGCACGTCGAGCCTGATGCACTACTACGACGCCGACCGGTGACCTTTTTCACACGGGGCAGGGTGGGGCGACTGGTCTCCTCCGCCGGCGGGGCCATCACGGTGCAGTTCCTCAACGCCGGCGGGAGCTTCGCGCTGCAGGCCACGGCGGCCCGCACCCTGGGCGCCTCCGGATACGGCGCCTACGCCCTGTTCACCTCGGTGCTGGTCATGATCACTGCGGTGCAGACCAGCTGGGTCGGCGACAGCCTGACGGTCTTCGACCGGTTCGAGCGGCGCATTCGTGGCGCCATCCTGATCTCGGTGCTGGTCACGGTGGGCGCGGGCGTCGCCGTGTCGGTGCTGATCTCCGCGGTCATGGGCCTCGCGGGCCCCGGCGGCACCGCCCTCTTCGGCCTGCTCATCGCGCTCTGGCTGCTCGAGGAGACCGGACGCCGGGTCTTCACCGCCCGCATGGAGTTCTGGCGGCTGGTGCTCAACGACACCTGCTATCTCGTCACGACCCTTGTGATCGTCGGCCTGGTGGTCGGCACCGGTGGTGAGGTCTCGGTGGAGGTCCTGCTCGCCGCGATGGCCGTGGGCGCCGCCACCGCCGTCATCGTGGCCTGGATCCAGTTGCCGGGCACGGAATACGAGGCCGTGCCGCTGCGTGGCACGGCCTTCCGCGAGGTCCTCTCCTTCGCCTCCTGGCGCTCGATTCAGGCTGGGGTCCGGCCCGCGGCGCTGCTGGGGGCGCGGGTGCTGATCGCGGCTTTCGCCTCCCAGGCCGTGCTCGGCGGGGTCGAGGCCGCCCGCCTTCTGCTGGCACCGGCACTGACCTTCGTCAATGGGTCGGGCTGGTTCCTGCTCGGGGACTATGCGAAAGCCGAGCGGGAGGGCCGGCCGCTGCCGGCCGCCGCGGCGTTGCGCGCCTGCGCCGCCATGGCGGGCATCACGCTGGTGCTGAGCCTGCTGGGTGTCGTGTCCGTGGACTGGGTGGGGCCCTACGTGACCGGTGGGACCTTCACCGTCGACCGGGTCGCCCTCCTCGGCTGGGCGGTCTACGCGGTCGCCCTGTCCTGCACCCTGCCGCTGAGCAGCCTGGCCACCGCCCGCAAACGCTCCCGGCTGGTCTTCACGGTCCGGGGGGTGGAGAGCGTCACCGGGCTCGCCGTCCTCGTCATCCTGCTGATCGCCGACTCGAGCTGGGCGCCGTACGCCCCGTACTGCCTGGGCGGCGGCGGGCTGTTCTCGGCGGCGCTGCTCTGGCGGCTACTGCGCAGGGAGGATCCGCACCCGGCTCACACCGGTGTCCCGGCCGGACTGCCCGTGGCGGACGGTCAAGCGGTCGGCGCCGCGTCCTGAGCCGCCGTACCCTCGTCGTTCCTCGTGATCTCGCGGTCGACACCGACCGCGAGATCACGCGGGTTCTCCTGGAAGGGGAATGCCGGTAGGCCCTGGCGTTTGCGCAGCACGATCCACACGAGCGGGCTTGCGAACAGCACCCCGAGGAGCACCACGACAGTGGTCGTGTTGCTCAGCTCGAACATCTTCAGCGCGGAGGCGAGCAGCACGAACGCGAGAGCGCGCCGGATGAGCCCACCCGGTGCGCGGGAGGAGATCCGTGAGCCGAGGTAGACGCCGGGGATCGAGCCCACCAGCAGCGCAGCCGTCACCTCGAGCTGGAAATCACCGAACATCAGATGGCCGAGGGCGGCCGACATCACCAGAGGGACCGCCTGCACCAGGTCGGTGCCGACGAGCTGGTTGGCCTTGAGCGCCGGATAGAGGGCCAGCAAGGCCACGATGATCAACGACCCGGAGCCCACCGAGGTCATGCCGACGACCAGACCACCGACACCTCCGATCAGCACGGTCAGCAGGGGGCGTACGACGATCGTCGGAAGCTCGGTCGCGGCGGGTTCGCCGGGGGCGGCCGTACGACGCACACCCTCGGCACGGCCGGCGGCGCGGTCCTTCAGCGCGAGGTAGCCGCGCACCGCGAGCCCAGAGGCCGCGATCAGCAGCGCCACCCCCAGCGCCTTCTTGATGACCGATTGCACATCGGCGCCGTCTCCCAGGGCCCGGGCGATCAATACCCCGCAGAACGCGGCAGGGACGGACCCGGCGCACAACCAGCCGACGAGCTTCAGATTGACCGT
>JAOPYO010000102.1 GCA_025964575.1 Actinomycetes bacterium
TCCGGCCTCGCCTCTGACCGGCACCGGCCGGGCAAGCGGTACCACGTTGGCCAGCCGCCAGTGGCTGGAGCCGGGCTGGGCCCAGTCACCGCACTCGCAGAACGGACCGCCTTTGCAGATGTCGACCAGCTGCGCGACGGCCACGACGACCTCGCGCAGCTCGCAGATCTCCACGACCTCCTTGACCGGCCGCCGGGTCAGGCCGCACACCCGGCCGATCTCGTGATCTTCGAAAGCGCCTCCCGCGTGGATGGCGACCAATCCCCGATGGCCGGTCGGCACTGAGCAGTTGTTGATTTTGGTGTGGCCCTGGGCGATCGCCCAGGGCCAAGGCGGACGCACCGTGATGGCCTTGAGAGTCGCTGGCAAAATCATCCTCATGCGGTTCGGGTTAAGTTTCCTAAAACAAGGCGTGGCGGTGAATAGGAGAAGCGTGACTCATCGGCCGGTGTAGGCCTGCGCCTTTTCGACCAGCTCAGGGCACTGTTCCGGCTTGAGCCGGTGCTGAAAGAGAATGCGTGATCGGCTGATGGTCAGCCAGGCAGGGAGATGGTGACGCCGCCGGAGAAGGGGGAGTCGTGCAGTTCGAGGGACTTGAGCTTCACGCCCGCCGGCACATCGAAGATAAGGATCCCCTTGACGCCGTTGCCGGGGTTGATGTCCTTGAGGAAGGCGTTGGACTGATCGCCCATGGCGATGGTGGCCCCGCTGTCGGCGTCGAAGTCGCGGCCCTGCGCGTCGGTCAGCTTCTGGCTGGAGCTGTCGAACGTACGGGCCTCGTTCCCGATGTTCCGCACCGTCACGTAGACGAGCACGAACTGGCCCTGGGCGGTCTGGCCGATGTATTGGTCGCCGACCCGGTGTACGCCCTTCTTGATCTTGGTGACGGTGAACGCGAACTTGCCGTCGCGGTACTCCCGGCCGATCCCGTTGACCGGCGCGCTCTTCTTGGTCGGCTGCGTGGGATTGGCAGGCTGTGCGGCCTTGGCAGGGGAAGAGGGCGAGGCCGCGGTGTTAGGCGTCGTCCCGGTGGAACTGGCGCTGAGCAGCACGCCACAGGCGCCCAGGACGACGAACAGACCCACAGCCACGCCGATGGCGATCAGGCAGCCCTTGCCGGCGCCGGTCCCCTTGGAACGCGGGGGCTGGTAGTGGACCTGCGGAGGTACGGGGCCGTACGGGCCGGGGTTGGGGTTGTTGGGATGCATGAACTGAACTCCTGTCGATTGGTGAGAAATGGGGCGGTCTCCTGCGGAGGGCCCGGGGTTTGTGCGTAGGCGGTCAGGCGGTCAGTGCGTCGGGCTGGTGCCAGGCGATCAGGAAGGACCGCACCAGATCCTCGGCCCTCCCTCGCGCGTCGAACGGCTGGCTAAGGCGGCGCCGCGACATTGAGGCCAGGGCGTCGGCCGCCTCGTTGAGCAGATGCCCGGAGTGGCCCTTGACGTGTTCCATCCGAAGGCCGGGCATGACGGCGACCTGCTCCGCGACCCGTACGAGGGTCGGGGCACCTGAGCGGCGAGGGCGCAGGTCGTACCCCTCGGGCATGAGGGAGAGGTCGCCACGCTGCCAGCGGCGCAGGAACCGCAGCGCGGGCAGGCTGTCGACGAGGAGGGTGAACTCTGTGGCGCCGTCCACGGCGGACAGCAGCAAGGCGACGGCCCGCAGCTCGTTCACCAGCACCTTGGAACGGCCGGTCGGATCCTGGTGGCCGGCCTGCCAGCCGCGCATGCCCCAGCGGCCGTCGCTGACCACGTAGCCGAGCCCGCCTTGGCCCTGTTTCCAGCTTGCGTCGGTCGCCGCGATCAGAGGGGCGCCGGCAGAGCGGCACGGTGCCTGCCCGCGGATGGCGGTGCGCAGCAGTCCGCCGACCGTCGGCTGTCGCGTACGGATGTGCCGGGAGCAGCCGGGTGGGTGCTGCCCGTCGTGGAGGTAGTGCTCGGCCTCGCCCAGCAGGGCTTGCGCCCACGCTTCCTCACCGTAGGCGGCCGTGGAGAACGCCAGCTGAAGGGCCTTCCGGGCGGTAAGGCACAGCGGGCAGGTCTGGTAGTGGACGGCGCACGACCGCAGCCGCAGGGCCTGGTCATGCAGGGAGTGCGGCAGCAGCGCCAGCGCGGCATGGAACTCGTCGAAGCACATCGGCTGGTGGGCCATGTGGTACCAGCTCCGTTCACAGCAGGGGGAAGGCTGTCATCGGGATCTAGCGAACCTCCCCGACAGCGTCTAGTAAAGCATGCGTGAACTCAATCGACCAACATATTTTTGGACGATCATGTTGCTCGGGAACGGAGAGTCCTACTGAGGGGCTGTGTAGGGGAGTCGACATAACCCAGGTATGGAGTGTGAACTGAATCGACCTATGTAGGATGCGTGCTGTGTGATCTTGTGATGGGTCAGCGCGCCTGCCGGGAGTTGAGGACCGAGGGAGCCACGTGCAGAACGACGCGACAGTGACCGCCGCCGACATCGCCCGGCTGGCCGGGGTCGGCCGCGCTGCGGTGAGCAACTGGCGGCGCCGTCATGACGATTTCCCTCAACCAGTGGGCGGCACGGCTGCCAGCCCGGCCTTCTCGTTGCAACAGGTCGAGGGATGGCTGGACAGCCAGGGAAAGCTGACCAAGGCGCCGGTCGAGGAGCGGGTCTGGCAGGAACTACGTGCGTACGGCGACGAGAGCCAGCTCGCCGATGTCACGGTCGCGGCAGGGGCGTTCCTGCTCATGGTGCACCGTGACCCGGGGCGCTGGTCTTCGCTGGCCGAAGAGGACGATGACCGGCTGGCCGAGCTGCTACCCCAGGCGGTAGGGGCTGCCGGCGGCGAGTTCTTCCCCTCTAGCCTTGACGTCGACCGTGTGCCACTCGTACGGGCGCTGGCCGAGCTTGCGGCTGACCGCGGACCTGCCGATACCTTCGAGTTCTTGCGGACCCGCTTCTCCGAGTTGCACTCTCGGCGCCTGCCTGGCACTCCGCGACCGGTCATCGATCTGATGTACGAGTTGGCTGGTCCGGGCGTACGGACCGTCCTCGACCCCGCCTGCGGATCGGGTGGCCTTCTTCTCGGCGCGCTCGACCATGTGAGCGGACCGGAGCTGAGGGGGCAGGAGCTCGACGAGCCCACGGCCCGATTGACCGCACTGCGCCTTGCATTGCAGACCGAAGACGCTGATGTGCGCGCCGGTGATTCGCTTCGTGCGGACGCCTTCCCGGGCTTCCAGGCCGACCTGGTCGTCTGCAACCCGCCCTTCAACGACCGCGGCTGGGGCTACGAGGAACTGTCCGCCGACCCGCGCTGGGAGTACGGGCTACCGCCGCGAATGGAGTCCGAGCTGGCCTGGATCCAGCATGCTGTCGCCCATGTGAAACCCGGCGGTCGGGTCGTCATGGTGATGCCGCCGGCCGCGGCCAATCGCCGATCGGGTCGCCGTATCCGGGGCCAGCTGTTGCGCAGGGGCGCGCTGCGAGCAGTCATTGGACTGCCGCTGGGTGCCGTCCCCAACATGGCGGTGGCGCTCACGCTGTGGATCCTGCGACGACCGGACCCGGCAGCCCGCCCGCCCGGTCAGATCCTGATGGCGGACACCACGGGCCGGGAGGACTTCGCTGCTATCGCCATGCGCGAGTGGCGTCGGTTCGAGGAGGATCCGGAGGCCGAGCTCGAGGAGCCGGGCGTGAGCAAGGCCGTGCGCATCATCGATCTGCTCGACGACGAGATCGACCTCACCCCTTCTCGATACTTGTCACAGGTGGTCGAGGTCCCTTCGGTCATCGACCTCGCCGGGAACCGGAACGATCTCCTGAACCTCTTGGCGGAGGTCACGGAGCTGGTCCCAGAGGTTCAAGCGGGACCAGGGTCGGAGCCGCTTATTCCGATCGCCGAGTTGGAACGGACTGAAGCCCTCACCGTCATCCCGGCCCATCAGGTTCGGGCGTATGACGAGGCCGGGGGAGAAGGGCCGCTGGTGTTGACCGCCCAGGACGTGGTCCAGGGGACTCCACCCTCGGCGCGTTTGAAGGACCGCGACGCCGGTCTTCCGGTGACCGAGCCCGGCGATGTGCTGGTGCCGTCGCTTGTACGGGCTCCAGTCGCTCGGGTGGAAGAGCAGGGCGGGGTCATGGTGGGACGGCATCTCTTCGTCCTGCGGCCGGACCCGGAACGGATAGACCCGCATTTCCTCGCCGGAATCCTCCGCGGGTCGCTCAACCTGCGGCACTACACCTCGATGTCGACCTCCTACCGGGTGGACGTCCGCAGGGCGGAGGTTCCGCTGCTGCCCATCGAGGA
>JAOPYO010000124.1 GCA_025964575.1 Actinomycetes bacterium
CCGAGGAGGACGAACGCCGCCTCGAAGGAGATTTCATCGATCTCGAGCCGGTGCTCCGGGACGCGGTGGTGCTCGCGCTACCGTTGTCCCCGCTGTGCCGGGACGACTGTCCCGGCCTGTGCTCGGAGTGCGGTGTAAAGCTGGCGGATGCCGGTCCGGACCACCGTCACGACGCCGTTGACCCCCGGTGGGCGGCTCTGCAGGGCATCACTGATCTACGAGAAGAAAGCCAGGAGGGCTGAAGTGGCCGTCCCGAAGCGGAAGAAGTCGCGGAGCAACACGCGGCACCGGCGTTCGCAGTGGAAGACCACTGTGCCGACCCTGGTCGCCTGCCCGCAGTGCCGCGAGCCCAAGCTGCCGCACACCGCGTGCGCCAGCTGTGGCACGTACGACCGGCGTCAGGTCATCGAGGTGTCCTGACCCATGGACAGAGGCAGGATTGCATGATCACGCAGCGCATCGCGCCCCATGGGCGCGGTGGATCGCGTGATCATGCAGTCCTTCCGTTCTCGCGTTAGGGGCGGACCGCCCCCAACGTGACCTCATCCCGTTGAGCGGGTGACGGGGCCGCCCGAGGCCGTGGTGTACGCCGGAGGATCGACTCGCCGGCGCGCACCTCGTCTTCGTGGAACCTCTTTCACGTGCGTGGTCTTCGCGACACCTCGCCGACACCCGGCGTGGCGGTCGCAACGCTGTCGTACATGTCACTCGCCGTAGCGACAGGCCCACGACGTGGTGCCGACCTACGAGGAGGACACGTGAGCACCAAGATTCCCGAACCTCTGTCCGATCGCGCCGAGTTGGAGCGCGGTCTTGGCGTGCGGCTCGATGCCGCGTTGCTCGAGCGGGCGCTGACCCACCGCTCGTACGCCTACGAGAATGGTGGGCTGCCCACCAACGAGCGCCTGGAGTTCCTCGGCGACTCGGTGCTGGGCCTGGTCGTCACCGACACCCTGTACCGAGGGCACCCCGACCTGCCCGAAGGGCAGCTGGCCAAGCTGCGGGCCGCGGTGGTCAACATGCGAGCCCTCGCGGGGGTGGCCCGGAGCCTCGATCTCGGCTCTCACATCCGGCTCGGCCGTGGCGAAGAGGGCACCGGTGGCCGCGACAAGTCCTCGATCCTCGCCGACACGCTGGAAGCACTGATCGGCGCGGTCTATCTCGACCTGGGGCTCGCCGAGGCCTCGGACCTCGTCCACCGGTTGTTCGACGGCCTGATCGACAGATCCGCGAGCCTGGGCGCCGGGCTCGACTGGAAGACCTCGCTGCAGGAGCTCACCGCCACCGAGGAGCTCGGGGTCCCCGACTATCACGTCGACGAGAGCGGCCCCGACCACCAGAAGACCTTCCGCGCCTCGGTGCGGGTGGGCGGGCAGACCTATGGTTCCGGCGAGGGCCGGAGCAAGAAGGAAGCCGAGCAGCACGCGGCCGAGGCCGCCTGGACCTCCATCCGCGAGCTCGCCATCAAGCGGGAGCGCGAGCCCGGCCCCCAACCGGCTGCCGAGCCTGGTGAGGATCAGCCCTAGTCTTCCGGTATGGCGAATCACGACCCCCTGCGCTACCGGTTGATCACCGGACCGGATGATGCCGAGTTCTGCGAGCGGATCAGTGGTCTTCTCGCAGAGGGCTACGAGCTCTACGGCTCTCCCGCACTCACCCACGACGGTAGCCGTGTGATCGCCGCGCAGGCCGTCGTCCTGCCCGACCGGAACTCGAATGCCTGAGCTTCCCGAGGTCGAAGTCGTACGGCGGGGACTGGAGAGCTGGGTGACCGGCCGTACGGTCGAGTCGGCCGAGGTTCTGCATCCGCGGGCGATCCGGCGGCATCCGGCCGGTCCCGATGACTTCGCCGCCCGGCTGACCGGCCGCCGGCTGCTCGCACCGCGCCGCCGCGGCAAGTATCTCTGGGTCCCGCTCGACGACCCTCCCTCCTCCGTGATCATGCAATCGATCGACGAAGGATCGCGTGATCACGGAGGGGAGGCGTTGCTGGCGCACCTGGGAATGAGCGGGCAGTTGCTCGTCGGTGAGCCTGATCAGCCCTTCGAGAAGCATCTGCGGGTACGGATCACCTTCACCGACGGCGGGCTGGATCTGCGCTTCGTCGATCAGCGGACCTTCGGCCATCTCATGGTCGACGACCTGGTCGCCGATGTCTTCGCCCGTACGGCTCGTACGCCTGTCGGTACGGCTCGTACGCCTGCCGGCAGGGCTCGCACGGCAGCGGATACCGCTCGTACGATCGCGGCGGAGCATGTCGGGGCCGAGTGTGCCGGGGCGGAGCGAAGCGTGCCGGAGGCCATCGCGCACATCGCACCGGACCCACTCGAGGACGCCTTCGACGAGGAGGTGTTCTTCCAGGCGCTTCGGCGGCGGCATACCGGGATCAAACGCGCGCTGCTGGACCAGTCACTGATCAGCGGCGTCGGCAACATCTATGCGGACGAGGCGCTGTGGCGGTCTCGGCTGCACTGGGCCCGTCCCACCGAGACCCTCACGAGGGCGGAGGTCGCCCGGGTCCTGACGGCCGCACGGGAGGTCATGGGGGCGGCTCTCGAGGTCGGTGGCACGTCCTTCGACAGCCTCTACGTCAATGTCAACGGGGAGAGCGGCTATTTCGACCGCTCGCTGAACGCCTACGGGCGTCAGGATGAGCCCTGCGGGCGGTGCGGCACCCCTATCCGCCGCGATGTCTTCATGAACCGCTCGTCCTACAGCTGTCCCACGTGCCAGCCGCGCCCCCGCCGCCCCCGTCTTTGACCGGGATCATGTCATCGCCGCGGCGTCGATTGCCTGGCGAGGTCCTACGATCGGTTTCCGTGGACGAGGTGGGGATGGGCGCCTTTTCGGAAGGCCCCGATGAGACGGTTCGGCTGACCGCATGGGTGCGGGGTCAGGTGCAGGGGGTCGGGTTCCGTTGGTGGGTGCGGGCCAGGGCGCTCGAACTCGGCCTGGTCGGCTCCGCCACCAATCTGCGGGACCGGCGGGTCGAGGTGATCGCAGAGGGGCCGCGGGCCCTCTGCGAACGGCTGCTTGAGCTGCTGCAAGCGCCTGGGACCCCTGGACGGGTCTCCGGAGTGGTCGAACGCTGGAGTGAACCCCGCGGTGACCTGGTCGATTTCCTCGAAAGGTGAGCGGGTACGGGAATCGGGCTCGTAAGTGCTAAACTTAGGGAGACATGTTGTTACCGGCATGTGATGTCCGTCTTGACCGACACACCAGCTGGTGCGACTCTAGATGATACGCGCATCGACTTGAGATTCTCTCTTCGTGCGCGGTTCCTGCTGGTTACTCAGCGTGGAGGACCCTAAATCATGGCGAAGGCTCTACTTGGCCACGTCGGCGGTCCCGACCCCCGGATGGTCGCAGAGATGCGGCGTCTCCAGCGGCGTGTCCGGGATCTCGAAGCCGAGCTCGTACGGCTTCAGTCGGAGAACGACGTACTGGCATCGGTGGATCAGGACGATGTGCTGATCTTGAAGGATCGTGAACCGGCGCTGACTTGATGTCTGCGCACAACGCAGGAAACGCATAACACGGGGACGCCGTTTATGGCGTCCCTTTTGTTTTGTCCTGAAATGTCCCATTTCCCGGGTAGATCTGCCGGGATCGCTTCACGCTAGGTGCCGCCCGAGGAAGGTGAGCTGCCCCTGCGCTCGTCTGCCCCAGTAGGACCCGTCGTGGCAGCCCTCGAACAGCCCGCCCGCCGGTTGGTGCAGCCGGGACCGGAGCCGCCCGGTGACGTCGGCGAAGGGATCGCTGTGCCCACAGTCGATCCAGGTCGAGACCCCGTCCAGCCGGTTCAGCCCGGCCGACACGTCATGACGTGCGAAGTCCGCCGCGTCATCGAAGGCCTGGGCGTTGGTCGCCTTGGCGTTCGCATAAGAGGAGAAGACCGCCGGCGACGACGCCGCGACGGCGGCCACCCGCGAGGATCCCAGGGTCTGGGCGAGGAGCAGCGCGCCGTATCCGCCCATCGACCAGCCCAGCAGGCCGATCCGGTCTGTCCGGAAGCCTTGCTTGCGCAACCGCGGCAGCACCTCATCAGTGATCATCTTCTGTGGGTCGTCGCCGCTCGCCCGCGGATGCCAGTACGTGTCGTCGCCGTCCACTGCGACCAGTGCGAAGGGTGGTGTTCCCCGCGCGACCACATGGGCGAGATGGCGGTCGAGGCGAAGGCCGAGGCCCGCACGGGCGTTCCCGCCCAGACCGTGCAGGAGGATCACAACCGGCAGCCCTTTCACGGCGGCCTGCGCCGTCATCACCAGCAGGTTCACGTCTTTGCCGCGGGCGGCCGATCGGAAGGTCTGCGCTTGGAGGACCGCTGTCTCCGCCGGGACCGGCGGAGCGTCGCCGCACCGGCCCAGAGCCCGGTCGAGCCTGAGCTTGCCCGGCAGCACCTCTGTCTCGACCAGGCCGACGCCGAGTCCTGCGGCGCCCAGGCATCCCAGCCCGGCGAGTCCGGTGACGAGAAGAGCACGCCGTGACACCGCTGTTTGCCGGGGTAGACCACTCATACGGGCGGATCATGGCACATTGGGAACAGCAGCCGCAGCTCGAATCTCCGGCGGGCGGTTCCCGGACCGGTATCGTTCAACGTACTGGGCCAGGTCGTTCACATAGTGTGGCTCAGCTGACACAGAATTCGGGGGAGGTCGCTCCCAAGGCATGAGGACGAGGAGAGCGCGCAGGTGTATCTCAAGAGCCTGACGCTGCGGGGTTTCAAGTCCTTCGCGTCCTCGACCACGCTGCGGTTCGAGCCCGGCATCACCTGTGTCGTGGGCCCCAACGGCTCGGGCAAGTCCAACGTCGTCGACGCGCTCGCCTGGGTGATGGGTGAGCAGGGCGCCAAGTCGCTGCGCGGCGGCAAGATGGATGATGTGGTCTTCGCCGGCACCGCCAGCCGGCCGCCGCTGGGCCGCGCCGAGGTCGTCCTCACCATCGACAACGCCGATGGCGCGCTGCCCATCGACTATTCCGAGGTGACGATCAGCCGGCTGCTGTTCCGGTCGGGGCAGAGCGAATACTCCATCAACGGGGACCCCTGCCGGCTGCTGGACGTGCAGGAACTGCTGTCGGACTCCGGCATCGGCCGCGAGATGCACGTCATCATCGGCCAGGGCCAGCTCGACGCGGCCCTGAACTCCGGGCCAGAGGGCCGGCGCGCGGTCATCGAGGAGGCCGCAGGCGTCCTCAAGCACCGCAAACGCAAGGAGAAGGCGCTCCGCAAGCTGGACGCCATGCAGGCCAACCTGACCCGGGTGCAGGATCTCACCGGGGAGTTGCGCCGCCAGCTCAAGCCGCTCGGCAAGCAGGCCGAGATCGCTCGCAAGGCCGCCACGATCCAGTCCGAGCTGCGCGACTCCCGGCTCCGGCTGCTCGCCGACGATCTGCTGACCATGCGCAGCAAGCTCCAGGAAGAGGCCGCGGACGAGGCGGCGGTGCGGGAGCGGCGCGCCGCCGTCGAGAAGGCACTGCACGACGGGCAGACCCGTGAGGCCGAACTGGAGGCCGAGGATCAGGCCGAGGCCCCCCGGCTGGCCCGTGTCCAGGACACCTGGTTCCAGCTCTCCTCTCTCAAGGAACGGCTCAAGGGCGTCGCCGACGTCGCCGCCGAACGGCACCGGCACGCCGCCGAGAGCCGCCGGGAGGAGCGCCGGGGCCGCGACCCTGAGGACATGGAGCGCGAGGCCGCCGAGATCCGCGAGCAGGAAGAAGTGCTGCGGGAGCTGCTCGAGGAGGCGCAGGAGGGGCTGACCGGAGCCGTACGGGAACGCACCGAGGCCGAGGGGGCCCTCAAGGAGGAGGAACGTCGGCTGCAGGCCGCAGCCCGGGCCGCCGCCGACCGCCGCGAGGGGCTGGCCCGGCTGCGCGGCCAGGTGGAGGCGCTGCGCAGCAAGGTCCAGGCGGGGGAGTCCGAGATCGGCCGGCTCACCACCGCCCGTGCCGAGGCCGAGGAGCGGGCCGACGCGGTCCAGGCCGAGTACGAGGCGTACGACACGCAGATCGTCGAGGATCCCGAGCTCGCCGCCGACCATGAGATGGCGCAGGAGGCCCTCGCCGAGGCCAGGAGCGCCGCCGAGACGTCACGCGAGTCGGTCAACGGCCCGACGCAGGCCGTCCGGCAGGCCCGGGAGGCCATCGCCACCGCTCGCGCCGCCGATCAACAGGCGCAACGCCAGGTGGCTTCCCTGCAGGCCCGGATCGAGGCGCTCCAGCTGAGCCTTGGTAGTGCCGCCGATGGCGGAGAGGTGCTGCTCGGAGCCGGTCTCGAGGGCGTGCTCGGCACGATGGCGTCACTGCTCACCGTGCAGCCCGGCGCCGAGGTGGCGGTCGCCGCCGCGCTGGGCGCCGCCGCCGAGGCCGTCGCGGTCGGTTCGCTGGCCACGGCGGAGGCCGCGCTGACGCTGCTGCGTGACAGTGACGCCGGGCGAGCCGGCCTGGTGGTCGGTGCCGGTCCGTCGTCCGAGCGTCCGCGGGACGTGCTTCCGGGCGGAGCGGAGTACGCGCTGGATCTGATCACGGTGCCGGAGTCCGTACGGCACGCCCTGCGGCACCTGCTGCATGGTGTGGTCGTCGTCGGGGATCTGGCCGAGGCCAAGGCACTGGTGGCGGCCGAGCCCGGCCTGCGGGCGGTGACCCGCGAGGGGGACCTGCTCGGCGCGCACTGGGCGCAGAGCGGCGGTGTGGGCGGAGGGCAGAGCCTGCTGCAGATGCGTGCCACCCTCGACCAGGCCACGGGGGATCTCGCCACCGCCCAGGCGACGGCGGCGGGGACGGCCGAGGCGCTGACTCTGGCGACCGCCGCCGAACAGCAGGCCCAGGCCGAGCTGGAAGCCGCCCAGTCGGCGGCCGGCCAGGCCCAGTCGGTCGTCAACCAGGCGCAGTCCGCCCTGGACCGGGTGCGGGCCCGGCTCCGTGACGCGGATGCCAAGGCCGCTCAGGAGGCCAAGGCCGCGGCGCGGCTGGAGGCCGGGGTCCGGGCCGCCAGGGGTGAGGTCGAACGTCTGACCAAGGCCGCGGATGCCGCCGGTGAGTCCCGCGAGCGTGACGTCCAGGCGATGGACCAGCTCGAGGAGCGGCTCGCCATGGCCGAGGCTGAGACCGAGACCTTCGACGAGTTCGACGGCGGCGAACGGGACGAGTTGAACGCCCGGTGCCAGGAGCTGCGCTCGGCCGAGATGGAGGCGCGGCTCTCGGTCCGTACGGCCGAGGAGCGGGTCAAGGCGATCGCCGGACGCGCCGACGCGCTGGAACGCGGCGCCCACCGCGAGCGGGAGGAGCGCGCCAGAGCACAGATCCGCAGAAAGCGCTTGGAGCGCGAGGCCCGCATCGCCAAGGCGGTCGGGACAGGCAGCAGGCTGGCGCTGCACCGGATCGAGGTGTCCCTGACCGCCGCCATCGCCGAGCGGGAGGCCGCCGAGCGGGCCAGGGCGGGCCGTGACGCCGAACTCAAGGTCGTCCGCACCCAGGTGCGCGAACTGTCGAGTCAGCTGGAGCGGCTCGTCAACGTCGTGCACGGCAGCGAGGTGGCCCGCGCGGAGCAGCGCCTGCGGCTCGAGCAGATGGAGGAGCGGGCGCTCGAGGAGTACGGCATGGAGGTCGAGGGCCTCATCGCCGAGTACGGACCCGACCAGCTCATCCCTCCCGGTCCCGAGGCGGGCCCGGACGCGCTTCCGGAGCCCTATGACCGGGCCATTCAGGAGAAGCGGGCCAAGGCCGCCGAGCGGCAGATGACGCTGTTGGGCAAGGTCAATCCGCTCGCCCTGGAGGAGTTCGCCGCGCTGGAGGAGCGCCATGCCTTCCTCACCTCACAGCTCGAGGACCTCAAGAAGACCCGGCGGGACCTGCTGACCGTGGTCAAGGAGGTCGACGACCGGGTGCAGCAGGTGTTCGCCGCGGCCTTCGAGGACACCGCGCGGGAGTTCGAGCGGGTCTTCGCCCGGCTCTTCCCAGGCGGTGAGGGCCGGCTGACCCTGACGGAGCCGGAGGACATGCTCACCACCGGTGTGGAGGTCGAGGCCCGGCCCCCGGGAAAGAAGGTCAAGAGGCTGTCGCTGCTGTCCGGCGGCGAACGGTCGCTGGTGGCCGTCGCCATCCTGGTGGCGATCTTCCGGGCCCGGCCCTCGCCGTTCTACGTGCTCGACGAGGTCGAGGCGGCGCTGGACGACACCAACACCCAGCGGCTGCTCGGCGTCCTGGAAGAGCTGCGTGAATCTTCGCAGCTGATCATCATCACGCACCAGAAACGCACCATGGAGGGCGCGGACGCCCTCTACGGCGTCAGCATGCGCGGGGACGGTGTCACCCAGGTCGTCAGCCAGCGGCTCCGTGAGCCCGAGCCCGCCTCCTAGCCCGCCTCCTGACCCGGGCGACGCGTAGTGACGGCTGCGGCGGTTCCCCTGCCCACAGGTGAGGTGTCCGCCGACCGCACCCACCTGCGTTCCTATCTGGAGCCTGTTTGTAAACCGGTTGTGTGTTGGAAGTCACTGGCGCCCCCCAGCGTCACCGGCATGCCACCACTGATGCCACCGCTAAGGGACCGCCCACGGCGCGAACCCGCCACGCCGCCTGAATCCAGGCGAAGGAGGAAGGGAACCCCCGAGAAGGGGGCTGCACGCAGACCACAGAGGTTTGCGAACAGGCTGTGACAGACTTGGGGACGCTATGGAATATGTGATCCTCATCGTCGCCCTGGCCGTGCTCGCCGTCGTTGTCGGCGGGGTGCTCTTCTTGCGGCCCGGCCGCCGTACGCTTCCGCCGCCCACCCAGACCCCTGTGGAGACGCGTCCAGGTGGCGCCACGGTCACCGAGGAGGACCAGGGGGCGACGGTCGCGACGGCGCCGGGGCCTGTCACCGTGGCCCCGCCCGCACCAGAGATCGAGCTGCCGCCGCCGTCGGCGGGCCGGCTGGTCCGGCTGCGCGCGCGGCTGGCCCGGTCCCAGGGCGGTTTCGGTAAGACCCTGCTGGCCGTGCTCTCCCGGGACGCGCTGGACGACGACGCGTGGGAGGAGATCGAGGACACCCTCATCACCGCCGACGTGGGCGTCGTACCAACCCGGCAGATCGTCGACGACCTCCGTACCAAGGTCAAGGTGCTGGGCAGCCGTGGCCCGCAGGAGGTACGGGAGCTGCTCAAGGGCGAGCTCATCGCCCAGATCGGCCCGGACCTGGACCGGACCCTGCACACCGCGCCACACGGGAACCGGCCGGCCGTCGTGCTCGTCGTCGGGGTCAACGGCACGGGCAAGACCACGACCTGCGGCAAGCTGGCCCGGGTGCTGGTCGGCGACGGCCGCACCGTGCTCCTGGGGGCCGCCGACACCTTCCGGGCCGCCGCCGCCGACCAGCTCATCACCTGGGGCACCAGGGTGGGGGCCGAGGTCGTCCGTGGTCCGGAAGGGGGGGATCCCGCCAGCGTGGCGTTCGAGGCCGTCAAGGAGGGCATCGAGACCAAGGTCGACACCGTCATCGTGGACACGGCCGGGCGACTGCACACCAAGACCGGCCTGATGGACGAGCTCGGCAAGGTGAAGAGGGTCGTCGAGAAGCAGGCCGAGGTGGACGAGGTGCTGCTCGTCCTGGACGCCACCACTGGGCAGAATGGCCTGCAGCAGGCCAGGATCTTCGCCGAGGTCGTCAATGTCACGGGGATCGTGCTGACCAAGCTGGACGGCACCGCGAAGGGCGGCATCGTCATCGCCGTCCAGCGCGAGCTCGGCGTCCCGGTCAAGCTCATCGGTCTCGGTGAGGGGCCGGACGATCTTGCTCCGTTCGAGCCGGAGGCCTTCGTCGACGCCATTCTCGGAGACTAAACACTGGCCCATGGGAGAGATCACACGAAATTTGGGAACTCTCACGGGTGGAACGTGCCAGGTGTGAAGTGTGTGAAACATACACGAAACACTCGATGATGGGGTTTCACATGACCGAAACACGAGAGCCTCGCAGGTGAAACCGCGACACCGGAATCTCTGAGCAGTCCAACAACCGCGTCAGGGAGGACTCTCTCCGAGATGAAGATCGATACCGGTACGACTGCGTGGATGATCGCGGCCACCGCGCTCGTCCTGCTGATGACGCCAGGCCTGGCGTTCTTCTATGGCGGCATGACCCGGGCCAAGAGCGTGCTCAACATGATGATGATGTCCTTCGTCAGCATCATCACGGTCAGCATGGCGTGGGTCCTCTACGGCCACGCGTTCGCGTTCGGCACGAACGGCAACGACACGCTCAACAAGTTCATCGGTGGCGTCAAGGAGGTCGGGCTACAGAGCCTGGTCACCACCGCCACGAAGACCGATGGCACGGGCATGCCAAGCCTGGTCTTCTCCGCCTTCCAGCTGACGTTCGCCATTATCACCGTGGCGCTGATCAGCGGTGCGATCGCGGACCGAACCAAGTTCGGTGCCTGGGTGGTCTTCTCGATCGCATGGGCGACGCTGGTCTACTTCCCCGTCGCGCACTGGGTCTGGGGCGGCGGCTGGCTCAGCCAGTGGGGCGTCGAGGACTTCGCCGGTGGCACCGTGGTTCACGTCAACGCGGGTGCCGCGGGGCTCGCCCTCGCCTTCGTGCTCGGTAAGCGCAAGGGCTGGCCGAAGGAGCCGATGCGGCCGCACAACCTCGGCTACACGCTCCTGGGCGTCTGTCTGCTGTGGTTCGGCTGGTTCGGTTTCAACGCGGGTTCCGAGCTCGCCGTCGACAGCACCGCGGGTCTGGCGTTCATGAACACCCAGATCGCGACCGCCGCCGCGGCCGGTGCCTGGATCGTCGTCGAGAAGCTCCGTGACGGCCACGCGACCTCGCTGGGTGTCGCCTCGGGCGCAGTCGCCGGCCTGGTCGCCATCACCCCTGCCTGTGGCTTCGTCGACCCCTGGGCGGCCGTTCTCCTCGGCGTCATCGCCGGTGCGGTCTGCGCCTACGCGGTCGGGCTCAAGTACAAGCTGAAGTACGACGACTCGCTCGACGTGGTCGGTGTCCACCTGGTGGGCGGCATCATCGGCGCCGTCTCGCTGGGCATCCTGTCCCGCTACCCGGTCGCCGGTACGAAGCAGGGCCAGGGTCTCCTCTACGGTTCCCACAGCCTCAAGCAGCTGGGCCTGCAGGCGCTCGCTCCGGCTGTGATCGGTCTTTACTCCTTCGCGATGGCCTGGATCATCGGCAAGATCATCGACAAGACGATGGGCTTCCGGATCAGCGAGGATGACGAGGTCGCCGGTATCGACATCGCCGTCCACGCTGAGAGCGCGTACGACCTCGCTCCCGGGCACAGTGGCGGCGGTACCCTGGCCGCGGTCACGGCACCGGCCGCTGACGCTGCGGCGACGAAGGTGGAGGCGGACGCATGAAGCTGATCACAGCGGTCATCAAGCCGTTCAAGCTCGATGAGGTGTAGGCCGACCTGGAGACCTTCGGGGTCAAGGGCTTGACGGTC